>NZ_JBPXRR010000007.1:0-33142 GCF_051842935.1 Pseudalkalibacillus sp. Hm43 | reverse complement strand
TCCCATGCCGAACACGGAAGTTAAGCTCTTCAGCGTCAATGGTAATTGGGGGCTTCCCCCTGTGAGAGTAGAACGTCGCCGGGCAACAACAGAGCAGCCTTATGAGGCTGTTCTTTTTTATTTTTCATTAAAAATTAGGTCCATAAGGACCTAAAGGGAGTGAATTCGAAGAAATCAACTTCACTGCTTCTTCCCATCCAAATACTCCAACAGCATATACGGTACTTTTACACGAGAAATTGCAAGGAATCGAGAAATATAAGGATAATCATTGCTTGAGAACGTGTAGAACAAATCACCCCACCATTCCGTTTCGTAACGACAGATCATGCTCAGGTTATACAGCAACAAATAATGGACCATTACTTCATGCATCGGTTTGAACCCTTCCCGAGTATTCGGTACAAACCATTGATTGTCGATTGTTTTCCTGAAAAATGTCGTGTGTGCATTCAGAGTTTTGAGAAATTCGACGGTGAATTGTGAGTTGTCATAAGACACTTCTACATGATTCGGTAAAGCTTGTTGCTGCAGAAACTGGACAAATCGAGAACCCGTCATATGTAGTGAATCCAGTATTCGATCATCAATCAGAACCTGACCATCCGTAAGCGATCCTTCAACAGGTACGAGTGGAGATTTTCCGCTGACCTGACGAAAAAGGTCGTCCATTTCAGGGACATAGCTAAATAAATCTTTCATCTGGAACTTATCTCCTTCGAGTTGCTCCATTCCGAAGAGTTGTTCAGAGAAATAAGGAAATAGCCCGTTTCGTTGTACCTTGATTTCATCTTGTAAAAAGAGATAGTTTTGCTTTTTCCGTTTCCTGGTCGTCACCCCATGAGCTAGTAGAGCAGTCGACTCAGGGTATAGAGGGTCAACGGTTAAAAGACAGCATTTCAAAAGCTGGACCATCCCATAGTAAAGGAGCATCGGCTGCAGTTCCAGCGGGGATTGACGACATAGGTCGAAATGACGTTTCCCATGAGTCAGATAATAGATGAAGCTGTAACTGTTCCGATAGCTTAATTCCTCAATCGACATGTCTGTTTTCAACTGTTCATAGCATCTTTTTAAGTATCGCTGAGTGGATTGTGCACTTAAGTATTGATCGAAGCTTTTCCATTCGTTGAATAGGGGTTCCATGTAGTCACATCCATAGCGCAAATTTTACGAATAATCGGACTTATTCCTGCTTTCTTGACAGTAGTTTACCCCATTGTTAATCTACAAATAATATTTTAACGATTAAAAGGAGAGTGGGACGAATGTGGGAAGACAAATTTGCAAGAGAAGGACTTACGTTCGATGATGTTTTGCTTGTGCCTGCAAAATCATCCGTATTACCAAGGGACGTATCTGTCAAAACAAGATTATCGGATCATGTAAAGCTTAATATCCCGATTATCAGTGCTGGAATGGATACGGTAACGGAATCGAAAATGGCGATTGCAATGGCACGTCAAGGTGGTCTAGGGATCATTCATAAAAATATGTCGATTGAGGAACAAGCGGAACATGTCGATCGTGTCAAACGCTCTGAGTCCGGTGTTATTACGAATCCTTTTTATCTCACTCCCGAGCATCAAGTCTTTGATGCTGAGCATTTAATGGGGAAATACCGCATCTCCGGTGTTCCGATTGTGGATGAGAACCGTACACTTGTCGGCATCATCACGAACCGAGACATGCGTTTCATTCAAGATTTTTCCATCAAAATCAAAGAAGTCATGACACATGAGAACTTAGTCACGGCATCTGTAGGTACAACATTGAAAGAAGCTGAAGAAATCCTTCAACAGCATCGAATTGAAAAGCTTCCACTCGTCGATGAAGAAGGGATCTTAAAAGGACTAATCACGATTAAAGACATTGAGAAAGTCATTGAATTTCCGAACTCGGCAAAAGATGCACATGGTAGACTGCTAGCAGGTGCTGCAGTCGGCGTTACCGCAGATGCAATGATGAGAGTGAAAAAGCTTGTGGAAGCTGGAGTAGATGCACTTGTCATTGATACAGCACACGGACATTCTGAAGGCGTACTCGCAAAAGTGAAAGAAATCAAATCAGCATACCCTGACGTCACGATCATTGCAGGAAATGTAGCAACTGCAGAAGGGACACGTGATTTGATTGAAGCAGGTGTCGATGTGGTGAAGGTCGGTATCGGACCAGGATCGATCTGTACGACTCGAGTCGTCGCTGGAGTCGGTGTACCTCAAGTCACTGCGGTTTATGAATGTGCGACAGAAGCACGGAAATACAACATTCCGATCATAGCAGATGGCGGGATCAAGTACTCAGGTGATGTCGTCAAGGCGCTTGCGGCGGGCGGACATGCAGTCATGCTTGGAAGCCTTCTTGCAGGGGTAGACGAAAGCCCAGGTGAGCGAGAAATCTATCAAGGGCGTCAATTCAAAGTGTATCGTGGTATGGGATCAATTGGAGCGATGGAACGCGGAAGCCGTGACCGTTATTTCCAAGAAAATAACCAGAAACTCGTCCCAGAAGGAATTGAAGGTCGTGTACCTTATAAAGGGCCACTAGCGGACACTGTACATCAATTGGTTGGAGGCTTGCGATCTGGAATGGGTTATTGCGGCACGCCAAGTGTTGATGACTTGAGGGAAAATGCAAGGTTTACCCGCATCACGAACGCTGGATTACGAGAAAGCCATCCACATGATGTACAGATCACGAAAGAAGCACCAAACTACTCGGTATAGGACGTTTTTATGCCGGTTGTCACACAATCGTAAAAAAAGATGCGATGTTTGTACCATTTTTAAATTTTTTCAGACAGTGGGGTTTCCACTGTCTATTTTTTTCATATTTATTATGGTACAATAACCGGTGTTGTATATGGGTTGGAGGTGCAAAGGTTGATTAACCGAATGAAACAAACAGTCATCTTAGTTTTAACGATGGCACTCGTCATTACTGGAATTATCACATCTACTGCAAAGAAAGGTTATGCTGCTCCTGAATTACAGTTGCAAGCAGAAGCTGCTATTCTAGTAGATGCAGAATCAGGTAAGATTCTATTTGAGAAAAATGCTGATTTACTATTGCCACCGGCAAGTATGACCAAGATGATGAGTTTATATTTGATTTTAGAAGCAGTTGACAATGGTGAAGTTCAATGGGAAACCCCAGTTAAAATAAGCGATCGTGTACATAAAGTAGCGCAAGATAGAAGCTTGTCCAATGTATGGCTAAGAAAAGATGCCGATCCGGATTATACGATCAAAGAACTATACGAAGCAGCCGCGATTTATTCCGCAAATGGTGCCACAATGGCGATTGCAGAAACGATTGCAGGTTCTGAAGCAAACTTCGTCAAAATGATGAATGATAAAGCAAAAGAACTAGGATTGAAAAAATATAATTTCGTTAATAGTACAGGCTTAAATAACCGTGACTTAAAAGGTAACCACCCAGCTGGTGGTGAAGAAGACATGAACATGATTTCATCTCGTGATACAGCGAAGCTTGCGTATCATTTACTGAATGATTATCCGCAAATCCTCGAAACGGCAAAGATTCCAGAGAAATTGTTCCGAAAAGGAACGGATGATGAAAACCGTATGATCAACTGGAACTGGATGCTTCCGGGGAACCCTCAAGGTTTTGGTCTCGCGTATGAAGGTATCGATGGATTGAAAACGGGATCTACTGATCTTGCAGGATATTCCTTCACTGGAACAGCTGAACGTAATGGTCTACGACTAATTTCTGTAGTCATGAAAGCAAACGACCGTAGAGCACGTTTTGAAGAAACAAGAAAGCTTTTGGATTATGGTTTCAATAACTTCGGAAAGCAAGAAATCGTCAAGGCAGGATATGTTATTGATGGTAAGTCTTCTATCCCAGTCATCAAAGGAAAAGAGAAAAGCGTAGATGTCCAGTCTACAGATGCACTTTCTATGGTGATTCCAAATGGTGAAGAAGATCAATATAAGCCAAAAGTGACTTGGAACAACAAAGTGCTCAATGATAAAGGCCAATTGACGGCTCCTGTCAAAAAAGGAGATCAAGTCGGCACATTAAGTCTTGAGTACGCAGGAGAAGACTTAGGCTACATTACGGAAAAAGCTAGCAAGAAAGCGAGCTCTCCGATTGTCGCTCAAGCAGACGTTGAAAAAGCGAACTGGTTCGTGCTCATGATGCGTGGAATCGGTGGATTCTTCGGAGATATTTGGTCGAACGTCGTCGATTCGATCAAAGGCTTATTCTAATACAAATCCATATACAAGGAACTGAAGCATTTCATGCTCAGTTCCTTTTTTGAAACAATGAAGAAATTTCCAGTGGTATTTCATGTGGAATCACCTGTCTGGATAGGCATGAAAACAGAAAAGTGATACAATAGGATAGGATTTAAGAATTAACCGAATCATACTTAAAAAACACCTACTGATAGGGGGAATTATACATGGTACAAACAGGTACTGATCGCGTAAAACGCGGAATGGCAGAAATGCAAAAAGGCGGCGTCATCATGGACGTTGTGAACGCAGAACAAGCGAAGATTGCTGAAGAGGCTGGCGCAGTTGCCGTAATGGCACTTGAGCGTGTCCCTGCAGATATTCGTGCAGCTGGTGGAGTTGCTCGTATGGCAGACCCAACAATTGTTGAAGAGGTCATCAATGCCGTTTCAATTCCAGTCATGGCAAAAGCACGTATCGGTCATATCGTTGAGGCTCGTGTTCTAGAAGCGCTTGGTGCAGACTACATCGACGAAAGTGAAGTTTTGACACCTGCAGATGAAGTGTATCACTTGAACAAGCGTGACTTCACGGTGCCATTCGTATGTGGTGCGCGTGACCTTGGTGAAGCGACTCGTCGTATCGGAGAAGGTGCTTCTATGCTTCGTACGAAAGGTGAGCCTGGAACAGGTAATATCGTAGAAGCAGTCCGTCACATGCGTCTCATTCAAGCTCAAGTGAAGAAAGTCGTCGGTATGAGCGAAGACGAGATCATGACAGAAGCGAAAAACCTTGGTGCACCATATGAGCTCCTTCTTCAAATCAAGCGTGAAGGACGTCTACCGGTGGTCAACTTTGCGGCAGGTGGAGTAGCATCTCCAGCAGATGCTGCATTGATGATGGAACTTGGGGCAGATGGCGTATTCGTCGGATCTGGTATCTTCAAATCCGATAACCCTGAGAAGTTCGCTCGTGCAATTGTAGAAGCGACAACACACTATCAAGATTATGATTTGATCGCTAAATTGTCTAAGGGTCTTGGAACAGCGATGAAAGGTGTCGAGATTTCTTCTCTTCAACCTTCAGAGCGTATGCAAGATCGTGGATGGTAAGAGACGACAAAGGAGACATCCAGATGGTCACAGTTGGGATTCTTGCCCTGCAAGGTGCAGTTCGTGAACATGCTCGTTCACTAGAAGCATCAGGTGCAGAAGTGAAATTGATTAAACGTGTTGAAGAATTAAAGGACATTGATGCACTCGTCGTACCCGGTGGGGAAAGCACGACGATGCGTCGTCTGATTGATAAATATGAAATGTTCGGACCTTTGCAGGAGTTCGCCAAGTCCGGAAAGCCGATGTTTGGAACGTGCGCAGGTTTGATTTTGATGGCGAAAGAGATCATCGGACAAGAACATGGTCATCTTGAAGTCATGGATATCAAAGTCCATCGTAACGGTTTCGGACGCCAAAGAGAGAGTTTTGAAATTCCTCTTAATGTGGATGGTATGGAAGGCGATGAAGATTATATCGGTGTATTCATCCGTGCACCATATATCGAATCAGTCGGTTCAGATGTAAAAGTATTAGCAACATTCCAGGACAAAGTCGTTGCAGCACAACAAGGGCGTTTTCTATGCTGCGCATTCCATCCAGAATTGACAGATGACCACAGAATGCATGGTTATTTCGTCAAGATGGCAGAGGAATATAAAAACGAGTTGCATAACGTATCGAAATAGTGTAAATTACTACTAACACAATATCGAAGCGAATGTTGACAGGAACTAGTAGCAAGTCCTCTTTCCTATAGAGAGCCGATGGTTGGTGGAAATCGGTGATAGAGCCTTGTGAATCCATCCTTGAGTAAAATGCAGAACGAGCCTGAGCTCCAGTAAGTATTTTCGGTTAGTAACCGTTACATTACCAGAGTGGTACCGTCTATTTGTGATGGTACAACCAGGGTGGCAACGCGGGTGAACTCTCGTCCCTTTATGTGATACAAACACATATGGGACGGGAGTTTTTTTAATTCCCAAGACGAATGATATCGGTGTTACTCGTTTCTAATTCGTCTAGATGTGTGATTCAAACATGAAATTGCTCAACTAAGCGATACTGTGATGTGTGATTCAAACATGAAATTGCTCAACTAAGCGATACTGTGATGTGTGTTTAAGATGACTGTTTCATCAATAAAAAAGCTTGATTAAGTGAAGGAGGAGAAGAAGATGTTAGATTTGAAATTCGTACGTGACAATTTTGACGAGGTAAAGGAGAAGCTTTCTACGAGAGGTGAAGATATCTCTGGATTAGATCAAATCCAAGATTTAGATGAAAAGCGTCGAGAATTGATCAATCAGGTAGAAGAGCTGAAAAGCCGTCGTAATACAGTGTCTAAGCAAGTAGCAGAGTTCAAACGAGAAAAGAAGGATGCGGATCACCTGATTACAGAAATGCGAGAAGTCGGTGAGAAGATCAAGTCTTATGATGAAGAACTTCGCCTAGTTGAGGAGAAGCTGCAAAAAATCATGCTGACCTTGCCGAACATCCCTCATGAATCTGCACCAATCGGTGGGGATGAAGAAGATAATGTGGTCGCAAGAGAATGGGGCGACATTCGTCAGTTCGATTTCGAACCAAAACCTCACTGGGATGTTGCAACAGATTTAGACATCGTTGACTTCGAACGTGCAGCCAAAGTAACAGGAAGCCGTTTCGCTTTTTACAAAGGATTAGGTGCTCGTCTTGAGCGTGCATTGATTAACTTCATGATGGATCTGCATGAAGACCAGCACGGTTATACGGAAGTTCTGCCTCCATATCTCGTCAACCGTGAAAGTATGACAGGTACTGGTCAGCTTCCGAAGTTCGAAGAGGATGCTTTCAAAATTCGTGAAGAAGATTATTTCTTGATTCCAACGGCTGAAGTCCCTGTAACGAACCTACACCGTGATGAAATCTTGAAGCCTGAAGAACTTCCGAAAGCTTATGTCGCATTCAGTGCATGTTTCCGTTCTGAAGCTGGATCTGCAGGTCGTGATACACGCGGCTTGATTCGTCACCACCAATTCAACAAAGTAGAACTTGTACACTTTGTAAAACCTGAAGAGTCTTATGACCAGTTGGAAACATTGACTGGACATGCGGAAAAAGTGTTGCAGCTCTTGAAGCTTCCATATCGAGTGATGAGCATGTGTACGGGTGATCTTGGTTTTACCGCGGCGAAGAAATATGACATCGAGGTTTGGATCCCAAGCTATGAAACATACCGTGAGATCTCTTCTTGCAGTAACTTTGAGGACTTCCAGGCGCGTCGTGCTAATATCCGTTTCCGTCGTGAGCCAAAAGCGAAGCCGGAACATGTACACACATTGAACGGTTCTGGACTTGCAATTGGTCGAACGGTTGCAGCAATCTTAGAGAATTATCAACAGGAAGATGGTTCTGTCGAAATTCCTGAAGTGCTACGTCCATACATGGGGAACAAAAGCGTGATTACGAAGTAAAAAATAGATGGAAAGGGCGGGATTCAACCGCCCTTTAAAATATGTTTGATGCAAGGAAGAGATGTCTAGCTCAGTGCCCAGTCACTTGGATCACTTCAAACTTCCTGCGGCGGCCACAGCCTCCTCGTCTGTTTTCCAGTGACCTTCGTGACTGAACGGGGCACTTACACTTTTCCTTTCAAAAAAAATGTCGATTTAGTGTTGACTTTTGCTTTTCGACGATGCTATAATGATTTTTGTCGGTACGGAGGTATACCCAAGTCTGGCTGAAGGGAGCGGTCTTGAAAACCGCCAGGGGTGTAACAGCCCGCGGGGGTTCGAATCCCTCTACCTCCTCCATTTTTATTAAATCACAGCGCATATTACAACGGAGATTGTATGTGAATAAAATTCGTTACATTTAGTAACGAATTTTTTTTATGCTTTAAGAACTTTCAATTTAAAATGAAAAAGAACCAGCGCTTAAATATTATTTTATTCCAGTTTTTTAAACTAAAGCGCACGATAATTAATGAAGAATGACTAATTCATAAATCTAACGGACATTGAGGACCTTATTTCTATAACTTATTCATTTTCACTATACTTAACGGACATATGATACCTTATTTGGTTCAAAATCATCCAAAACAATATACTTTTTAAAAAATAGCGCATCTGATGTCCGTTTGCACACCGAAATTGGCGTTTTTGTCACAAATAACGGATCTGATGTCCGTTAAACCCTATCTCCCACCTTCAACAATCCTGTCCTTTTGTTGAATAACAATAGGTTTAAAATCTTGATTACCTTCCGCATTCTAACAAGAACAATTAATAGTAAAATGCAGGTCAATTTGCAAACATACAGGGGATTCTGAAAGGTTACAAATTCGTATGCAAATGTTCAAACAATTTAACGTTCTATTTGAGCAATAATCCTTATTTATCAACAAAAATAGTGCCTCAAATTGCTATGCAATTCGGGGCACATTTTAGTCAACATATTTATTGTTTGTGATAGATAACCGAACCCGTTAGCTTAAGCGCTGGTCTTCTTTTTCGCAATGATGGGTTCCGGCCTTACTTCATTCATGAACGATTTGAATTCTTCGAGATTCATCTGCTGAGCTGAGTCCGATAACGCAACAGCAGGGTCGGGATGGACTTCAGCCATGATACCGTCAGTGCCGATGGCAAGTGCGGCTTTTGCAGCTGGAACGAGCAGATCTTTCCTGCCGGTTGAATGGGTCACATCGACGATCACAGGCAGATGTGTCTCCTTCTTCAGAATTGGTACGGCAGAGATATCGAGCGTGTTCCGGGTTGCTCGTTCATACGTACGAATTCCTCGTTCACATAGAATCACTTGTTCATTTCCACTTGAGATGATGTATTCGGCAGCGTACATGAATTCTTCAATTGTCGCTGACATACCTCGCTTCAACAGAACAGGTTTGTTCACTGAACCTGCTGCTTTCAGTAAATCGAAGTTTTGCATGTTTCGAGCGCCGATTTGGATGACATCGACATAATCCAGTGCTTTCTCCAAATCATTCGGATTGAGGATTTCAGTCACGACGGCGAGATCGAGTTCATCTGCTACCTTTCGTAAAATTTCCAATCCTTCAAAGCCCAGCCCCTGGAAGTCATACGGGGATGTTCTCGGTTTGAAAGCCCCGCCTCGAAGCAGCTTCAATCCTTGCGCTTTCATTTCCTTAGCTACCTGAAAGACTTGATCGTAGCTTTCTACAGCACAGGGCCCCATGATGAAACGGGCATTCCCGTCTCCAATCAATTCACCATTTACATTAATGACCGTATTCTCAGGTTTCCGTTTTCGAGAAACGAGAAGTGCTTTTCGATTGTCCTCTTTCTGAAGTTCAAGACTCGCTTTGAATATCGTCTTGAATATGTGCTGAAGCGTGGAGGTCTCAAAAGGACCATTGTTGTGTTCTGCAACTTGATCCAAAAGACGGCGCTCACGAACAGGATCAAAACGCTTCACGCCTTGCATTTCTTTGATTTTCCCGATTTGTTGAACAACCGTACCGCGTTGGTTCAACAAGTCTAATATTTGCATGTTCAATTGTTCAATCTGTTCACGCAAGACTTCCAATTCCTTCGACATGATCGATCACTCCACTCCTTCACCATTTAAAATTAATAAAAGATTGTTTAAGACTTTAAAGCACGGTATATAAAAATGTCAATACCAGAATGATCAGAAAATTTTGCGCTTTAAACCGCAAAAGCAACAGCCTCAACCATGTAAGCGTAACCAAAAAAGTTTTTAAAAAAATTTAGACTTTACAAATCAAATCTTCCGTGTTAAAAATTGATATTAATAAAATACGCACAGGCAATGATAGGACAAAGTAGTGTTGAACTCCCTGAATACCAGAGAACTGATGGTTGGTGCGAATCAGTACAAAGTTCTGCATGAAGTTCACCCTTGAGCTTCTTTTTCACACGGCTGAAAAAGACGGTAATACCGTTAACCAAATGAAGTGACGGAGAAAGTCCGTAATGAGGGTGGTACCGCGATTAAATCGTCCCTGCTGATCAAGAGCAGGGGCGTTTTTATATGGAAAAAGAGGAGGGACATAGTAAAGCCGTCTGGACATGGTTAGAAAACGATCGCCTAAATAAGAGCGTAATGGAGGAGATGAAATGAACGTGAAAAAGCAACTCTTGTCTCTTAAAGCTTATGACCCTGGTAAGTCCATCGATAATGTGAAAAAAGAGCTTGGACTTACAAAAATCGTGAATCTAGCATCCAATGAGAACCCTTATGGTTGCTCGAGTAAAGTATCAGAGGCTATACAGTCCATCGCCCACTATGCTCATTATCCAGACAGCCGAGCGGAGGATTTAAGAAGAACATTAGCTGGTCGGTTGAACGTGAAGGAAAGCCAGCTCCTCTTCAGCAGTGGTTTGGATGAGATGATCCAAATGATCAGTAGGTGTCTTTTGACGGCTGAAACGAATGTCGTAATGGCTGATTTCACATTTCCGCAGTTCAGACACCATGCAGTCATCGAAAACACGGAAATCAAAGCTGTTCCGTTAAAGGAAGGGCGACATGATTTAGAACACATGCAACAAGTCGTCGATGAAAACACAAGTCTTGTATGGATCTGTAATCCAAATAACCCGACTGGCACGTATAGCAGCGAAAGGGAACTTCGTAGTTTTCTAGAAAAAGTACCAAACGAAACACTTGTCGTACTTGATGAAGCGTATTATGAATATGTAACCGCTGAGGATTTTCCAGATGCGATGAAGCTCATGCGAGAGTATGAAAATCTGCTTGTATTACGAACTTTTTCAAAAGGGTATGGTCTTGCAGCATTCAGAATTGGTTATGCAATCGGTCAGGAAAAATTATTAGAGAAGCTAGATATCGGCAGACTACCTTTCAACACATCGAAGTTTGCTCAAATTGCTGCACAAGCTGCAATCGATGATCCTTCTTTTGTAGAAGAATGCGTAGTAAAAAACAAGGAAGCGTTACAGCAATTTTATCTATTCTTCAACAAGTATCGTATACCGTACTACCCTTCTCAAGGGAACTTCGTCTATATTGAACCTGAAATGGACAACGATCTCGTATTCCATTTCTTATTGCAAAAAGGGTACATCGTGAGACCCATCAAAAACGGAATTCGGATTACCATCGGGAAAAAAGAAGAAAATGCTGAAATCATCGCACTGATGAAAGAGATACTCGTAGATGGAGCAGCAATCAAACGAACATCATAAGGGGAACGAGCGAGTGGATAAACGTGTCTTATTGATCGGGGTCGGATTAATCGGTGGATCCCTGACATTAGCGATAAAAAAAGCGCATAAAGAAGCTCAAATCATCGGTTATGATTTGAACGAAGAACAATGCAAGTTAGCGAAATCAATGAATGTCATTGATGAATACAGTACTGACTTGAAAGGAGAAGCGAAGCAAGCCGATCTGATCATTCTCGGAACGCCGGTCGAGGAAACACTTCGCTTGTTAGAGGAGTTCCAGGATTACGATTTTAAAACAGGTGCGATCATTACTGATGTCGGAAGTACAAAAGTGAATATCATGAAAAAAGCACAATCCATGCTGCAAGAAGGGGTGGTATTCATTGGAGGCCATCCGATGGCAGGATCCCATAAGTCCGGAGTAGGAAGTGCGAAGGCACATTTATTTGAAAATGCGTTCTATGTACTGACCTTACTGCCGGGGACCCCTGAAGATAAGGTAGATGAACTGAAAAACTGGTTGTCCGGTACAAAAGGGAACGTACAAGTGATGGATGCAGAGGAACACGACCATGTCACCGGAGTGGTCAGCCATTTCCCGCATGTCATCGCTGCGAGCCTCGTCCGCCAGGTGAAAGACCAGGCAGGAAAGAATGAGCGGATCAGCAGCTTAGCGGCAGGAGGTTTCCGGGATATCACGAGAATCGCTTCTAGTAGCCCTTCCATGTGGAGGGATATCGTACAGCATAACCGGTATAATATTCTTGCTCTTCTAGACGGGTGGATGGAGGAAATGAAGGAGGTTCGCTCATTGGTTGAGCGGAATGAGCGGAGTGAACTGTATGAATATTTCGCTGAAGCGAAGGCATTTCGAGACGACATGCCAGCAGGAAGAAAAGGTGCCATCCGATCGTTTTATGACCTGTATGTCGATGTTGTCGACCAAGCCGGTGTCATCTCGACAGTGACGACGATTCTCGCAGATGAAGCCATCAGTATTACGAATATACGGATCATAGAAGCACGAGAAGATGTGTACGGTGTTTTAAGACTCAGTTTCCGTACAGATGATGATCGATACAGAGCCAAGGAGTGTCTTGAAAGACATCAGTACGAAACGTATAGCGTGTAACACAAAATAAGTCATTAGGAGGGGAAGAATATGAAAAGAGCTCATTTACAAACCGAAGCCTATGAAATGAAAAAAGATCATCCTGAAGGGAGCGGAGCCTTTTTCAGAAGCCCCTTACTGATGACGTCACATCGTCTCCAGCATCTTTCTCGTCTGGATCGCATCATAGAGGCGGGGATCGTCAGAGTTGGGACTTCAGGAGACTATAAGCCTTTCACCTATTACAATCCAGAAACGAAGCAATATGAAGGATATGATATTGATGTCGCCTACCATTTAGCTGAGCAACTCGATGTAGAAGTATGTTTTGTTCAGACTTCATGGGGAACAATGATGAGCGATCTGCATGCGGATCGATTCGATATTGCGATGGGTGGGGTAAGTAGGAATCTCGAACGACAGAAGATGGCGCACTTGACCCAGCCTTATTTCAGAGATTCAAAAGCTCCATTAATTCGTAATGAAGACAAGCATCGATATCTCGATCTTCAAGATATCGATCATCCTGATGTTCGTATAGGATTGAACCCAGGCGGGACTAACGAACGCTTTGTACGCCAGAACATCAGACAAGCCGAGGTCGTTGTCATTGATAACAACTTATCTATCCCACATATGGTTGCCCGGGGGGAAGTGGACGTCATGATCACCGATCATATAGAAGCGGTCTATTACTCCAAGCTCGATCAACGGCTATACCCTGCAGCAGCAAATGGTTCATTTGCAAAAAGCGAAAAAGTCTACATGATCCATCGCGGAGATCTCGATTATCAGAACTGGATTTCCTTGTGGCTTGAAGAACTTCAAATACAAGGAGAAATGGAACGGTTGAAGATAAAATGGGGACTGACGGAAAACCAGACACAAAATGCGGTTTGACGCAGCACATAGAAAAAGGACTGACATTGACGTCAGTCCTTTAGTGTTTAAGCTTTTCTATACATGCTGTAACTTATTGTTGCCGTTGATCGTTTCACCGATCTTCTTCAAGATAGGGTCTACGGATTCCGGATTCTGGATCAGATCATAATCATTGATGTTCACTTTCAGCACTGGGCATGTTGTAAAGTTGTTGATCCAATTTTCATAACGGCTGTGCATCTCTTCCCAATAGGCAATCGGCGTTTGTTGTTCCATTGGTCGGCCGCGTGATTTGATGCGATCGATGATATCTTCAAGGCTTCCTTCAATGTAGATCAACACATCAGGGTGTGGGAAGAACGGAGTCATCACCATCGCCTCAAACAAGCTTGTGTACGTTTCGTAATCAATGTTCGTCATGGTTCCTTTGTCATGATGCATTTTTGCGAAAATGCCAGTGTCTTCATAAATGGAACGATCTTGGACGAAGCCGCCACCTTGTTCGAACATTCTCTTCTGTTCCTTGAAGCGTTCTGCAAGGAAATAAATTTGTAGATGGAAACTCCAGCGTTCGAAATCATGATAGAACTTGTCCAGATACGGGTTAGTATCGACCTTTTCCATAGATGTATCGAAGCCCAGTTTTTCCGCGATCGCTTTCGTCATGGTCGATTTACCGACACCGACCGTTCCGGCAACTGTGATGACCGCGTTTTTGGGAATTTTGTATTTGTCATGGATGCTCATTGTTTCACTTCCTTTTTCCGAAAAGTATCTTGGACAGTTCTGAGTATGTCTTCGAGCTGTTCTGGGTTTTGTACGAAATCGACCTGGTCACCATCAATTGTCAAAACAGGGATTTCCGGGTGGAGCTTCTGGAACTGATACATGAAGATATCATAATCCGAAGACAACTGCTTCAAGTAATCCGGATCGATATTTTTTTCAATGTCTCTTCCACGAAGTGAAATGCGTTTCAGCAACGTTTCAAGACTGGCCTTCAAATAAATCACCATGTTGGGTGAAGGCATGTCCTTCGTCAGGATCTCGAAAATTTGCATATACTTTTGAAAGTGCACATCCTTCAATGTACGCATAGCAAATATACGGTTCTTGAAAATATGGTAGTCAGAAACGACAGGTAATGTATGTTGTAAGTATAATCGATCGATATCCTCAAGCTGCTTGAATCGATTGCAGAGGAAAAACATTTCTGTCTGGAAGCTCCACTCTTCGATATCATCGTAGAACTTACCGAGAAATGGGTTCTCTTCAACGATTTCTTTCAGTAGATGATAATTGTATCGATCGCTGATCGCTTTGGCTAAAGATGTTTTTCCGACACCGATAGGACCTTCCACCGCGATGAAGGGAGTATTATCCATAAAAGTGCCTCCTATGTACGAAATAGACAAATACCATTGTACCACACGGTGACATAAATCGACAGGTTCATTTGGAAAAAACGGACGCAAAAAAGTGCCCGATATCTTCGTGTAAATCACATCTTCATGTGGCTTATATGACAAGGGGATGAACCCTTCCATTGAAGGATATCAGGCACTTAGAGCGCTCTCGTGAACTAGAGGTGACGAGCCGCTTTTTCCGCAAGGTTCGATCGTTCTGTACGGGACAAACGGATGATGCCAATTTCTTCTTCAGACTTCAAGCGCTCGATCGTATAGGTAAGACCATTGTTGACCGAATCGAGATAAGGATGGTCGATTTGATCAGGGTCACCGACAAGTACGATCTTCGTCCCTTTCCCGGCGCGGCTTACGATTGTCTTTACTTCATGTTTCGTAAGGTTCTGCGCTTCATCGATGATGATGAACTGATTCGGGATGCTTCGTCCTCTAATATAGGTGAGTGCTTCAATTTCCATATTCAAAAGTTCAATTTCTTTTTCAATTCTTGGCACGGAGCCGTTTTTATCATTCTTCTTATTGGATTCCGGGTCGATATTGAATAATTGTTCCAGGTTATCAAAAATCGGCTGCATCCATGGACGGAGTTTCTCATCTTTCTCTCCAGGCAGATATCCGATATCTTTCCCCATCGGAACAATCGGTCGAGCGACGGTAATCTTCGTATAGTGCTTCATGTCCTGGGTCTCGTGCAATGCCGCCGCAAGGGCCAGCAACGTTTTACCAGTACCGGCTTTCCCGATGGCACATACCATTTCCACTTTTGGGTCTAGGAGCAACTCCAGAAACATCCGTTGTTCAACATTCTTCGGACGTAATCCCCATACGAATGAATCATCATCGGTCTGGAATAATGGCTTGCAAACCAGTTCATTTCTTTTTTTGACAACCCGTCCTAAAGCGGATTGGTTCGTACCTGCATTGCTTTTCATCAATAGGAAATCTTGTGGATGTACATCCGTTTGAAGATAGTCGGTAAGTTTGGAAAGAGGAAGTTCATGGTCCGCATGAAATGCATCAATGAATTCAGGGGAAACATGAAGCTCGTGGTAACCCTTATGAATCGTGAGGGAGCTCTCAACGAGACGATCGTTTTCATATAATTGTGCAGTGAAATTCGGTGTACTCAACGATTTCTTGAGCGCATCCGCTTTCGCAATCAATAAGATATCATTGGAAACGAGTATGATATCCCTTTGGGTTTGTTCGAGGGCAATATTAACCGCAACAGCCAAAATCCGATTATCATTTGAATCCTGGTTGAAGATGCTCTTGATGTTTTCGAAAGAACGATGATTCAGCTCGATGACCAAAGTACCTCCGTGATCAAGTTGGAAAGGTTCTTGTAAGCGGTCTTTGTACTTTTCGCGTAACGTCTTGTACTGTCGGCCAAATTCCCGAGCATTTCGACCAACCTCATCCTGCAACCTTTTCTTTGAGTCAATTTCTTCTACGACGACAGCTGGGATGACAACATCATTCCCTGCATATTTAAAAATGGAAGCAGGGTCATGTAAAATAACATTTGTGTCCAAGATATAGATCTTGTTCAAGGATCCAACCCCTCTCGAGAATGACTAGTATACGCATGATTACATATTCGATTTTATACCTATCTTTACCTTTAATATCGGCTAATTACTCATGGAAATGTATAGAATATGGTGAATTTGTACCAAAGGAATCATGAAAACATCATCATTCCCTCTGCGGATACCAGCTTTCCATATATCATATGAGACAATTGGTATTTCGGTATTGATTCATTTGAACATTTATTGAGTAAATTATTCCAATTATAAGAACCGAATTAAAGGTATCGCATGGTATATGACATATATATGTGCATTTTGTCCTTTTCATTAGTGGCTATGGGGATTTTCTGTGATATATTTACGAGAACACCTCGAATCATTATAATAGAAAATGTCTTCAATGTGGCCCCGTAGCTCAGAGGATAGAGCGTCGGTTTCCTAAACCGTGCGTCGCAGGTTCGATTCCTGCCGGGGCCGCCATATCCTTTTTACTTATCGCCCCTCATTTTACTTGTAAATTTTCCTATCTCATTATTATTTCCTATCCTTAAATGAACTCATTATAAATTACACTGTTGGTGAAATGGACATCTCCAACAAATAAAAAGGCTTCCTCCTATTTAGAGGAAACCTTTTTGCCAAGAAGAGGCTTAGTAAGTACCCTTACGATTAGTAACGGCCACCACCAAGTTGTGCTTGAGCTTGTTGTACAAGACGCTTAGTGATTTCTCCACCAACAGATCCGTTTTGGCGAGAACTAGTGTCTGGTCCAAGTTGTACTCCGAACTCAGAAGCGATTTCAGTCTTCATAGCGTTGATTGCTGCTTGAGCACCTGCTACTACTAATTGATTGTTGTTTTGAGCCATGTCACTCACCTCTATTCCTTTAAAATCAGTGGAGGTATTTACCACTTGAGGTTAGTATGAATAGCCCGAATATTTTTATACTAGAATCGAAATAGGTAAATTAAGGAAATTGGTTAAATAGAGGTATAAGGGCTTTAGACAAAGCTAGAATGGCTTTATAATAATATGTTGATAAAAAAGTACATGTGGCTATAAGCCACATGTACTTTTGCGCTTTCTTGCTACAATTGTTTTATACTACATCTTTATGGGCGTAGTAATTCAATGATTATCAAAAAGAAACATAGTTTACAAAGGCTCGGAAATGATAATTAATGCTCCAGGCAGGAGATACATTCATCATTCAAGTATTGCTTGAGACCATGAAGGTCGATATACCAATCATTCTGACAAAACTGTAACTTAAAATGTAAGATCAGTTCACCGTTTGTCATCATGATTTCAATATGATTGTGCTCCTGTAAGATAATTTCCGTTCTATACATTTCCAACATATTGTTAGGGTCGACAACATTTTGCAAGTAATTATAAATACATGGGTGGCATTTCTGCCACAAAGTCAGGGAATGCTTCGTAAGCAGGTATGTGCTCATGGAGTTTCCTTCTAAGACCAATTGTAACCAGGCAAAAGGCAAGAACATTGGTTTCTTCATAAAAGGTTGGATTGGCACCATTATTCACACATCCCTTCACATTTATTTGGATTTGTAGCTTTCTTACTATACATTGATAGTCTTATACTTCAGAAAAATTTAAAAGTGGCTGTTTGCAACAAATCGGGGGGATTTGGATGAGAGAATGGCTCATACAAGCCAGAAAACAAAAAGGCTATACACAAGAACAAGTGGCAACACAGTGTTTCATCGATCGATCGTACTATGCACAAATTGAAAAAGGAACCCGTAATCCAAGTATGGAAGTCGCTAAGAAAATATCGACTGCGCTTGGAGTCAATCCTTCTACTTTTTTCAACGATCAATATGAGGAACCATCTTTTTTACTGATGCTTCGTAATTCCCAGATGGTGATTGCCTATTGTAATTTAGACCTGGAATACGTATGGATCTTCAATCCTCATGAAGATTTTGAGTCCATGAATATACTCGGAAAACGTGATGATGAAATTGCCAATAATAAAGGGACAAAAGAAATAATGGCTTTCAAACAGGAAATCATTGATACCGGCATGAAAATGAGAAAGAAAATCCATTTCCCATTATCAGAAGGGGAAAATACGTATGATGTTTACGGAGAACCGATCCGGGATAAAAATGGTAAGGTCATCGGTGTCATTACGATATCTTTGGATGTAACAAAGAGAAGTAAGGCAAAAAAGCCGCCCAAACAAAAAATGAAGTAAAAAACGTCAAAATCCCAGTGAGGGAAGTTGACGTTTCTTTTGTTCCACATGAAACATTTTATAAGTATTATTGGACTTTGATTTTAAATGCAAGGGCGAGATCTCCTTTTTCACGCCACTTCGCAAAAACATCGTATACATAGGTTCCAGGCTCTGAAGGCGTCTGGAATTCAAATTTATCTTTCATATTTGCATGTTCACTGCCATCTTTCAGTACGCGCACATATAATTCGCTAGGTTCCTGTTCATATGAAATTTTGATGCTCTCGTTTCCTTGGACGATTACTGGTTCTACATCTTCCGTAAGATCTACTGCACCACTTTTGTCTATACACACGCCTTGACCAGAGCCGCTCCAGCAATAAGAACCTTGTTGAAAGGAAACAGCTTTATCTTGAATGGTTATGGAAGCCTCAGGTGGTTCATTTTGGTCAGACTCTTCACTACCTGACCCACTGGAAGTGGAGCCACACCCTGTCAAAATAATCAAGATGATGGATAGAATTCCGAAGATTCGGTACATAGATTGACCCTCCTTCTTCTTTCGAGTCTAAAGACGTAGAGAGATTCCTTTTCGTTTCATAATTTTGAATAAATAAAAAAATTTACATGTTCCAATAGCTTGGTTACACTAACATTTGCATAGGACTTTCAACTAAGAGGGGGAGACACGTATGAAAAAAATCCTAGCATTCATCCTGATGTTTGTATTCGTCTTTACGATGGCGGCATGCGGTAGTGACGATTCAACTTCTGGATCTGACAAAGAGAAAGAACCAGCAATGGACAAAACAGAAGTTAAATCACAATTGCTCGTTTTTCAAGAGGAGATTGTGGATGTACTAAAAGAACACCATAAACCATTCGCAGAATTCGAAGCGATGAAAGCAAAGAAGTATGATGCTGAAACAGCAGAAGAGGACAAGCCTGCACAGGAAGAATTAGAAGCTAAGCTTGAGGAAGCGAAGTCAGCAGGTCCTGAAGCGGCGGAAGCAATCCGTGCGATGGAAGTTCCAAGTGAGCTGTCACAATATGAAGAAGACTTCCAATCAGCTTTGGAAGATCTAGCGAAATCTTATGAACAACGTTCTGAAGAACTTACAATTGATAACAACGAAGATGCAGAAAATAAAGCCGATGAGCTTTTTGCAAGCTTTGAAGAGACGGTTGGAAAAGTCTTTGAAGATGCTGATCTGCTAGCGCCAAACATCAAGAAAGAAATTGAATAACCTTTATAAGTCTGAGGCTCTCATGCTATGGGAGCCTTTTAAATTTTAAAAAAAAAATTTGAAAAAAATCAAACCAAATCTTCTGATGCTCGTCTTAATATATGGGCGATAAAATCGGTTGGTAAACATACATAGTGAAATCGGTTGGTCTGCCCAAATTTTTCATTTAAAAGGGGAGCTTTAACCATGAAGAAAATCATGATGTTTGCAATGCTGTTCTTACTCGTTTTTGCAGCAGCTTGCAGCCAAGATTCAGAAGGTACAGAAGAAAACAACAACGAAGAAAATAACACAGAAGAAAATGCATCTGACAGTGAAGAATCAAGTGAAGAAGACGTGAAGGCAGCTCTATTGGATTTCCAAGATGAAGTTGTAACGGTTCTTCAAGACAACAACGCGTCATTTGCTGAGTTCCAAGCAGCAAAAGACAAGTTCAATGATGAAGAAGCAGAAGAAAAACCGACAAAAGAAGAACTTGAAGAGTTGAAATCGAAAGCTGCGGAAGCTGGTCCTAAAGCGGCTGAAGCACTTCGTGGAATTTCAGTTCCAAGTGAACTTTCAGACTACGAAGAAGATATCAAAACAGCATTGGAAGATGCAGCAATGTCTTATGAAAAGCGTGCTGAAAATCTGACAATCGAAAACGTTGAAGATGGTCAAAAAGAAGCGGATGAAATGTTCGCAAGCTTTGAAGAGAAGATGGGTAAAGTCTTTGAAGATCTAGGACTGACACCTCCAAGTTTCTCTGCTGAACTTTCCTAATAAGTAAGCCGTCTATCCAATAAGGATAGATGGCTTTTTTTAATCGGCATACTTCCTGTTTAAGAATTGCTGTAATAAGGAATTTACAGATAATAGACAGGAGGTGAATGAACATGAACCGAAAATTCTGGTCCATTCTCATGAGTATCGTTATGTGTAGTGCACTTATCTTATCAGGTTGTTCAGAGGATACAAGCAATGATGCAAACGGAGATCAAGACCAAGATACCCAAACAGATGAATCGGCTCAATTGAATGAAGGGAAGGTCCAAGCCTCCCTGTTGGAGTTCCAGGACAAAGTTACATCTACAATCAATCAATACGACGATGACTTCAAACAATTTGCCCAATCTGTACAATCCGAAACGGAAAATCTAAGTGAAGAAGAATTGAAAACGTTAAAAAATGAAGCTGCTCAATCGAGTGAGCAATTAGCGACAGATCTGCGTAACCTTGAGATTCCAAAGGAACTTGAAGCATACAGTGAAGAGTTAAATCAATCCCTGAACGGGCTTGCAGACAAATTTGAGCAGCGCAGTGAAGATTTGAACACTGAAGACGTCCAACAAGCGTTGAAGAAAGCGGAAAGTGCAACAGAAGAATTCTATCAAAACTTTGAATCCGGACTGGCTTCCATCTACGAAAAACTCGGTTTGGAAACCCCTAGTTTTCTCAATGAAACACAATAACCTGTGAAGAAGCTACTGCAGTGAGCGGTGGCTTTTTTTACTTTTTACACTATTTGACTTTTCAATGATTCAGGTTGATAATTTTCTTGCGCTTTCTTTATTTGAAATATGGAAATGTTCGAAAAATAAACAACCAATCAGCATATCAGTCGTCTATAGTATTGAAAGGTCATTTAGGGGGTTGGAACACATGGAGAACTTCAGGGAAGTTCTACAAGAGAAAAAGACATTCAGTCTGGAAAGTTTACGTCTTTATAAAGAAGAAATCATGGAGGAAGTCGTTGATTATTTCGGTGAGCGATTGACTCGATTAGCTTATACATACGTCAAAGATTGGGGCAAAGCGGAGGATATCGTTCAGGACGTCTTCATTACTTGCTATTCCAAGCTGGAGACATTCCGCGGAGAAGGTTCATTGAAAAACTGGCTATATAAAATAACGGTCAATCGATGCAAAGATCATCTGAAGAGTTGGTCGCACAGGAATGTATGGTTTGCCAATCCGATGACTCTGTTCAAGGAAGAAAGCAATGATCAAACACCTGAACTTCGTTTGATTGTAGAGGACGAGTACAATGAATTGGCACAATCCATACTTTCCCTTCCGGTCAAGTATCGAGAGCTCATCATCCTTTATTATCAAGAAGAGATGAGTTTGACTGAGATCAGTGAACTGTTCAATATGAAACAATCGACCTTGAAATCCAGGTTGTTTCAAGCTAGGAAGCTCTTACGCTCACATTTGGAGAAAGGGGAAGAGTCGAGTGGAGGATAAGCTTAAGAATCTGGATCGTGTCATGGACAAAGCGGTATATCAGAAGAAACGCTTCTCAGATGAGAAGAAGCGTGAAGTCATGGAACGGATTCGTGAACAAGATCAATCGATCTCCTTTTTTGAAAAATACTTATGGATGTTGAAGCCGGTATTGAGCATTTCAGTTTGTATCTTTTTGCTCGTCTTTTCGGTTACGTATATTTTGGAGCCACCTCAAAAGTCTGATGAGTTCACAGATGGATTAGTATTGAATACAGGACGGGAAGTTACCAGTTTACCTTTGCTGAACAGAATTTCGAACCTGGCGATGCAAGAGAATGAATTCATTGAATACGTCACCGTTTCAAAACGGGATCGTTACGTTTCTTTGAGCATAGAAGTAGTGCCGCATTCCAGTAAGAGCGACGTCCGATCCACAATCGAACAGATGTTTTATAAAGGGACGGAACTCTATACAGGGAAAGAAGGCGTCCATGAAATCGGGGCTCCTTGGAACGATTACACAGTCGATATAACCATAGTGAAAGGGTATGACCAAAAAGGTATATGGAAGGAAGAGCAAAATAGCGCATTTATCAGAGGTGTGAAGGCGACGGATCATAAACAGATTACCTGGATGGATAAAGAGAAAAAAGCACACTAGGCGCTGTTTGTTAAGAGGGGGATTGTATGAGATTCATCACCAATCAATTATTGAGGTTCGTCTGTATCATTATCGGAATCATCCTGATGGCTGGGTTACCCCGATTATTGCCGAACGATGGTTCACTCACGTTGAACTGGCAAGGCTATTCTTCTAGTTTAATAGACGTATTACAAGGATTGATTCATTTTCAAGAAATCACTTACAGCACAGAAGGGGCTACGAGAGAGCTATTGCCGCAACTATCCGGCATCGTTTCTTACTCCCTGATTGTTTTGATTGGATCCATTCTGATCGCACTGCTCGTAGCAGGATTGTTGACGTTCGGTACGATGCTTATGCCTATGAAGTGGCGAAAAGTATCGAAAGTGTTCAGTTTTGTACTAGAGTCCATTCCGGATATCTTGATCATCATCATCTGTCAGCTTGTCATCGTTTGGATCTATAAGAGTACTGGTTTATTATTTTTTGAGGTCGCCTCGATGCCTGGAGAACCGATCTATTTACTCCCTATGCTCTGCTTATCCATTTTACCGATGATCCAATATTACAAAGTGATGGTGTCGATTACAGAATATGAATTGGATCGCCAATATGTTGAACTTGCGAAAAGTAAAGGGGTATACCAGGGAAGGATTTTAATGATCCATGTCCTTCGGAATTCACTTGCGAGTATCTTGAACTATTCTAAAACGGTCATTTGGTTCATGCTGTCCAATTTGTTGATCTTAGAATACATATTCAACATCAACGGCATCATGAGTTTCTTGCTGGAATACTTGAATCCTCAAGTATTTGCGCTAAGCTTGATTTCCATTTTCATCCCCATCTTTTTGTTATTTGCCATCGGCCAATGGTTGTTGGAACGTGTCACAAATGAAAAGGTCGTGATGTAAATGGTGAAAAGACTATTTAAGAACAAATACTTCCTGATCGGGTTCATTTTCATTTTTTCCTTGTTGTCGATCAGTATCTTGCATACGGTCTTATGGGATAATCAGGTCGCACAGACGAAGATCCTTTATGAGGATGGACGTGCGGTAGAGGCAGCTCCGATATCACCTAGTTGGAATGTACCTTTAGGGACGGATCCTTTAGGTTTTCACTTCACTCATATGATTTCAATCGGAGCCAAGTATACAATCGCATTCGCGATTTTGATCGCCTTCATCCGATTGTCTGTCTCCATGATCTTCGGAATTCTTTATGGTGCCTATTTTTATAAGTTCAGACGCTATATTACATGGCTTGTGGATGTCTTCAATTACGTACCAGTCACCTTATTAGCCATTTTCATCTTAACGCCGTTTCTCATGGAAAATCCGAGTGGGTTTGCGTATACCTTTTGGGAGCGCGTCGGGATTGAAGTGATCATATTAGCGTTCCTGGCAGTTCCGACTACATCCATTCTCATTGGTAACGAGATGGGAAGGATTTTCAAGCTAGAATTCATAGAAGGGGCAAGAGTCGTTGGTGGGAGCAGGCTCCATATTTTGTGGAAGCACGTACGTCCCCACATCCAGCCCCAGCTTTGGATCATTTTCATGCAGCAGCTTGTCCAGACTATGCTCGTGTTAGCGCATCTTGGATTTTTCAAGATTTTCTTCGGGGGGACGAATTTAAGTTTCGACCCGAACTGGCCAGATCCACCTCAATCGCTCTCTTACGAATGGTCCGGTCTCATAGGAAACGGTGTTCGGTATTTGACGATCAATCCATGGATCATCCTCGTTCCCATCTTGTTCTTTGCTCTTACGATTTTGTCCATGAATTTCATGCTTGAAGGCATCAAGTCGGTTACCGAAAACTGGCGGGTGAAATACAAACCAGCTGAAAAGACTTCTGAAGCCACCGATCATAACTCGAAAGAAAAAGAGTTCACACCTTTAAGACAACGCTCAGCAATCCAGAGAAGAGAGCTTCGACTGGAGCATAAAGAATAGAAATTGAAATGCTGTTTCCCGAGGAAAATCGGAGGCAGCATTTTTTTGTGAAAAAATTTTCCCTTACTCTCACAAACATGTAAGCACTTACATGGAAATCCTCACAAAAAACCTATTGTAATGGCCTATTGCCTTCCTTATAATGTCCTTTATATATAAACAAAAGTACACGTGAGAAAAACAAATTTTAAGAGGAAAGGTTGGTTGGATGGAATCAATATCAGTCGGATTATTAGGTTTAGGCACAGTAGGAACTGGGGTTGTCAAAGTGATTGAAAATCATCAGGATAAATTGATGCACCAGATAGGCTGCCCCGTTCAGATCAAAAAAGCACTTGTGAAAGATCTTCATAAATTGAGAGATGTTGATATTGATACCACCATTCTCACGTTGGAAGCGGATGATGTATTGCTCGATCCAGAGATTGATGTCGTCGTAGAAGTGATGGGAAGCATAGAAGAAACGAAAGAACACCTCGTAAAAGCTATCCGAAATAAGAAGCATGTCGTAACAGCCAATAAAGATCTCATGGCTGTACATGGACCAGAACTGTTGCATCTTGCATCAGAAAACGAATGTGACTTGTTTTATGAAGCGAGTGTGGCCGGGGGAATTCCCATCCTACGGGGGTTGGCAGACGGCTTAGCGTCTGATCGGATCACCAAAATGATGGGGATCGTGAACGGGACGACGAACTTCATTTTGACAAAAATGACGAAAGAAGGTCGTTCCTTTGATGATGTTCTTGCCGAAGCCCAAGCCCATGGCTTTGCAGAAGCAGATCCATCTGCGGATGTCGGTGGATTGGACGCAGCACGTAAAATGGCGATCCTTTCGACTTTGGGATATTCAATGAATATTGATCTGGATGATGTCAAATTGAAAGGCATCACAGAGGTTACAGAGAATGACATCCGATATGCCGAGCAATTGGGATATGTCATGAAATTGATCGGATATGCACACCGTGAAGGAAATTGTGTGGAGGTGAGCGTAGAGCCGACTTTGCTCGAGGAATCTCATCCACTCGCCTCCGTCAATGATGAGTACAATGCGGTATACGTATACGGTGAAGCAGTCGGTGAAACGATGTTTTATGGTCCAGGGGCGGGCAGTCTACCGACGGCTACCGCTGTCGTATCCGACCTTGTCGGTGTGATGAAAAACATGCGCCTTGGTGTTAACGGAAGAAGCGCAGTCAGCCCTCAATTCAATAAACAATTGAAAAAGAACGATGAGATCTTTTCGAAGTATTTCCTGAGACTGCATGTAGAAGATGAGGTCGGAGTGTTATCCAGTATCACTTCTGTATTTTCAAGAAACGGTGCGAGTTTTGAGAAAGTATTGCAACACCCTCTACCAGAAGAAAAGAAAGCAGAAATCGTACTTGTCACACATCATACAAGCCTTGCAAGTTTTGAAAAGATCCAAATGGAGTTAAGGGACATAGATGGTGTTCAGTTTGTAAAAAGCACGTATCGAGTTGAAGGGGGAGCGTCTTAATGGAACGATGGGATGGTCTACTGCAAAGGTTCCATGCATTTTTACCCGTCACAGACCGAACACCGAGGCTGTCTTTGAAAGAAGGAAACACACCCCTCATCCGATTGGAACACTTATCCAGAGATCTTGGCATTGAGCTGTATGCGAAAGTAGAGGGGGCGAATCCAACTGGCTCATTTAAAGATCGCGGTATGGTACTTGCTGTAGCAAAAGCAAAGGAAGCAGGAAGCGATACTGTCATTTGTGCTTCAACCGGGAATACCTCCGCCTCCGCGGCTGCATACGCTGCAAGAGCTGGATTGAAATGTGTTGTCGTCATTCCAGATGGAAAGATTGCACAAGGGAAATTGGCACAAGCAGTCATGTATGGGGCGAAGATCATCTCGATTGAAGGAAATTTTGATGAAGCCTTGGCCATGGTCCGGGAGCTGAGTGAGCAGGACGGTATGACGTTAGTGAATTCTGTGAATCCGTACAGGTTAGAAGGCCAGAAGACAGCTGCGTTCGAAGTTTGTGAACAACTTGGTGAGGCTCCTGATGTCTTGGCGATACCTGTAGGGAATGCTGGAAACATCTCAGCGTACTGGAAAGGCTTCAAAGAATATCACGAAGACAAGGTATCGGGATTACCGAAAATGTATGGTTTTGAGGCAGAAGGAGCGGCAGCCATTGTTCATGATCGAGTTTTTCCTCAGCCTGAAACGATTGCGACCGCCATCCGGATCGGGAATCCCGCCAGCTGGCAATTGGCAGTGGATGCGGCTGAAGAATCACAAGGTTTGATCGATGAGGTCAGTGATGGTGAAATTTTGGAAGCTTATCAGCAGCTTGCAAAGTATGAAGGTATTTTTGCAGAACCTGCATCCTGCGCCTCATTGGCAGGGTTTCGGAAGCTTCATGCCCGAAGAGAATTGGTGAGCGGTCAAAAGGTGGTAGCCGTTTTAACTGGGAATGGATTGAAAGATCCTGCAATCGCTCTAAGTGAAAGCCCTGTCCAGCCGGTAAAATTGCCGAATAACAAAAACATCGTCACCGATTTTATAAAAGGGAAAATCAGCATATGAAGAGCTGGCAAATCAAAGTACCTGCAAGTACAGCAAACCTCGGAGCGGGCTTTGACTCACTCGGATTGGCACTCAACCGATACTTGATATTGGATGTCACAGAACATTCGAAATGGGAAGTTGAAGCACTATCCCCATCACTAGAGGCATTTCCGAGAGATGAATCGAACTGGATTATTCAAATAGCATTGGAGACAGCCGTTGCTCACGGCAAAAGGTTGCCGCCCTGTCACGTTCGTGTGCGAAGTGATATACCATTGACGCGAGGACTTGGATCAAGTGCAGCGGCGATTGTTGCGGGGATTGAGTTGGCCGATACTTTAGGGAACCTGAAGCTTTCGAAGAAAACCAAGCTTAAAACTGCGGTGAAATATGAAGGGCATGCCGACAATGTTGGTGCATCTATATATGGAGGGCTGGTCATTACCTGTGAGACGGACGAACAATTAGAGGTTCTTCAGATTCAGGAGATGCCGATTTCGATCGTTGCCGTTTCACCTCAAGAGGAGCTTAGCACCGAGGAAGCTCGACTTGTCCTTCCTGATCAAATTTCTTACAAGGAGGCTGTCAGAGCGGGTGCTGTCTCTAATGTTCTAGTTGCCGGGTTATTGAAGCAGGATTGGGACTTGGTCGGGAGAATGATGAAAAAGGATCTATATCACCAACCTTACCGGTTGCCATTAATCCCACATTACAAAAGAGTTGAACATGTTGCAGAGAGATATGGCGCATTCGGGATCGCGTTGAGCGGTGCTGGTCCGACCATCTCCTGTTTTACAGTAACGTTTAAAACGGAATTGCTGTTCAGGAAGTTGAAACAGGCTTTCCCTGAAATGTTCATCCAAACTTTGAATGTGGATGGTGAAGGCGTTGTGTCTACCACATGTTTTGAGCCATCCGCTTTGTGACCATCTGTATTTTTCCTGTTCAATAAGGTAAAGTTGAGGATATATCTTAGTTCCTAGGAGAAATCTTATGTATCAAAGTACCGATGAAACATTTATGAAGAAAGCGATTCAAGTGGCCGAGCAAGCAGCCGCTATCGGAGAAGTTCCAATAGGTGCGGTCATCGTTAAAGATGGTGAGATCATTGCATTCGCCTATAACCTACGTGAAACGGAACAACGATCGGTAGCACATGCGGAACTGCTAGCGATTGACGAAGCATGCAAAGCTCTTGGGACTTGGCGGCTTTCAGGTTGCACGCTATATGTCACTCTTGAACCTTGTCCGATGTGTTCAGGTGCCATCGTGCTTTCAAGAATCGACCGGGTGGTTTATGGAGCGAGCGATCCGAAAGGTGGATGTGCGGGTACCTTGATGAATTTGCTCGATGAACCTCGTTTCAACCATCAGGCCGTTGTCACCTCAAGTGTATTAGAGGAAGAATGCAGTCTGATGCTCAAACAATTTTTCCAGGATCTCCGTAAACGAAAAAAGCTGGAGAAAGCGGAAAACGATTCTTGAACAATCCGTTTCACCGTGTTATAGTGTGATTTGCTGTTAAATAAAGAGAGCTTTCCATGGACTGTAGTCGGTGGAGGCGTTTCTAAGTGGTTGATGGGAACTGATTCGAACATCAGTCATTCAAATATTTTACAGTTGATTTTATGGACAAGTGAGCGTATACTAGAGATTGCGCATTTCTCATGCGCCTAACAATGTTATAAACTTTGCCGTGCTAGGTGGGAAGGTAGCGGTGTCCTGTACTCGCAATCCGCTGTAGCGAGACTGAATCCCTTTCCGAGGTTAGCTGACGTAAGGTCTGCCGTTCGTAAGTGGTGTTGACGTCCGGGTCCTGCGCAACGGAGCCCCATGAACCCTGTCAGGTCCGGAAGGAAGCAGCAGTAAGTGGGTTACTCCGTGTGCCGCGGGGTTGCCTGGGCCGAGCTAACTGCGGGCGTAACGCTTATGAAGGCTTTATCGACGAAAGGTGCACGGCGTTAATACATACTATACAAAAGGTCGACCAGATAATGGTCGGCTTTTTTTATGTCTTCATCATGTAGGAGATCTGATTAGGAATACCTTCGATTAGTGAAATCCATAATTTTTAAACCAAATGCGAAACGGATTCCTCTTTGAAAATGAGCCAGGGAATCGGTATAATAAAAAGGATGAAAATGTTCTATTAAAGGAGGGTGTGCGGATGGCATATCAAGCATTATATCGGTTATACCGGCCACAACAGTTTCAGGACATGGTCGGGCAAGAACATATAACGAAGACATTACAAAATGCATTATTACAACAAAAGCTATCCCATGCCTACCTGTTCAGCGGTCCAAGAGGAACCGGCAAAACAAGTGCAGCAAAGATCATTGCGAAGGCAGTCAACTGTGCAAAAGCGCCAGTTGCAGAACCTTGTAATGAATGTGAAGCTTGTGTCGGCATTACAAAAGGTTCCATCTCTGATGTCATTGAAATCGACGCCGCTTCAAACAATGGCGTCGATGAGATCCGTGATATCCGGGACAAAGTAAAGTATGCACCAAGTGCTGTCCAGTACAAAGTGTATATCATTGATGAAGTACATATGCTGTCCATCGGTGCATTCAATGCGCTACTGAAGACATTGGAGGAACCACCAGCACATGTCATATTCATTTTGGCGACGACGGAACCGCATAAAATTCCTTTGACGATCATATCAAGATGTCAGCGATTCGATTTCCGACGGATTACAAGTCATTCCATTGTAAAACGGATGCAAACCGTCATTGAATCCCAGAATGTGCAAGTGGAGGAAGAAGCTCTTCATCTTGTAGCAAGAGCAGCGGAAGGTGGAATGCGGGACGCGTTGAGCATCCTCGATCAAGCTGTTTCCTATAGTGAAGATACGGTAACGGTCGACGATGTCCTTGCAGTCACCGGCTCTGTATCCCAAACATTCCTGTCGGATATGACGATCGCTTTTCAAGAAAACAATGTGATTGAAGCATTGAAGCAAATTGATGAGTTGATGGACAAAGGGAAAGATCCGATCCGGTTCATCAATGATTTGATTTTCTATTACCGAGACATGTTGTTGTACCAAGCTGCTCCTAACCTGGAAGAAGTGCTCGATCGTGCTCAAGTGGACCAAGAATTCGAAAACCTTGCGAAAAAGATACCGGGCGATTGGATCTATCAAGTCATCGACGTCCTGAATAAAGCTCAACAAGAGATGAAGTGGACCAACCACCCTAGAATCCACTTAGAGCTAGCGATCGTAAAGCTATGCCAGGAGGAATCTGCTCCCGTTCAAACAGGAAGTGCAGACGTTCAACCGCTCATGAACCGAATTCAACAACTTGAGCAGGAAATCAAGTTATTGAAAGAACGGGGAGTCTCAGCCAACACAACAAGTAGTCCTGAGCCAGAAAAACCGAAACGGACATTCCAATCGAAAACGCCGAAGTCGAGAGCTTCTACTGGCCGTATCAAGGAAATGCTCAAAACAGCATCCAAGAAAGATCTCCAGTTATTACGAAGCAAGTGGGGCGACATCATGGAGCAAATCAAGTCCAGGATGGTCAATGCGCATGCATGGATGATTAATGCGACTCCAGTTGCAAGTTCTGAAGATGCATTCTTGTTAGCCTTCCAACACGAACTTCATAGTCAGATGGCTGTAAAGGATAACATCAAAGAATGTGTCGAGTCCGTCGTGTTTGAAACGCTTGGTCGTCAGATGACGATGATGACGATTCTTGAGGATGATTGGGAAGAGGTTAAGAAATCGTTTATAAAAGAACAAAAACAATCCGATCAGACTGAAGACGAGGATGAACCATCGGAATCAGATGCAAGCGAATCCAATGAAACAGGATCAAATGCAAACGCATCAACTGAATCGGGAAGTGAAGATCCACTAGTAGACGAAGCCGTCAAGCTGGTCGGATCTGAATATGTAGAGATAGAAGATTAACGATAACAAGGAGGAAGTAAAATGAAAGGCAATATGAATAACATGATGAAACAAATGCAAAAAATGCAGAAGCAAATGATGAAAGCGCAGGAAGAGTTGAAAGAAAAATCAGTTGAAGGAACAGCTGGTGGCGGAATGGTAACCGTAACAGCAAATGGCCATAAAGAAATCATCGATATCGTCATTAAAGAAGAAGCAGTCGACCCAGATGATATCGAAATGCTACAAGACCTTGTACTTGCAGCTACAAACGACGCATTGAAGAATGTAGATGAGCTTGTAAACAAGGACATGGGACAATTCACTAAAGGCATGAACTTGCCAGGTATGTTTTAAGCGCAACCCCATATTGGAATAAGGATAAGCCTGAACGAAAGCTTATCTTGCATGAAGAAACAGATCGCGTACGAGTGACGCCAGATCTGTTTCTTCTATAGGAGGAATTACGTTGCATTATCCTGAACCGATCTCGAAATTGATCGACAGCTTCATGAAGCTGCCAGGAATCGGTCCGAAAACCGCAGTCCGCCTGGCATTCTTCGTGTTAGAAATGAAAGAAGATGACGTATTTGAATTCGGTAAAGCTTTGGTCAATGCAAAAAGGGATCTCACTTACTGTTCGAATTGTCACCACATCACCGATCGCGATCCTTGCATGATCTGCGATGATTCCAGCCGAGACCGATCGATGATCTGTGTGGTCCATGATTCGAAAGACGTCATCGCTATGGAAAAAATGAAAGAATACAGAGGACTCTATCATGTACTCCACGGAGCAATATCGCCGGTGGAAGGGATAGGTCCCGAAGATATCAAGGTGGCGGAGCTTATCAAACGTCTTCAAGATGATACGGTTCAAGAGCTGATCATGGCGACAGATCCTAACATTGAAGGTGAAGCGACCGCGATGTATATCAGTCGTCTCGTGAAGCCGACTGGCATCAAGATTACTCGTATTGCACACGGTCTACCAGTTGGAGGGGATCTGGAATATGCGGACGAGGTCACATTATCTCGTGCTCTAGAAGGGCGTCGAGAAATATAGCTCCACGGAGGCGAGTGAAGTCGTGTTTTTTCGTCGTACAGGTCGGCTTCGTAAGGAAGCAAATGAACGATTGCTGAAAGCCATAGAATCGGTCCGATCCGAATGGCTCACTAAAAAGGAACTCATTGAAAACAGTGTAGAGCCCTCTGAACAGGTCCTTTATGAAGTTAAGCTTGCCAAAGCCAAATACTTCTTCCTGTTGAAAGAGGCGAAGGTTCGTAAGATCAGAATGAGAAGTTTCTAGACTTCTCGTTCTTTTTTTATGTCTTTGTACATACGTATAGTGGTGAGACAAACTGTTAGGGGGATATTGCTATGGATCCATTCTGGGTATTTGCGATCGTCTGCGGATTGATCGTACTCCTCTTAGTGATCGGCGCGCCACTAAAACCACTTCGCTGGGTCGGACAAGCAGCGGTTAAACTTGTAATAGGAGCTCTACTATTGTTTTTCCTCAACGCATTTGGTACCGCAATCAATCTCCATATACCGATCAACCTTGCCACAGCATCCGTATCCGGCTTCCTCGGCATACCCGGATTACTCGCCCTGGTCGCCATCCAAAAGTTCATCCTATAATAAGACTGAAAGAGCTCAATCAAAAGCTCTTTTTTTCTTTGTAAAAAAGTCTTGCGTCATTAAAATCCACATGGTATAGTATTCTCTGTTGCGCTTTTGAGGCGAGCAACGAAAGCCGAATACTTCATCACAAATTGCTGAAAAAAGTCTTTGACAGATTAGGCAAACGATGATATTATATTAAAAGTCGCAACAAGACATCACAACAAAACATTCTTCGAAAAAAGTCAGCAACAAACGACTTTCAGACGAAGCAAAACAGCTCTTTGAAAACTGAACAAAAGCCAAGCGTGAAACGGGTCTTTTTATAAGAACCCTGAATCAATTTCGATTTACATTTAATGAGCAATCAAACACTTTATTGGAGAGTTTGAT
>NZ_JBPXRR010000006.1:0-56799 GCF_051842935.1 Pseudalkalibacillus sp. Hm43 | reverse complement strand
AGTCTGGTGACGATGGCGAAGAGGTCACACCCGTTCCCATGCCGAACACGGAAGTTAAGCTCTTCAGCGTCAATGGTAATTGGGGGCTTCCCCCTGTGAGAGTAGAACGTCGCCGGGCACTAACAGAGCAGCCTTATGAGGCTGTTCTTTTTTGTGCATTTTTTCAAGACAATAAGGAAGAAAATGTGCCCTCATTTTCTCTTCAAAGAGATGATTTTTACTGCTCCACACAAAAAACAATCCAAAAAAGCGATAAATCACTTCTTTGTGGTTAAAAGCCAGATGTTTATTAAGGTATCCGGCTCATGGTAACGAAGAAATCATTTTGTCCAAAAAAGTGTTGCTAATTAGATTTTCGTCATTTATAATTAGCATCAACGAAAGCGCTTTCGATATAGAGGGGATAAGCAATGATAACAATCTATGACCTTGCCAAAAGAACCGGATTTTCAAGTACGACTGTCTCAAAAGCTCTGAACAATTATTCCGATGTCAGTCAGAAGACAAAGAATATCATTCTTCAGACTGCAGCCGAGATGGGCTACTTACCGAATGCACACGCTCAATCACTTTCAACTAAAAAATCCTGGACAATTGGTGTAATGTTTTCTGAAGCCAATGAAGTAGGGATGAAGCATCCATTTTTCAATGCCATTATTGAAAGTTTCCGTAAGCATGTGGAAAAAGAGGGTTACGATTTAATCATTGCCTCAAGAAACTTACGAAACAGGGACATCAGTTACCTTGAACACTTTCTCTACCGTGGAGTGGACGGAATCGTGGTTATCTGTTCAGACCCTAATGATCCACAAGTACAAGAAATGATCCAGAGTAACCTTCCGATTGTGGTAATAGACATGAGCAATCAGAACTGTAGTGTTGTACTGTCTGATAACCTCTCTGGTGCGGAACAAGCCATTACATATCTGTACTCACTCGGACATACCAAAATCGCCCACATTGCAGGGGACTCAACCATCCATGCTGGGAAAGTCCGGATTGAAGGATTCAAAAAAGCGATGAAGAAGCTTGGACTGACACTCCATGAGAAGTATCTTGTCAATGGAGGGCTATTCTCCATAAAAGAGGGTGCCGAAGCAATGAAGACCCTTTTAGACTTAGACGAACCACCGACTGCTGTGTTCATTGCTGGTGACCATATGGCGATCGGGGCGATGGAAGTTGCAAAGTCGAGAGGAATCCGAATTCCTGATGATTTATCTATTGTTGGATACGATGATATTGAAATGGCGAGCTATGTATCCCCTAAACTGACAACGGTAAGACAAGATACAGATGTATTAGGAGTACGTGCTGCTCAGTTATTGATTAAGCAAATGGTTCAAGATAAGAAAATCATCACAGAGGAAGTTATTCCAGTTAAATTAATTGAGAGAGAATCATGTAAAACTATATAGTAATAGTCAAGTTAAAATGAAACCGCTTTCTGCTATGAAAGCTTTAACTTTTAGTTAAAACGAAACCGGTTTCGGAAAATTTTTTAGAGTGTTTCGAAACCGGTTTCGTTCTTATAAATCCATTTTTGAAAGGGGAAAAACATGAAAAAAATCGTAGGTGTGATGATGTCGCTCGTTTTAGTCATTGGGGTGATTGCAGGTTGTTCAAACAAAGATACATCAGGAGAAACAAAAGATGGAAAAAAGGTCGATCTCAAAATCTGGTCATTTACAGATGAATTGAAAGAGCCAATCAAAAAATTTGAAGAGAAAAACGGTGTGAAGGTGGAACTGACGATTGTGCCAATCGCAGATTATCCAACGAAATTAAAGCCTGTGCTTGAAAGTGGTGTAGGCGCACCGGACGTATTTACTGGAGAAATCGCGTTTTTGAAACAGTGGGTTAACGCAGGATATTGGGAAAACCTTTCAGAAAAGCCATATAACGTTGATGAATTATCCGACAACTATGTACCTTATGTATTCGATTTAGGTAAAGACCAGGATGGTAACGTGAGAGCATTGTCCTGGCAAACAACTCCTGGTGGGCTTTACTACAAACGAAGCATCGCGAAGGAAGTCCTTGGTACAGATGATCCTGATGCAGTAGGTGAAATGCTCTCTTCAATGGATAAAGTATTTGAAGTAGCCGAGAAGATGAAAGAAAAGGGTTACCGTATGTTCCCGGATGAGGGATCGATCAGATGGTTCTCCCAAGGAGATAATCCTAAGCCATGGGTGAATGAAGACAATGAAATCCAACTTACAGAACAGAAAGTTGCCTTTTTAGATACGGCTAAGAAATTACGTGAAAACAATTATACAGCCCTCGCGCCAGAATGGTCTCCATCATGGTTTGAAGCAATGGATAAGCCGATCAAGGTAAAAGAAGGCGGGAAAGAAACGGAGACTCAAGTATTTTCATATGTTCTTCCTACTTGGGGTCTTCACAGCGTACTTAAGACAAATGTAGAAGATACTGCAGGTGACTGGGCGGTAACAAATGGTCCAAGCCCTTACTTCTGGGGTGGTACTTGGTTAGGTGTATACAATAAATCGAAGAATAAAGAGCTAGCATATGATTTTGTGAAAATGATGACGCAAGATGATGAGTTCTTAACAGATTGGGCGAAAGAGACAGGAGATGTTCTTTCCTACCTTCCAGTTACGAATGAAATCAAAGATGACTTCAGTGATGAGTTCCTGGGTGGTCAAAACAACTATCAATTCTTCCTTGAACAAGCGAAAAGCATCGAGCCTGGTATTGTAACAAAGTACGACCAACAGCTTGATACATTCTACGGGAATGCCGTTCAAGAATATGTAGATGGAAAGAAAACGAAAGAAGAAGCAATCAAAGAGTTTTATAAGAAAGTTCAAAATGCTTACCCGGATTTGAAAGTCCCTAATAAGTAATAAAAACGTAAGCGGTATATGTCTATACCGCTTACTCTTTTGAAAGGAGCGAGGAAATGAATAAGCTGAATCGTTATGGCTATATTTTCGTAGCCCCGTTTTGGATTATTTTTCTCGTATTTAGTATTTACCCTGTAATCCTCACTTTTTATTATAGTTTTACAAATTACAGTGGTAGTGGAAGTGCGGAAGTCGTAGGACTGGAAAATTACAAGCGCCTGATTACAGATACGTATTTTGTAGAAGCATTTTTCAATACATGGAAGATTTGGGGCATCAATTTTGCGTTGCAAATTACAATCGCTTTGATATTGGCAGCGATATTCTCTGATATGAGAGTGAAAATGAAAGGGTTGGCATTCTTTCGATCAATTTTTTACCTTCCCAATCTGATTACCGTCAGCTCAGTGGCCTTATTGTTCGGAATATTGCTGGATTGGCAGCATGGATCTCTCAATATGGTTCTGTTGAAAATCGGACTGATCTCTGAACCGATCAACTGGTTGAATGAACCGACGACTGCCCAACTCTCCGTTTCCTTGATCCTTACGTGGATGTGGTTCGGACACTCATTCATCGTTGTTATGGCAGGGGTATCCGGAATATCAAAGGATTACTACGAAGCTGCATTGATTGATGGAGCAAGCAGAGTACAAACATTTTTCCATATTACACTTCCATTGTTGAAGCCGATTCTCTTATACATCATGATCACATCGTTAATTGGTGGTCTTCAACTCTTTGACTTACCTATGCTATTGACGGACGGAATAGGATCTCCAGATGGATCGCTAAATACGATGGTTTTGTACTTGTACAATCAAGCATTCAAGTATAGCAACTATGGATATGCGTCTGCTGTTGCTTATGGTCTATTCCTGATTACGATCATTTTCTCAGCAATCGTATTCAAATCCATGTATCGCAACGAGCGTAAACAAGCGAGGCAGGTGTAATTATGATAGACAGAACGGAAATTGAAAAAGGTGTCCCAGAAAAGCGTCTTGTCCAAAAGAAGGCGGGTCCAAATAAGGTAGCCCCCGAAAAACCAAAACCCAACAAGCGCAAATCAATGATTAAGGGAGTCATATACGCCCTTCTGATCCTGTTGGCTATTGCTTGTTTCATCCCTTTCTTGATGATGATTGTGAATGCGACTCGTTCAAATGATGCCATTTTAACTGGTTTTACATTGATACCAGGCAGTGCACTGCTCGAAAACTACAATACGATGATGGAATATGTGAACATATGGAATGGATTCAAGAACAGCCTGATCATATCCGTCCTTGTCACTGTTTTGTCAGGCTACATTTCAGCTCTGACTGCTTATGGTTTCGCTTTTTATACGTTCAAGGGAAAGAATTTTCTCTTTGTATTCATGCTTGTGATGATGATGGTTCCAGGTCAGCTCGGTTTGATCGGATTTTATGAATTGAGTAAAGTGCTTGGAATCTTGGATACGTTCATACCACTTATCGTGCCTGCGGCAGCTAGTCCGTTTGTCGTTTTCTTTTTACGCCAATATATTAAAACGACCTTACACCCAAGCTTGATTGAAGCGGCAAGGATTGATGGGGCAAGTGAGTGGAAGATCTTCCATACGATTGCAATACCAATTATGATGCCTGCCGTCGCAACGATGTCGATCTTCACGTTTATCGGTTCGTGGAACAATTACATCATGCCCTTAGTCATCTTATTCTCACCTGAGAAGTATACGTTACCTGTTTTGATGGGCTTTTTGAAAGGGTCTCAAGTTGCACAAAACTTAGGATCCATGTATTTAGGAATTGCTATCTCGGTTGTTCCGATCATGATCGCCTTTTTGTTCTTTTCTAAATACATCGTTAATAGCATCTCTGCTGGAGCAGTCAAAGAATAGAGGAGTGGAAGTTTATGAAGTTTGATCAGCATTTTACATTTGGTACAGCAACGTCCTCCTATCAAATTGAAGGAGCTCACCAGGAAGGTGGAAGAACGCCTTCTATCTGGGACGTATTTTGTGATGAACCAGGAAAAGTGTATGAACAACATAACGGAAATGTGGCATGTGATCACTACAATCGCTACGAAGAAGACATCGAGATCATCAAGAATCTCGGTGTTGATTCTTACCGTTTTTCAATCGCCTGGCCACGTATTTTCCCAGCAAAAGGCGAGTATAACCCGGAAGGCATGGAATTTTACAAAACGTTGGCGAGACGGTTGAGGGAAGAAGGAATCAAACCAGCTGTCACCTTATACCACTGGGACCTTCCTATGTGGGCGCATGAAGAAGGGGGCTGGGTGAATAGAGATTCCGTTGATTGGTTCCTTGAGTATGCAGAAGCTTGTTTCCGTGAACTTGATGGATTGGTAGAATCGTGGATCACCCATAACGAGCCGTGGTGTGCAGGATTCTTAGGATACCACATGGGCGTGCACGCACCAGGACACACGAATCTTGATGAAGCAGTCCGTGCAGTTCACCATATGCTGCTATCTCATGGAAGAGCGGTAAATATGCTTAAGCAAGAATTCAGTTCAAAGACACCGATCGGGATTACCTTGAATTTATCCCCTGTCTATCCGAAAACGGATTCTGTGAATGATCAACTTGCAGCAAACAACTCTGATGGGTATTCAAATCGTTGGTTCTTAGACCCAGTGTTCAAGGGTAGCTATCCAGTCGATATGATGAATCTCTTTTCTAAGTATGTGCACTCTTATGACTTCATCCAAAAAGGTGACCTTGAAATCATTTCGACTCCTTGTGACTTTTTTGGTATCAATTATTACAGTCGGGGAATCGTCGAATTCAGTGCGGCAAATGACTTCCTGTCGAAAGGTGCTCATTCAGATTATGAAAAGACTGGAATGGGCTGGGATATCGCGCCTGATGAGTTCAAGGATCTGATCAGGAGATTAAGGGATGAGTATACGAATCTCCCTATTTATATCACTGAAAATGGAGCGGCATATGATGACCAACTCGTAGATGGAAAAGTGCATGACCAAAAACGAATCGAATATATCGAAAAGCATCTTCAAGCGGTATATGAGCTGAACGAAGAAGGAATGAACATCCAGGGTTATTTCCTATGGTCTCTTCTTGATAATTTCGAGTGGAGCTTTGGTTATGATAAAAGGTTTGGAATCATTTATGTCAATTACGAAACACAAGAACGAATTTGGAAAGATAGTGCGTTGTGGTATGCCGAAATCGTCAAGAATAGAGGGACCGTCCTGCCACTAGATGCATGATTAGAAAGGAGCAATTCGGTGATAACGAAAACGGTTACCCATATCCAGACGGCAAAAGACACAGGTGACAGACTGCAAGTGAAGAGTCCGTCGCCTGTTGAAACCGGTTCAAAAACGATAGACCTTCAAATCAATCCCGATCAGACCTTTCAAACAATCTTAGGGTTTGGCGGTGCTTTTACTGAAGCTACCGCTCATTCTCTCTCGTTGATGAGTAAAGAGAAGCGGGATGAGATTATTCATCGTTATTTTCATCCTGAAGAGGGCCTCGGATACCAATTCGGGAGAACACATATCAACAGCTGTGATTTTTCCTTAGGAAACTATACGTATGTGGAAGATGGAGATACAGAGCTTGAGAGTTTCTCGATTGATCGTGAGAAAGAGCTTGTCATACCCTTGATTAAGGATGCTGAAAAAGTGGCGGGGCAAAGCCTGAAGATTGTTTCTTCTCCATGGAGTCCACCACCTTGGATGAAGAGCAATCAGGAAATGAACCATGGTGGCAAACTGTTGGACGAGTACCAACCTGTCTGGGCAGAGTACTACTTAAAGTATATTGATGCGATGGAGGCGGAAGGGATTCCGGTTTGGGGAATCACGATCCAGAATGAACCTGAAGCGAAGCAGGTTTGGGATTCCTGTCTTTATACCGCAGAAGAAGAACGAGATTTCATCAAGAACCATCTAGGGCCATTATTACATACAAGAGGAAAAAGCGACCTGAAGGTCATCATATGGGATCATAATCGAGACGTGGTCTACGAGCGTGCGAAGACAGTATTGTCTGACCCGGAAGCGAGCAAATATGTTTGGGGGACAGGCTTGCATTGGTATGTGTCTGAGGAGTTTGATAATCTCTCAAAAGTGCACAATGAGTTTCCTGACAAGCATCTGATTTTCACAGAAGGATGTATTGAAGGTGGTGTACAGCTTGGTGCCTGGCATACGGGAGAAAGATACGCCCGTAACATCTTAGGAGACTTGAACAATTACTTGGAGGCGTGGATCGACTGGAATCTCGTACTGAATGAAGAAGGCGGACCGAACCATGTCGGAAATTACTGTGACGCCCCAGTGATTGTAGATACGAAAAAGGACGAGATCCACTATAATAGCTCCTTTTATTACATCGGCCATTTCAGTAAATATATCAAACCAGGTGCCGTAAGGATTTCATGTACAGCTGGAAGCGATGAAATTCAATCTGCAGCTTTCCTTAATCCGTCAGGAGAAATCGTAATCGTAATGATGAATGAAGGAGAAGAGCATTTATCTGTCCAATCTGATGTCGATGGACAGAAAACAACCATTGAAATGCCAGCGCATTCCATTTCAACTGTGCTTGTTGGTGAGTAATCATCTTACGTACCTGTGCTTAACTAGCCTATAGCCTAACTATGCGGTGATTTTTTTTGTATGTTGAGTCTCTGTTAATTTATCTGACGATTCAATCATGGTATATTAACTGATAATGGAGGCGATGAACGTGGAAAAATTCCGTTTCGATTCGAAGGCAGTACATTTTCATAAAAGGCTAAAGTCAGAGTCAACGAGTAAAGCGCAGCCAATCTATCAAACTTCAGCTTTCAAGTTCAAGAACTTGGAGGAGCTGGAAGGGTACTTTGAAGGCAAATCTCCCTATATGTATTCCAGAGTCAGTAATCCGAATACGGATGACCTTGGAACGGGTGTCGCTCAATTAGAAGGGGCTCCAAAAGGGATTGCGACTTCGTCTGGGATATCAGCTATTCTAGCAGGAATTCTAGCAGTTGCTGAGCAAGGCTCACATATTGTCGCTTGTGAAGACCTTTATGGTGGTACATATCAGCTGCTCGCAAAAGAGCTTCCATCCCTGGGGATTGAAGTTTCATTCGTTTCTTTCGCATCAGAAGAGACGATCCGGGCGGCGATTCAATCCAACACAGTATTGCTCTATTCGGAATCGGTCACGAATCCGTTTTTACGAGTAGAAGACATTGAAAGAGTCGTGGAGATTGGCAGAGAGTTCAATTTGAAAACGATGATCGATAATACATTTGCCACACCATACCTTGTACAACCGTATTTGAAAGGGATTAACATTGTGGCACATAGTGCGACGAAGTATATTGGTGGACATTCGGATATCACTGCTGGTGTCGTTGTCGGAGACCTGCCGTTAATCGAAAAAGCGAAGAGCAAAGTGATGAACTTCGGGAGCAACCTCAGCCCGTTTGAAGCATGGCTCACGTGTAGAGGATTGAAAACGCTGAGTGTGCGGATGGAGAGGCACACGAATAATGCGCAGAAATTGGCGAACTTTTTGTCAGAGCATTCGTCTATCGAGAAAGTATACTACCCAGAATTCGTATCGGAAAAAGGGAATGGAGCGATTGTGTCGATTCTCTTGAGTGAAGATGTCGATCCGAACGCGTTCTGTGAAAAATTAGATTGGATCGGCGTTGTCCCTACACTTGCTGGAGTCGAAACAACAGTGTCCTATCCGATGGGAACCTCCCACCGGGCATTGCCGGAAGAAGAACAAGAACGACTAGGAATCAAAAAGAATCTGATCCGAATTTCGGTTGGAATTGAAGACTACGAGGATATTTTAGAAGCTTTTGATAAGGCGTTACAATAAGAGGTGGTGCTGCCTGTCATTGGCAGCACTTTCCCATATTAGAAAAAAGATCAGAAAAAGGTTGCATCTCGTATTTACACATGGTATATTAGTAATTGTCCGATTGAAAGAGGACAAGCCGAACTTATCGGCGACATAATAGTATCGGCGCGGGGTGGAGCAGTCTGGTAGCTCGTCGGGCTCATAACCCGAAGGTCGTAGGTTCAAATCCTATCCCCGCAACCAATTTAAAACTTACTACGTTGATTAAACATCATAGCTAGTTTTAGATAGTGGTACCTTTAGGTGCAACCAAATTAAAATAAAAACATTTAATACATAATTAGGACCCGTGGTGTAGGGGTTAACATGCCTGCCTGTCACGCAGGAGATCGCCGGTTCGAATCCGGTCGGGTCCGCCATTACTTACATGAAACAAAGGTTTCGTGTTTTTTTTATGCCTAAAAACGGTTTTACAGATGACCATTTTCATATAAAATAAAGCCATTAAACGTATTTGATAATAAACATAGGATGGAAGTGTGTGGATGAAAAAGTGGGTTGTACTGTTCCTTGGAATCCTGTTTCTTGTTGCATGCAGCCAAGAGCCTGCCGTTCAACAAGAGGAAGAGAAACCAACAACAGAAGGTGCAGAAAACACCAATCAAGAGGAAAATACCACGGAAGAAAGTGACCCAGAAGATACGACTTCGACGACAGAAGAAACTGAGGATACCGCAGCCACTGATGAGGAAGAACCTCCTCAAGAAGGTGAAGAGGCAGCTTCCGTTTACATTGATTTCGAGCCGTATACCGAGTCTTTCAGTGTGAACGGAATTCTTGTTGGTGATACGAAAGAGCATGTTGTTGAAACATTAGGAGAGCCGTTTAAAAGGTATGAAGGGGACGTTAGATGGGATTATACGTTCCAGGACGCCTGGTATGGAGAGACGTTGTCCTTTGACTTCGACGATCTTGGTGTGAATTACATACAAGTCGATACGATTACTGAAAAAGGAAGAATACTTGAAGATGCCTTTATCCAGTCATTCGATCAGGATAACAACGGACAGATCTATAAAGCCACAGATCAATTCTTGAAAGACTTTGATGAATCAGCGCTATCGTTGTTTGTCTTTTTTGTACATGACGATTCCATCTTAGTCGGATTGAAAAATGCAGACGCCCAGCATCATGTATCTCGCACCTATATGGTGACGCATATCGACCATTGGGCTTGGGCGCGGGGATGGAACATGGAGATATTCCAGGATGAAACCCTCTTTACGAAAGTGAATGCAGACATCGCGATTGCTGACCAATAACATAAGCGTTCGGGTCTTTTTTATTGTCTTTAAATTGATTCATTGGACCTATTCCTCTACGATCAAAGCCACGATTTCCCCCCTTTATAAAAAAAATTTAAAACCACAAAAACATTGTTCTAAATATCATGTAAGCGTTTCCCAAAAAACTGATTAGTCGAAATTATCAAAAAATAAGGTTGACCTTCTTAAAGAACGGGAGTAATATTGTCGGCAACCAAGAAAAAACAGTGCTGTGACGCGCTCGAGCTTTACAGTACTAACCCATTAAATTTAACTAGAAGGGAGCGATCGACATGAGCGAACAATGGATTTACCTGAATGGCCGCTATGTGAACAAGCAGGATGCGGTTGTGTCTGTGTATGATCATGGATTTCTATACGGAGATGGGGTGTTCGAAGGTATTCGAATGTATGACGGTAATGTGTTCCGACTGAAAGAGCATGTTGATCGCTTATACGATTCAGCGAAATCCATCATGCTTGAGATCCCATACAGCAAGGCAGAATTGACGGAGATCGTTGCAGAGACACTCAGACGAAATGAATTACAGAACGCTTATGTGCGCGTCGTCGTATCAAGGGGTGTCGGGAATTTAGGTTTAGATCCCAGACACTGCAGGGAGCCTCAAGTGATCGTCATTGCAGAACAGCTTGCACTTTTTCCAGAAAAGCTGTATGAAACAGGAATCGAGATTGCGACGGTTGCAAGCAGAAGGAATCGCGCTGATGTTTTATCCCCAAAAGTGAAATCATTGAATTATTTAAATAACATCCTCGTCAAGATCGAGGCGAACCTCGCTGGGGTCAGTGAGGCTCTGATGCTGAATGATCAAGGTTATGTCGCGGAAGGATCGGCGGACAACGTGTTCATCATCAAAGGCAATGTCATTAAAACACCACCTGGCTATGTCGGTGCTCTAGAAGGGGTAACCCGAAATGCCATCATGGAAATTGCTCATCTGCTAGGATTTGAAATGCGTGAAGAAGTGTTCACGAGACACGATGTCTATACAGCAGATGAGGTGTTCTTGACCGGCACTGCTGCTGAAGTCATCGGAGTTGTGAAGGTCGACGGGAGACTGATTGGAGAAGGTAAACCAGGAGAAATGACAAACCAACTCCTTGAAGCTTTCCGAAAAACCGTAACGGAAGATGGTCATCAAGTCTATGCGCATGAAAAAATCCAAGCTGGTTAAGCAATAGGTGGTGATAAGATGCGAAGTGACAAAATCAAGAAAGGAATCGACCGCGCGCCCCACAGAAGCCTGTTGCGAGCGACTGGCGTCAAAACAAGAGATATCGAAAAGCCGTTCATCGGCGTATGCAACTCCTACATCGATATCATTCCGGGTCACATGCACCTGAATAAATTCGCTGAAGTGGTGAAAGAGGCGATCCGGGAAGCAGGAGGCATCCCGTTCGAATTCAACACGATCGGGGTTGATGATGGGATTGCGATGGGACATATCGGTATGCGATATTCCTTGCCGAGTAGGGAAATCATCGCTGATTCTGCAGAGACTGTCATCAATGCCCACTGGTTTGATGGCGTCTTCTTCATACCGAACTGTGACAAAATCACACCTGGGATGCTGATGGCAGCAGCAAGGACAAACGTTCCGTCAGTGTTTGTCTCAGGTGGTCCGATGGAAGGCGGCACATCAAAGGACGGAAAGCCACTATCCCTCGTCTCCGTGTTTGAAGGAGTGGGCGCACACCAATCGGGCACAATGTCGGCTGAAGCACTGCTTGATATTGAACAGAATGCTTGTCCGACGTGCGGATCTTGTTCTGGAATGTTCACAGCCAACTCCATGAACTCCATGATGGAAATGGTTGGACTTGCCTTACCGGGTAACGGGACGATCGTTGCCACATCGGATGAACGTCATCGTTTGATTCGGGAAGCGGCCCATCATCTCGTTGATATGGTTAAAAAGGACCTCAAACCGCGAGATATCATCACGAAAGAAGCAATCGATGATGCTTTTGCTTTGGACATGGCGATGGGCGGATCGACGAACACCGTCCTACACACGCTTGCAATCGCCAATGAGGCAGAAGTCGAATATGACTTGAACCGGATTAATGAAATTGCGGAAAGAACACCTTATCTGGCAAAAATCAGTCCTGCTTCTGATTTTACGATGGATGATGTCCATCAGGCAGGCGGGATCAGTGCCATCATCAAAGAGCTCTGTCAAATCGAAGGGCTGGTCAACAAGGATCGAATTACGGTTACAGGCAAATCGCTGTATGAGACCGTTGAGCCTTATGACATCAAGAACAATCAAGTCATCCGGCGAAAGGATAATCCTTATAGCAAAGTCGGAGGATTGTCCATCCTGAACGGAAACATCGCTCCAGAAGGTGGCGTTATCAAAGTGGGCGCAGTCGATCCATCGATCAAGACGTTCATGGGAAAAGCGATTTGCTTCAATTCGCAGGACGAAGCGCAGCAAGGCATAGATGACGGAACCGTCCAGGCAGGAGATGTTGTCGTCATCCGTTACGAAGGTCCGAAAGGCGGCCCGGGAATGCCGGAGATGCTTGCGCCAACCTCGGCTATTGCCGGACGAGGATTGGATAAAGAAGTCGCATTGATTACAGATGGTCGTTTTTCAGGCGCATCCCGAGGCATTTCTGTCGGACATATTTCTCCAGAAGCAGCAGAAGGAGGTCCGATTGCGTTCGTCGAGGATGGAGACTCGATCTTCATCGACCTTGAAAATCGGTCCATCAACCTGATGGTTTCAGAGGAAGAGTTGGAAGAGCGGAGGAAGAGTTTCGAACAGCCTCCTCCAAAAATCAAAAAAGGCTATCTAGCCCGATATGCAAAGCTCGTTACATCAGCAAGTACAGGTGGAATCATGAAAGTTTAATATAGCAAAGCGTCGACGAGGCAAAAGTGTATGGAAGACGTATTCACAGAGAGCCGGGTTTGCTGGAAACCGGTAATACATCCATTCACGACATCTCCTCTGAGTACTGCTCTGAAAGAACCTTCAGTAGGTGTGGTCGGGTATGGCTTTATACCCGTTATCAAAAAGAGTGGATGGATGACGGACAACTCATCCACTCAACGAGAACGCATCTGTGAAGGTGCGTTGAACGAAGGTGGTACCGTGAAAAGCATGTTCTCAGCCTTTTCACCCTTACGAAACGAACTAGTGTCGTAGTGGGTGGAAAGGCTTTTCTTATTGCAGTTGAGTTAAAAGTATTGACAAACAGGGAGGAGATTGAAATGAAGGCTAAAGTAAAGGCTGAACCTCAAGGGCAACGGCTGACAGGAGCTGAAACTCTGATTCACGCCTTGAAGCAGGAAAACGTCGAAGTTGTGTTCGGTTATCCAGGAGGAGCAGTATTACCGATTTACGATGCACTATACCGAAACCCGATCAAACACGTCCTTGCCCGCCATGAACAAGGTGCGATCCACGCTGCAGAAGGCTATGCCAGAATTTCAGGGAATGCCGGGGTCGTCATCGCAACTTCTGGTCCAGGAGCGACGAACCTGATTACCGGCATTGCAGACGCGATGATGGATTCCTTGCCACTCGTCATTTTCACAGGGCAAGTCGCCTCTGGCGTCATCGGCACAGACGCCTTCCAAGAGGCAGATGTAACCGGAATTACGATGCCGATCACGAAACATAATTATCAAGTTCGAGACTTGAAAGACCTCCCTAGAATTGTGAAAGAAGCGTTCCATATTGCAACGACGGGTCGGCCAGGTCCAGTTCTCGTCGATATCCCGAAAGATGTTTCAGCGCTCGCGGGAGATGTCCAGTTCGACGGTGAGGTTCACTTACCCGGTTTTCAGCCGACGAAGTCACCAAACTTGCTACAAGTCAAAAAGCTGAACGAAGCCATCTCATCAGCGAAGAAGCCTGTCATTTTAGCAGGAGCAGGAGTATTGCATGCGAAAGCATCCGATCAATTGCAGGTGTTCGCCGAAAAGAAAAACATCCCGGTCGTCCACACCCTGCTAGGGTTAGGTGGCTTCCCGGCTGACCATCCTCTATTCCTTGGAATGGGAGGTATGCATGGGTGTTACGCAGCCAACATGGGTTTGTATGAAAGTGACTTGCTTATCAGTATCGGGGCACGTTTTGATGACCGGCTCACCGGTAATCTGAAGACCTTCGCTCCAAACGCGACCGTTGCGCACATCGATATCGATCCAGCTGAAATCGGTAAAAACGTCGAGACCCATATCCCGGTTGTGGCAGACGCGAAAGAAGCGCTACAGAAGCTGATTGATGAACCTGGCGAAAGCGCCATGTGCGATGAGTGGCTGATGCATCTTCACCGGTATAAGCAAGAGTTTCCTTATTGGAGCAACGTAGTCGGAGATCGAATTTCTCCGCAAAAGCTGATATCAGAGATCCACACGTTGACGGATGGAGACGCGATTGTGACGACAGACGTCGGGCAGCATCAGATGTGGGCAGCCCAGTATTACACGTTCAATAATCCACACAGCTGGGTCACCTCAGGAGGACTTGGAACGATGGGATTCGGTTTTCCAGCTGCCATCGGTGCCCAACTGGCGAAACCGAATAAGCGGGTGGTGAGCGTCGTTGGAGACGGTGGATTTCAAATGACCTCTGAAGAGCTGATCCTTTTAAAAGAGATGGGTCTTCCGATCAAAATCGTCATCGTTAATAACGGTTCGCTCGGTATGGTCCGTCAGTGGCAGGAATCATTTTACGAAAAAAGGTATTCGCAATCGGTATTCATGACCCAGCCCGATTTCGTCAAACTAGCTGAATCATACGGTGTAAGAGGCTATAAGGTCTCGACGATGGAGGAGGCACGGTTCCTTTTATCTGAAGTGTTGAACGATGAGGAACCGACATTGATCGATTGTCGGGTGTGTGCAGAAGAGAATGTGTATCCGATGGTTGCACCTGGAACCGGACTTCATGAAATGATCGGAGTGAGACCATGAAACGGAGGATCGTAACGGCGACGGTTCTGAATCATAGTGGCGTATTGAACCGGGTGACAGGTCTCTTTACGAAGCGACATTTCAACATTGAGAGCATTACGGTCGGGCATACCGAAACGGAAGGAATCTCGAAAATGACGTTCGTCGTCAATGTAGAGGATGACCGGCAGATCGAACAGCTGTTGAAGCAGCTGAACAAACAGATTGATGTGTTGAAGGTCTCTGATATCACGAATCAGGCGATTGTCGCGAGAGAGCTCGCCTTGATCAAAGTACTAGCGACGGGACAGACACGATCTGAAATCAGCGGAATCGTTGAGCCGTTCCGTGCATTGATCATTGATATGTCGAGGGACACATTGACGGTTCAAGTGACCGGCGATACGGAAAAAGTGGAAGCGATCATCGAGCTGTTGAAGCCATATGGAATCAAAGAGCTCGCGAGGACGGGACTGACCGCTTTTACCCGCGGATTCCAGAAGTCCGTCACCGATCTGAAGCAATATACGCTATTAAAATAAAAAACCTGGAAGGATGATGAGAGATGGTCAAAGTCTACTATAACGATGATGTGAAGGATGACGTTCTGAAAGGCAGGAAAGTGGCAGTTGTGGGATATGGTTCGCAAGGTCATGCCCATGCACAGAATTTACGGGAGAGCGGCTTCGACGTTGTTGTCGGCCTTCGGAAAGGGAAGTCGTGGGACAAGGCAGAAGCGGACGGTTTTCAAGTCAAGTCAGTGAAAGAAGCAAGTGCCGAAGCTGATGTCGTCATGGTTCTCTTGCCTGATGAATGGCAGCCGAAAGTGTACGAAGCGGAAATCAAGCCAGGACTGACGCCAGGCAAAGCACTCGCCTTCGCGCATGGTTTCAACGTCCATTTCCATCAAGTTGTTCCTCCAGCCGACGTTGATGTGTTCCTTGTCGCCCCTAAAGGACCTGGTCATCTTGTGAGGCGGACGTTTGAGAGTGGTGCTGGGGTCCCGGCATTGTTCGGTGTCCATCAAAATGTCACCGGTCAGGCAGATGAACTGGCACTCGCTTATGGGAAAGGAATCGGCGCAGGCCGGGCAGGGATTCTTGAAACAACATTCCAGGAGGAGACGGAAACCGACTTGTTCGGTGAACAGGCGGTCCTTTGTGGAGGATTGACGTCCCTTGTGAAAGCAGGTTTCGAAACGCTCGTTGAAGCGGGATATCAGCCTGAAGTCGCGTATTTCGAATGTCTCCATGAGCTGAAGCTGATCGTCGACCTCATGTATGAAGGTGGCATCGAGGGAATGAGATATTCCGTTTCAGATACCGCGCAATGGGGTGACTTCGTATCAGGACCTCGTGTCGTGAACGAGGAAACGAAGGCAAGGATGAAAGAGGTGCTGGAAGACATCCAGTCCGGTACTTTTGCGAAAGGATGGATCCTTGAAAACCAGACGAACCGTCCTGTATACAACGCAACAAACGAGCGGGAGAAGAACCATCAGATCGAGGTCGTCGGACGCAAGTTGAGAGAGTTGATGCCGTTCATCAAGAAAGATGAGAAAAAGGAAGTGGTGTTCAGTGGCAAAGATTGATGTCTTTGATACGACGCTTAGAGACGGTGAACAATCGGCAGGGGTGAATCTGAATCTGTTAGAAAAGCTGGAGATTGCTCATCAGCTGGAGCGACTGAACGTAGACATCATCGAAGCAGGTTTTCCGACAGCCTCCAAAGGAGATCAGCAATCGGTCAAACGAATTGCGGAAGCTGTAAAAGGGAGTTCAGTCACAGGTCTCTCAAGAGCGAGTGAGAAAGACATCGATGCGGCGTGGGAAGCGCTGAAAGGATCGACGGAGCCGAGGGTGCACGTATTCCTGGCAACGTCGCCGATCCATATGACGTACAAACTGAAAATGACGACCGATCAAGTATTGGACACAGCGGTGCAATCGGTGAAGTACGCGAAAAAGAAATTCCCTCATGTGCAGTGGTCAGCTGAAGATGCTTGCCGGTCAGACCGACATTTTCTCGTGAAAATCATCAAGGAAGTGATTGATGCAGGTGCGACGGTCATCAACCTTCCCGATACGGTCGGTTATATGGCCCCTGAGGAGTACGGAGATCTTTTCCGATTCGTAAAAGAACATGTACCGAACATCGACCAGGTCAAGCTATCCGCCCATTGCCATAACGATTTAGGGATGGCTACGGCTAATACGCTTGCTGCGATTGAAAACGGAGCGGATCAAGTCGAAGGGACGATCAATGCAATCGGTGAACGGGCCGGCAATACAGGTCTTGAGGAGATCGCTGTCGCGCTTCACATCCGAGAGGATTTTTATGGAGCGAAAACCGGACTGAAGCTCGATGAGTTGAAACGTACGAGTAATCTTGTCAGCAAATTGACGGGCATGAGTGTACCTGCGAACAAAGCCGTAGTTGGAAACAATGCGTTCGCTCATGAATCCGGTATTCACCAGGATGGCGTGTTGAAGGAGAAATCCACTTACGAAATCATCAGTCCCGAACTGATCGGAGTGCAAACAAATCGTCTCGTTCTCGGAAAACATTCCGGACGCCACGCCTTCAAGATGAAGGTGAAGGACATGGGATTCAAACTGACCGATCAAAAGCTGAACGATGCTTTCGGGATGTTCAAAGAGTTGGCGGATAAAAAGAAAGAAGTTTCCGATGAAGATATCTTTGCAATCTTGATGGAGAAACAGACCGAAGCCGAGGGACTACCGGTTTACCAGTTGAAGAGTTTGCAAGTCCAGTATGGAATGGACAACATTCCGACCGCGACGATTGCAGTCGTTCAGCCGGATGGAACGTACACGCAGGAAGCGGCGACCGGTTTTGGGAGTGTTGAAGCCATCTACAATACGATCGAGAAGCTCGTTGAAGATTCCGTCGTCCTTTTAGATTACAAGATACATTCGGTCGGTGGAGGAAGAGATGCACTGGCAGAAGTGTATGTACAGGTGAAGTGCAACGAAGTCCAATCGAGTGGAAGAGGGACCGCACAAGACGTCTTGGAAGCGTCAGCACGAGCCTACCTCGACGCAGTCAATCGGGTCCGGAGCGTTCGCCAGCATGATCAGCAGAAAGCAACGGTTTAACTTACATCTTTCTTATAAAATTGGAGGGATTATGATGAAAAAGCAAGTGGCAGTACTACCTGGAGATGGAATCGGACAAGAAGTGATGAGCGCCGCCTTGGATGTTTTGAAAGCCGTCGAAGAGCAATTCGGACATCAATTCAAGGTCTTTCAAGGAGACATTGGTGGTGTTGCCATTGACCGTCATGGCACTCCATTACCTGCGGAAACCCTTGAGCTGTGCAAATCAAGTGACGCGGTACTGCTCGGAGCAGTAGGAGGTCCGGAATGGGAGGACAATCCGGTCCATCTGAGGCCAGAAAAAGGGTTGCTTGGCATCCGTAAAGAACTCGGATTGTTTGCCAACTACCGCCCAATCAAGACATTTGAAGCATTGAGGGATGCTTCGCCATTGAAGCGATCAGTCGTAGATGGTGTGGATTTTGTCATCGTACGGGAACTGACCGGAGGCTTATATTTTGGTGAACCTCGTGAAAGAAGAGGTCAGCATCAAGAAGTAGCGGTCGATACCCTTCAATATGAGAAAAAAGAGATTGAGAACGTGGTCCGTAAGGCCTTCGATCTCGCAGCTACCCGCAGGAAGAAAGTGACGTCTGTCGATAAAGCGAATGTGCTGGAATCGAGCCGGATGTGGAGAGAGGTTGTCGAACAGGTGGCTGCTGATTATCCCGAAGTTGAAGTGGAGCATTTGCTCGTAGACGTAGCGGCTATGAAACTCGTTTATCAGCCGAAGCAGTTCGACGTCATCGTCACAGAGAATATGTTCGGCGACATCTTGAGTGATGAAGCCTCCATGTTGACGGGCTCTCTTGGGATGTTGCCATCAGCAAGTCTTCGGGCAGACGGCTTCGGACTGTATGAGCCGGTACATGGGTCCGCCCCGGATATCTCGGGCGAAAACCGAGCGAATCCACTCGGCATGGTCTTGTCTGTCGCGATGATGCTACGCCATTCCTTCGGTTTGGAAGAAGAAGCAGACCAGGTGGAAAAAGCAGTGCAAGAAGTGCTCAATGCCGGCTATCGAACCGGTGACCTGGAGGGAATCGAGAAAATCGGTCCGGTTTGCACGACAAGTGAGATGAGCGAAAACGTTGTGGAGCACTTCCAACCGAATTACGCGATGTCCGGAATCTTAGCTGCTTATATGTGAATGAGTATGAGTGCACGAAAACACGGAAATCCCAAAATGATGCACTCATAAAGTCTCATCCAACAAACCGAAGTGGAGGTAACTGTCATGAAACCGAGGAATATCGTTGAAAAGCTTTGGGATCAACATGTTGTCTATCAGGAAAAAGGGAAGCCGTATCTGTTGTATATCGACCTCCACCTCGTACATGAAGTGACGTCCCCTCAAGCGTTCGAGGGTTTAAGGATGAAAGAACGGACGGTAAGGCGGCCGGATCTCACTTTTGCCACGATGGATCATAATGTTCCTACCATCAACCGCTCTGTCATCAACGATCAGGTATCCAAGACCCAAATGACCCGGCTCCAGCAAAATTGCGAGCAATACGGAATCGAACTGGCGGACATCGATCACCCGGATCAAGGAATTGTCCACGTCATCGGGCCAGAGCTAGGATTGACCCAGCCTGGAAAAACGATTGTGTGTGGAGATAGTCATACGTCCACTCATGGTGCTTTTGGTGCGCTGGCCTTCGGCATTGGAACGAGCGAGGTGGAACACGTTCTTGCGACACAAACGCTCTGGCAATCACGGCCGAAAACCTTACAGTTCCATGTGGAAGGAAAGCTCGGTTTCGGTGTGACCGCGAAGGATCTCATTTTAGCGATCATCGCCAAATTCGGTGTTAATGTCGGGGCAGGGCACGTGATCGAATTTACGGGTGAGGGAGTCCGAAGCCTGACGATGGAAGAGCGGATGACGGTGTGCAACATGTCCATAGAGGCGGGTGCGAGAGCTGGAATCATCAGTCCGGATGAAGTCACCATCGACTATTTAAAAGGGAAGCGTCAAGTACCCGCAGGAGAGAAGTTTTTAGCTACTGCTGAAAAATGGAGGGAACTCGCTTCAGATCCAGGTGCAGAGTACGACAAGACACTGACAATCAACGGAGAAGAAATCGAGCCTCAAGTGACGTGGGGGACGAACCCTTCGATGGGCGTCGGAATCGGTGCCACGGTCCCATCCCCTGAACAATACGAGAACAGCACTGAAAGAGATAGTGTCCAACGAGCCTTAGATTACATGGACATCACAGGTGGCGCAAAAATCTCTGAGGTCGCCGTCGACTATGTGTTCATCGGCTCGTGCACAAATTCGAGGCTTAGTGACTTACGAGCTGCGGCTGACGTTTTAAAAGGGAAAAAGGTGAAGGATACGGTTACCGCGCTCGTCGTTCCGGGCTCACAATCGGTCAAGCAACAGGCGGAACAAGAAGGCTTACACCACATTTTCCTAGAGGCTGGTTTCGAGTGGCGAGAGTCGGGATGTAGTATGTGCCTGGCGATGAATGAGGACGTCGTCCCTCCTGGAAAAAGGTGCGCATCCACGTCGAACCGGAACTTTGAGGGACGCCAGGGCAATGGCGCTCGAACGCACCTCGTCAGTCCAGCGATGGCTGCAGCTGCGGCAGTGGAAGGACGTTTTACAGATGTGCGCCAACTGATGGCAGTACCAAACTAGAGGAGGGGGTACCGGATGAACGGAATCCAACAAATTGCGGGTCGGGTTTTGCCACTTGAACGGAATCATGTGGATACCGATCAGATCATTCCGAAGCAATTTTTGAAAAAGATCGACCGTCAGGGGTTCGGTAAGTACCTCTTTTATCATTGGCGCTTTGATGACGACGGTCTGCCGAGAAAAGACTTTCCGCTGAACGAACCGCAGTATGACCAAGCTGTTATTTTAATCGGTGGAGAGAATTTCGGATGCGGTTCTTCAAGGGAACATGCCCCTTGGGCGTTGCAGGACTTCGGCTTTCAGGTCATCATCGCACCGAGTTTTGCCGATATCTTTTACAACAATTGCTTAAAAAATGGCATGTTACCGATCCAGCTATCCAAAGAAAAAGTGGAGCAGCTGCAAAAGAAGGCCCAACAGAAACCGTACGAATTGAAGGTCAATTTAGAACAACAAGCGGTTCAAGACGAAGACGGACTCGTAGCCACCTTCGACATTGATCCTTATTGGAAGCAGATGCTGTTGAACGGCTGGGATGAGATTTCGATCACCTTAACGTATGAAGAGCAGATCGCTCAATATGAAAAAATGAGACAGGAGTGAGTGTGTTGGGAATTTTTTAAAAGGTCATAAGGTCGTTGAAGCCGCGGAGAATTTGATGCACAATGTCCACCGGACGCCCATGAAACAATCGAGCACGTTGAATCAGATGACAGGCCACGATGTGTTTTTGAAGATGGAAAATCAACAGCGGACCGGTTCTTTCAAGCTAAGAGGCGCTCTCAATAAAATCTGCTCGTTAACAAAAGAGGAGGCGGCTAAAGGAATCGTCTGTGCATCAGCCGGCAACCACGCTCAGGGAGTTGCGCTCGGGGCTTCTCAACGATTGATCACGGCCAAGGTTTTCATGCCGAAGAAAACCCCTCAAGCCAAAGTTCAAGCCACGGAATCTTACGGAGCACGAGTCGTTCTGACGGGAGAAACGTATCAGGAAGCGTATACAGCTGCGAGAGAAGAAATGCTCGCAACAGGAGCAACCTTCGTCCATGCGTTTGATGATGAAGAGGTGATGGCGGGGCAAGGGACGGTAGCACTTGAAATGCTGCAGCAATGTCCTGATCTCGATACGATCGTCGTTCCGGTCGGTGGAGGGGGATTAATCTCCGGCACTCTGATGGCGGTCAAAACGTTCAGCCCTCATGTAAAAGTGATCGGCGTACAAGCGAGCGGGGCTCCCGCGACCTATGATCGGTTTAAAGGAACAGATACCGTTCCGCTGAGTGGTGTCAAAAGCATAGCGGACGGGATTCTCGTGAAAAAGCCGGGGAAACTGACGTATCCGATCATTGACCGGCTCGTCGATGACATCGTTACGGTGAACGAGCAAGAAATCGCCTCAGCAATCCTTTTCCTATTAGAACGGGAAAAAACGTTAGTAGAAGGAGCTGGAGCGGCATCAGTAGCATCTGTCCTAGCTGAAAAGGTGGCAGGAGCTCGCAAAAAAATCGGATGTATCGTGAGCGGCGGGAACGTAGATGTTTCCAGACTCACAGAATACCAAAAATTAAGCGAACAGACGGAAGGGAAGCAATCCATCGCTTCCGGTTGAGCAGAGTGGGATTTTTCATGAAAATAGGATAAAATATGAAGAAGAAAACCTTAGGAGCGAAGCCTAAGGTTTTTATATGCAAAGCCGTGATTAAAGGGGGCGTTAACGGTGAAAGATGAATTTGAATGGATAAAAACGATTACGCCAAAAAAACACCATCAGCCGACCTTGATTGAAGGGATCGGGGATGATGCTGCTCTCGTGCGACCGGAAGCGGGATATGATGATATCCTCTGTGTCGATACGATGGTGGAATCCGTTCATTTCAGCCGGAAAACGATGTCTCCTTATCATATTGGACACAAAGCACTTGCCGTCAATGTGAGTGATATCGCCGCGATGGGAGGCGCACCGAAATTCTACCTCGTATCGATTGCGATTCCAAAAGGTTGGACGGAAGAAGAGCTCCGTGACATCTATCAAGGGATGGCGGACCTTGCAGAAGACTTTCAAATTGACCTGATTGGCGGAGATACGGTGTCAACGGAAGGGCCGCTCGTCGTTTCGGTCACCGTTCACGGTCGCGTCCAACAAGACCGGAAACTTTTACGGAAAAATGCCAGGTCAGGCGATGTCGTTTTCCTGACAGGACCGGTCGGTTTATCAGCGGCTGGGTTGCATTTGCTATTAAAAGAAGAGGTTTCAATCAAACGTTTGATTGAAGCGCACCAATTACCTCAACCGCAAGTAAACGCCGGGTTGCTTCTTGCGGGTAGTGGGTATAGAATTGCGTTAAATGATATTAGCGACGGGCTCGCAAGTGAAGCGAATGAAATCGCAGAAGCGAGCAATGTCCAGCTCATTTTAGATGAAGAATGCTTGCCTTTCATTGAAGAATTCGCTTCTTTTCAAAAAGAACAAGTTCTTGAATGGATGCTATATGGCGGAGAAGACTTCCAATTGGTCGGAACCGTCTCTGAGGCAGATTGGCATTCGTTGCGAAAGCGGTTTGGAGAGCATAATCAGCCGTTATACAAAATCGGTACGGTGAATGAAGGTCCTGCCCGAGTGATGTTGAAGAAAGGTGAGGAACTCCTACCGATTGGAAAAAAAGGATACAACCATTTCAGGTGAAATGTGAATAGGTGATACCATATGAAGTCTTACGAAATCAAACTGAACAGTCCTGAAGAAACGATGGAAACGGCTGCACGGCTAGGAGAGCACCTTCAAGCGGGTGATGTCATCACGTTGGAAGGTGACCTGGGAGCAGGGAAGACCACGTTCACGAAAGGACTTGCGAAAGGTTTACATATCAAAAGGGTCGTGAAAAGTCCGACCTTCACGATCATTCGGGAGTACCAGGGTCGACTGCCTCTCTACCATATGGACGTTTATCGGTTAGAGGATAGTGATGAGGATCTTGGTTTCGATGAGTATTTTGAAGGAGAAGGCGTTTCGGTCGTCGAGTGGGCACACATCATTGAAGAATTTTTGCCTGAAGACCGTCTGGACATTGTGATCCGACGATCGGGCGACGAGGAACGTGAGCTGACCCTGGAACCGAAAGGCGAACGATTTTACAGGCTATGTGAGGAGTTTATGAATGAAAGCTTTAGCGATTGATACATCCAACCTTGTTATGGGGATATCAGTGATCATCGACGACAAGATCGTTGGTGAACTGACCACGAATATGAAAAAGAACCATTCCGTAAGGCTCATGCCGGCGATTGAAAGCCTTTTGCAAGAGGTGGATGTGAAACCGGACGAACTGGATAAGGTCATCGTGGCAAAAGGACCTGGATCCTACACAGGTGTAAGGATCGGTGTTTCAGTTGCTAAAACGATGGCATGGTCGTTGGGCATTCCGATAACGGGTGTCTCAAGCCTCGAAGTTGTCGCACAGAACGGGAAGTATTTCGACGGCCTCGTTTGTCCGTTGTTTGATGGCAGGCGTGGTCAGATCTATACCGGTCTTTACGGCAATATAGATGGACAGTTCCAACTCGTCCAGGAGGAGCGCATCATCCAGTTGACGGATTGGGTTGAGATGCTGAAGGAAGATTCAAAAAAGGTATTGTTTTTAGGAAATGACCTTGATCTTCATAAGGAGAAGATTGAGGAACTGATGGGAGACCGAGCTGTTTTCGGTCACATCGCAGATCATAGTCCACGTGCTGCAGAACTTGCTGCACTCGGGATCCGCGGTGAAGATGAAGATCCACATGCTTTTACGCCGAGTTATCATCAACTCGCGGAAGCGGAAGCGAAGTGGATTGCGAACCAAAAAAAGTAGGTGCCATACATGGTGGAAAATTTGACGTTCCGAGTCATGACGTTGGATGACATTGATGATGTAATGAATATCGAGGAAGCCTCTTTCCCGAACCCGTGGAGTAGGACGGCCTTTTATAATGAAATCGTGAATAACCAGTTTGCGACGTATCTCATTCTAGAGGCAGAAGGCGAACCGGTCGGTTATTGTGGCATCTGGGTGATCATAGATGAAGCGCACGTGACCAATATCGCAATCATTCCAAGGTTCAGAGGGAAGAAGTATGGCGATGCTTTAATGAAAAAGGCGATGGAACAGGCACGGATCATGGGGGCGAAGACGATGACGCTCGAAGTCCGTGTGAGTAACGAAGTCGCTCAGAAACTGTACCGAAAATACGGTTTTGAAAATGGCGGAATCCGTAGGAACTATTATACAGACAACGGAGAAGACGCATTAGTAATGTGGGTGAATTTATAATGGCTAAAGATGAAATCATACTTGGAATAGAAACGAGCTGTGATGAGACGGCAGCTGCCATCGTGAAAAACGGGACGGAACTGCTCTCGAATGTCGTCGCCTCGCAGATTGAAAGTCATAAGCGGTTCGGTGGTGTCGTACCCGAAATCGCATCTCGTCACCATGTCGAGCAGATCACGATTGTGATTGAAGAAGCGATGAAGGAAGCAGGCGTCGGGTTTGAAGACCTGACGGCGATTGCTGTGACAGAAGGCCCTGGATTGGTGGGCGCGTTGTTGATTGGAGTGAATTCGGCAAAAGCGTTGGCACTGGCGCATGGTATTCCGCTTGTCGCCGTGCACCATATCGCAGGCCATATTTATGCGAACCGGCTGATCGAGCCGATGGAGTTCCCGTTGCTTGCGCTCGTCGTTTCTGGAGGACATACAGAGCTCATCTATATGGCGGAGCATGGCTCGTTTGAAATCATTGGTGAAACGAGAGACGACGCTGCTGGTGAAGCTTATGATAAAGTCGCGCGAACGTTGAAGCTTCCTTATCCGGGAGGTCCTCATATCGATCAGATGGCCCAGGAGGGCGAACCTACGATTGACTTACCGCGTGCTTGGTTGGAGCCTGATTCGTACGATTTCAGCTTCAGTGGATTGAAGTCGGCGGTCATCAATACGCTTCATAATGCTACGCAACGTGGAGAAGAGATTGCGCCGAATGATCTGGCCGCGAGCTTCCAGGAGAGTGTCATCGACGTGTTGGTCGAGAAGACGTATCGAGCAGCCGAAGCTTATGATGTGAAGCAAGTGGTCGTCGCAGGTGGAGTGGCTGCGAACAAAGGCTTACGAGAGCGCTTGACCGAGCGATTTGAATCGACGGATATCAAGTTGTCGATTCCACCGCTTTGGTTATGTACCGATAACGCGGCGATGATTGCGGCAGCTGGCTCAATCGAGTACAACAAAGGTAGACGGGCAGACATGAAATTGAACGGAAATCCAGGATTGGATTTAGAAGCGTTTTAAAAGGTTGAAGAAGAACTCTGAGTTGATTGCTCGGGGTTCTTTTTGATGTTGTCAGGAGAGATTTTGTCGGAAAAAGAAAGCGGACTATAGTCTTTCTGCGCCCGTTATATGTCAGTTAGTGAATGGTGAACGGTGGTAAGTTGAGGCGTTTAAATGAAGAAAATCAGGAATAAAGAAAACCTGCGTCGTGCTTGAGAGTGATCAAGCATGAGCGCAGGTTATCATTTTATTTCTCTACTTTTATAGGTAAAACCACTTCAATACTTTTGTCACCATTGTGTGAGTTTTCTTTAAGGTGAGGACCTTGGAAATGTTCGGCTTCTTTTCCATAGGCTTCAACAAAGTTGTCCCATTGAGAGTATTTTTTTACCTGGAGATTAATCTGGTAGTCTGGAATTTTCCCTTTTAACTCTTTTTGTTGTTCTGGATTGGGAATAATCAATCTGTAAGATCCATCTGGTTCTACTCTAACCTTATCGGTATATCCCCTAACCATGTATCCTGGGATTTCGGTGTAAGCTTCAATGTGGGTACCTTCTACAAGGTTTGATTTGCCGGTAATAATGATGTAGTCATCCGTTTTCTTTTCGACTTTCGGTTCCAATCTGACCTTGGGGTCACCCTGATCTGATGGTTTTTCAAAGTTAGGAGATTCGATTTTTAACGTTTGGTTTTTTGTTGGGTCTTCAATATAGGCCATATAGGAGATTTTCTTATAGAGGCCTTCGCTTTCTTTATGGAGTCTTACAAAATCTCCTTTTAATTTCTCACCAGTTTTGGTGTAGTGTTCTTCAATCTGATCATCCTGAAACTCAGGTGTAAAACGAATTTCTAACCGAAGAGGCGCATCATAGTCATCTGGAAACTTCGTCTTAAGTGTGAATGAACCGTCTTCAGCCACTTGGGCTTTTGGTGAAGAACCAATGATGGCACCTTGGAATGCATGGCCAAGGATGTAAATGTCAGAACCGGGAAGAAGGTTCGTCTCTCCATTTACTGTGATTGTCTTCTTCTCAATTTCAATTTCTCCTGAAAGGGTAACCTCATAATCCCCTTGTTTCTCTTTCTTAGTATCTTTATTGTCATCCGATTGCTGATCTGGAGACTCATCTGTCGTTTCTTCCTTATTGTTGTTTTCCTCGGTGCTTGATTGTTCGTCTCCACCACAAGCTGTGAGGAGTAGAATCAATCCCATTACAAACAAAGTATGTATCACTTTCCTGTTCATAGCTATGTATCCTCCTTTAATCAACTTTTACAAGAATAGTACAACTAGGGAAGACCTTCAACAGTGCCAGGTACCGAAAAAGATGTCAGAAGTGCCAAGGGTTCCCATTCGGTACCTGGTACGGAAAGAAGGGGGCTTGACCTGCATACGAATCTATTCATGTATATGAGTGCATAAACGGTGAATATCCATGAGCATATTTATACAAAAGAGCTGTATGTTCGTGTCGAATGTAGTCGGAACGCGATGTGGAAAAAGCTTATCCACAAGTTGTGAACATTGTGGAAAACGTTCGGAACACTTGGGAAATAAACACCTGGTCGTGTGAATAACTGTTTGTGGATAATTAGAACAAAATCTGTGGATAATGTGGAAAAAACGACATTAAAACCGAAAAAGTGCTATTTAACCTGTGTATAACCCTGTGGATTCTGTGTATATGTGTATCTACTTATAAACAAAAAAGAGAGAAGATTTCAACATGTTCGATTCAACATGCAAATCATTCTCTCATTTCCCTGATTATACAGATTGTAATCCTTCCCATTCTTCCATCAATGATTCGAGTCCTTCATTTGCTTCCTCAAGCTTTTGGTTCAACTCTTGGCTCTTCTCATAATCCTGGAAGACGTCTGGTTGGCTCAGTTCATGTTCGATTTCCTCGATCTGTTGCTCATAAGCCTCAATCTGTCCTTCAAGTTCTTCAATACGGCGAAGTCGTTTCCGCTCTTCTTTTTTTGCTTGTTTATCGTTTTGGAACTGTTCTTTCTGGTCACTGACGTTCACATCTTGATTCACGTTCTGTTCTTCACGCTCGAGACGTTCAAATTCAGCTTGTTCGGCTTTCTTTTCCAAGTAATAATCATAGTCCCCAAGAAAGTTCTCCAATCCAGATGTGGATAACTCGATGACTCTTGAAGCGATCCGGTTGATGAAATAACGGTCGTGGGAAATAAAGAGGATCGTACCTGGAAAATCAATCAGAGCATTCTCCAAAACCTCTTTACTATCTAAATCTAAATGGTTCGTCGGCTCGTCCAAAATGAGCACATTCGCTTTCTGGAGCATCAGTTTCGCAAGCGCGAGACGTGCCTTCTGACCACCACTCAATTCATTGACACCTTTCAGGACATCGTCACCACTGAACAGGAAGTTCCCCAATACAGTACGGATATCTTTTTCCTGATGAGTCGGAAACTCGTCCCAAAGCTCATGTAAGACCGTTTTCGTGCTATTCAGATCCGCTTGTTCCTGGTCGTAATAGCCGATTTTGACGTTGGAGCCGAATTGGATCGCTCCACCTAGCTTCCGATCAGGGTGCATGATCGTTTTGATCAATGTCGACTTTCCGACGCCGTTAGGTCCAACGAGCGCTATGCTTTCTTCACGCTGAATGTGAAGATCGATGTCGTCGATTAACGTTTCTCCTTCATAACCGATCGCAAGCCGGTTCAATTTCAGGACATCGTTCCCGGTTTGACGCTCGATTCTAAAGCCGAACTGGGCTGATTTCTCACTGCCATCAGGTCGGTCGAGGACCTCCATCTTCTGAAGCTGCTTCCGTTTACTCTGTGCCCGTTTCGTCGTTGAAGCACGGGCGATGTTCCGCTGGACAAAATCCTGAAGCTTCGCGATTTCCGATTGCTGCTTCTCGAACTCTTTCAAATCTTGCTCGTATTGCTCTGCTTTGGCCTCAAGGTACTTACTGTAGTTTCCGAGGTACTTCTTACTCTTCGTCATCGAAATCTCATAAACTTGTGTGGCCACCTTGTCTAAGAAGTACCGGTCGTGGGAGACAATTAATAATGCACCCGGGTAGGATTGCAAGTAACTTTCCAGCCAATCGAGGGTCTCGATGTCCAGGTGGTTCGTAGGCTCGTCCAAGATTAATAGGTCCGGCTTCGTCAGTAGAAGTTTCACAAGAGCTAGTCGTGTCTTTTGTCCACCACTGAGGGAAGAGATCGGCTTCCCATAATCCTCTTCGTAAAAACGGAACCCATGAAGGATCGATCGGATGTCATTCTCGTACTGATATCCGCCTTTCAGCTGGAACTTCTGCTGAAGTGCATCATATTCAGATAGCACCTTCGCATATACGGTCTCATCATTCAAAACGTGCTCTTGTCCCATTTTCGTTTCGAGCGCACGGATTTGTTCTTCCATTTGGTGGAGATGGTCGAAAACCTTAATCATCTCTTCCCAAATCGTATTGTCAGATTCTAAGCCTGCATCTTGCGCAAGATATCCGATTTCGATTTCATTCGGCTTCATGACAGCGCCAGAATCGTAGGATAGCTGTCCGCTGACGATTTTCAGCAACGTCGATTTTCCAGCTCCGTTCCGTCCGACTAGGGCAATTCTATCCCGCGATTGTACTTCAAGTTTAATATTCGATAAAATAAGGTCAGCACCATAATATTTGGTTATGTCTTGGGCTTGCATGACGATCATGTTGTTACACCTCTTTCATACATGGTGGTTACAGCGTGCTGGCATTGAATGAACCTGCCGAAACCCTCATAACACCATGGAAACACAGTTACTATTAGTGTAGCTTATGATGGAAAGCTCAGGCAACTCTACAATTTTCAACGATTTGTGATATTTTTACTGCAATCATGCCTTACTTTTTGATAAAAATGGTGTATAGTCTCTTTTAGGTGGTGATTGAATGGGCGATTTCACGCATTTTAACGAACAAGGTCGCGCCAGGATGGTGGACATCTCTGAAAAAGAGGAAACGGTAAGGACGGCTCGCGTGAGAAGCAGCGTCAAAGTTTCCGAAGAGATTTATGAAGCGATTCAAGGAAACCATGTGAAAAAGGGTGATGTCTTATCGGTTGCCCAGGTCGCTGGGATCATGGCTGCGAAAAAGACGCCCGATATCGTACCCATGTGTCATCCATTGCCACTGAAATCGGTAGATATCTCTTTTGACTGGATAACAGAGGGAGATTATGAATTGTTGATTGATGTGACCGTGAAGACGAAGGGGAATACCGGAGTTGAAATGGAAGCATTGACAGCTGCATCTGCCGTCGGCTTAACCGTATACGATATGTGTAAAGCGATTGATAAAGGAATGGTGATCGGCCCGACCTATCTATTGGAAAAAACGGGTGGGAAAAGCGGAGATTACCTGTACGAAAACGAGTAGTGTTCTACTGATTGGAGGAACCTAATGAGCGTTGATGATCAAAAAATACCTCAAGCGACCGCAAAAAGGTTGCCGTTGTATTATCGATTTCTAAAAAACTTATCCTCATCAGGGAAGCTGCGTGTTTCTTCTTCCGAGCTAAGTGAAGCGGTCAAGGTTGATTCTGCGACGATCCGCAGAGACTTTTCCTATTTCGGAGCACTAGGGAAGAAGGGATATGGCTACAATGTCAATTATCTGCTCACCTTTTTCCGAAAGACACTCGATCAGGATGAAGTGACGAAAGTGATGCTGATCGGTGTAGGGAATTTAGGGACAGCCCTTCTGAATTATAACTTTTTGAAGAACGACAACACTCGAATCGAGTTAGCATTCGATGTAGACGAGAGTAAAGTCGGTACCACGATCAGTGGAGTACCGATCCATCATTTGGGAGATTTGAAGAAACACGTTACGAAGGACATGTCGGTCGCGATTTTGACCGTTCCTGCTCAAACCGCCCAAACGGTAGCGGATGAGCTGGTCGAAATCGGTGTGAACGGGATTCTGAATTTCACCCCCGCCCGCTTGAACGTACCAGACAATGTCCGAATTCATCATATTGATTTAGCTGTAGAACTCCAATCATTGATCTACTTTTTGAAAAATTACCCGTTGGATAAATGATCTGAGAAAGATACTTGAGGAGGTGACCAATATGCTTGGTCCAGGAAGTTGGATTATCATCGGAGTCGTCGCACTATTGATCTTCGGTCCGAAAAAGCTGCCTGAGCTTGGAAAAGCAGCAGGAAAGACATTGCGTGAATTCAAGACCGCAACGAAAGGGCTTGTGGATGACGACGATACAGATAAGAAAAAAGATGACAAGAAGAACAGAGATGAAGACTAGTTAGGAAGGTAGTTTTGTATGACGAATCAACAAATGACACTTCAGAAACATATTGAAGAACTACGAAAAAGGATATTCATCGTCATACTTGTATTCATAGCGGCGTTCATCGCCGGATTCTTCCTAGCAATGCCATTGATTCAGTATTTGAAGCAGACACCAGAGGCTGCAGGCTTAGAGTTGAACGTATTCAATCTGACCGACCCTCTGCGTGTATTTCTGGATTTTGCTTTTCTGATAGGCATATTGATTACTTCACCCGTCGCGCTCTACCAGCTTTGGGCGTTCATCAGTCCAGGCCTTTATGAGAAAGAGCGTAAGGTGACGTTGATGTACATCCCGCTTACCTTCATCTTGTTTGTAGGCGGACTTTCGTTTTCTTACTTCATTCTATTTCCATTCGTCATCGACTTTATGAACGGACTGTCCGATCTGCTTGGAGTAGAAGAAGAGTATGGAATCAATGAATATTTCCATTTCCTTTTCCGTCTGACATTGCCATTCGGAATCCTGTTCCAGTTCCCTGTCGTCATCATGTTCTTGACGAGACTCGGACTCGTGACACCCGACTTTTTACGTAAAATTCGAAAGTATTCCTATTTCGTATTGCTCGTGCTTGCAGGGTTGATCACACCACCGGAACTGATTTCGCACATGATGGTGACCGTACCGTTGATCATCCTTTATGAAGTCAGCATCTTTATAGCAGGTTTCGCTTACAAGAAATCACAGCAAACAGCGGAAGAAGCAGAACAGTCAGAAGAAGAATAAATATAATGTGAAAGCGGCCGAACTGGCCGCTTTTTTCAGTTTAGAGGGGCTTTCTGTCCTCAAAAGTGGCAGAAACCCGAAATGAAGGATAGAAAGAGGTGCTTACTGTCCTCCAAAACAGCAGAAACCCGAAATGAGGGATAGAAAGAGGTGCTTTCTGTCCTCAAAAGCAGCAGAAACGCAAAATGAGGGATAGAAAGAGTCGTTTGCTGTCCTCCAAAACAGCAGAAACCCGAAATGAAGGATAGAAAGAGGTGCTTTCTGTCCTCAAAAGCAGCAGAAACGCAAAATGAGGGATAGAAAGAGTCGTTTGCTGTCCTCAAAAACAGCAGAAACCCGAAATGAAGGACAGTAAGAGGCACTTACTGTCCCTTAAAGCCATAACAAAAGGATTGACCCCCGAGGATCAATCCTTTTTCTTCATCTGCTTTATTTTTTTACGTAACTCGAACATTCGGTATGCGTTGAAGAAGTCATAGGCAGCGAGTGCCATGTTCAGGATCGGCCAGAACGACCAGACGCCGTCTTCTCGTGCATAAAAGATGGCCAAGTACGTAAAGATCACGCCTAGTATCAAATAGGCAAATATCCAGAAGGTTGGTGAAAATCTCATAATCAGCCTCCAATAATGAATTGCATGTTCTCTAGTTGTTTTTCAAGTTTCATGATCTCGTCTCGAAAGACGACCTGGACGAGCATGACCGTCGTATTGACAGCCACATGAGCAATAATTGGTACAATCAATCGTTTTGTTTTCACATACAGGAAGCTGAGTGTGAAGCCCATCGCCGCATACACCAGAATGTGGCTGAAGTCACGGTGGACGACAGCGAACACAAGTGAACTGATTAGTGCAGCAATGAAGAAGTTCGTTCGCTTATAGAGTGTACCAAAGATTACCTTCCGAAACACGATTTCTTCCAATATAGGACCGAAGACAGAAACCACAAGAATCAGAAGTGGCACTGACAACGTCAGCTCGACGATCATTTCTGTATTTTTTGAACCTGGTTCGACGCCTAAAAATTGCATCTCAATCGTAGCAGCTACAATCTGTGCTGTGAAAACGATCGGAATACCTAGGATCGACCAGCCGATCGTTGCAGGAACACTAGCGCGTTCCTCACGATCCTCCCGGTTCCGCCATTCCGGCAGTAAAATCAGAAAGATGATCACGATTCCGATTGAAAAACTGATTACGTTCCAAAGCCCAGGGATCTTTTCACGAGGGACATCGAGACCGATCAGAATAGGTCCGCCAATGACCCCGGAAAGTAAGATCAATATATAAGTGATGAGTACCCATCCATAACGTTTATTCAAACTGTTCTCCTCTTTCGTGACAGATTCAATGCCCCATTTTAACATACTATTGCCAATAATACCTTTCTTATGACTTCGCGCTTTTCTTTACAGAAACCTAACAAAAATTTTCAGGTTATCTCTTGCAAAAAAAATGAAAGTTGATTAATATTATAAATGGAATTAGCACTCACCTATTTAGAGTGCTAATAATTAAAATCAAAATCCTTGAGGAGGGTGTTTCACTTGTTAAAGCCGTTAGGTGATCGTATTGTCATTGAGCTTGTTGAAAGCGAAGAAAAAACCGCTAGCGGAATCGTACTTCCAGACTCTGCGAAGGAAAAGCCGCAAGAAGGAAAAATCGTTGCAGTAGGTGCAGGTCGAGTAACGGATAACGGAGAAAAAGTTGCACTTGAAGTATCTGAAGGCGACACAGTTATCTATTCAAAATACGCTGGTACTGAAGTGAAATATCAAGGTAAAGAATACTTAATCTTACGCGAATCTGATGTACTAGCAATCGTAGGCTAATCCATCCGAGATTCTCTTTTTAACAGTTAAAAATTGAAAGGGAAGTCTTTCCCTACATACAACCAATCAAGGAGGTTCTTTAAACAATGGCTAAAGATATCAAGTTTAGTGAAAACGCACGTCGCTCCATGCTTCGTGGTGTGGACGCTCTTGCAGATGCTGTAAAAGTAACTCTTGGACCAAAAGGACGTAACGTGGTTCTTGAGAAGAAATTCGGTTCACCTCTAATCACGAATGATGGTGTAACAATCGCAAAAGAAATCGAACTTGAAGATGCATTCGAAAACATGGGTGCAAAGCTTGTATCCGAAGTTGCAAGCAAGACGAATGACGTTGCTGGTGACGGTACGACTACAGCGACAGTCCTTGCACAAGCGATGATCCGTGAAGGTTTGAAGAACGTAACATCTGGTGCAAACCCGATGGTCATCCGTAAAGGTATCGAAAAAGCGACTGCTGCTGCAGTTGAAGAACTTAAGAAAATTTCTAAGCCAATCGAAGGACGCGACTCAATTGCACAAGTTGCTGCAATCTCTTCTGGTGACAATGAAGTCGGTCAATTGATTGCTGAAGCGATGGAGCGCGTTGGAAACGACGGCGTTATCACAATCGAAGAATCTAAAGGATTCGCTACAGAGCTAGAAGTCGTTGAAGGAATGCAATTCGACCGCGGATATGCTTCTCCTTACATGGTTTCTGACTCTGACAAAATGGAAGCAGTCCTTGAGAATCCTTATATCCTTGTAACTGACAAGAAGATCTCCAACATCCAAGAAGTTCTTCCTGTCCTTGAGCAAGTGGTACAACAAGGTAAGCCGATCCTAATTATCGCTGAAGATGTTGAAGGTGAAGCTCTTGCAACACTCGTTGTGAACAAACTTCGCGGAACATTCAATGCAGTTGCTGTCAAAGCTCCTGGATTCGGTGACCGTCGTAAAGCGATGCTTGAAGACATCGCAACATTGACTGGTGCAGAAGTGATCACAGAAGACCTCGGTCTTGATCTTAAATCTGCAAACATCGGTCAACTAGGTACAGCTTCTAAAGTTGTCGTTACGAAAGAAAACACGACAATCGTTGAAGGTGCTGGAGACACTGAGAAAATCGCTTCTCGTGTAAACACACTTCGTGCTCAATTAGAAGAAACAACTTCTGAATTCGATAAAGAAAAATTACAAGAGCGTCTTGCGAAGCTTGCTGGTGGAGTAGCTGTCATCAAAGTCGGTGCAGCAACTGAAACTGAATTGAAAGAACGTAAGCTACGTATCGAAGACGCATTGAACTCAACTCGTGCAGCAGTTGAAGAAGGAATCGTTTCTGGTGGTGGAACTGCACTTGTAAACGTCCTGAAAGCTGTTAAAGCGATTGAAACTGCTGGAGACGAAGAAACAGGTGTGAAAATCGTTCTTCGTGCACTAGAAGAGCCAATCCGTCAAATCGCACACAACGCTGGTCTTGAAGGATCTGTTGTTGTTGAGCGCTTGAAAGGTGAAGACCTTGGAATTGGATTCAACGCACTTACTGGAGAATGGGTGAACATGATCGACGCTGGTATCGTTGACCCTACAAAAGTAACGCGTTCTGCACTACAAAACGCTGCATCCGTATCAGCAATGCTTCTTACAACAGAAGCAGTCATCGCAGATAAGCCGGAAGAAAACAACGGCGGCGGTGGCATGCCTGACATGGGCGGCATGGGCGGAATGGGTGGAATGGGCGGCATGATGTAATTCATGCGCCACACCCTTAAAAGACTACTTCCTGTTGAGGAAGTAGTCTTTTTTTATGCGATATTACAATTATGTATCGCTTGCCGATATATGTTGCAATTCATGTCGAAAACCATCATATTTAATAGTAAAGGAGGCCCGATATGCGACGCGATATACAACCGAATGAACGAGCATTCTCTACCAAAGAAGTAGCAGAAGAAGTGGGAATTGCCACTCCTACTGTACGTAAATATGGGCAGATCCTGGAGCGGAACGGTTATGAATTTTTGAAAGATGGCGATCGACGTATCTTTGTACAAAGTGATGTTGGTGCGCTTATAGCGTTACGCGATACGGAAAAGCCCCTTGACGATACAGCAAAAGACCTTGTGGAGCAACAAAGAGAAAGATTGAAAGTCCCCGATGAAACTGATATATCGCTACCCGATACATATGAAAATGTTGAAAGCTTACCATACGATCCGAATCAATTGAAAGACGTCTTAAGGGTAGTTGTGAATGAACTCGCTGCTACACGTGAGATGAATGTACAACTGAAAAGCGATATGGCCCAACTGAAAACAACTGTATCCCGCCTTCAGCAGGATCATCATGCGATCAGTTCGAGTATTGGAAATGCTGCACAGAAAACGAATGTGAAAATCGAGAATTTGACCAAGCAACAAAAGGCGCAGTACGAAACGTTGATACAACAAGAGAAAGAACATTATGAAGAATTGCTGCAGCAAGAACAACATAGAAGTGAGCAATTACAAAATGAAATGAAGAGCATGAGAGAAGAACAAATCAAAGAATGGCGCGAACAGAATGATTTTAATAAAAGATTGGAAGAAGCGATACAACATAGACCTAAAGGAAAATGGAGTGGTTTACTCTCCATATTCAAGAAATAAATCTATTTTATGAGCTGATCAAAACAAATGGTCGGTTCTTTTTTGTTTCGGCGTATCGCCAGGCGATACAATCAGAGAAGTAGAAAATCCTGATGCATCAATCTACAAATCATAACAATTTCCTGAGAAATATCTACAAAATGTGAGTGAATAATCGACAACCAACAACCTCTTTAATTGTGAACCTGAGATGTTTTTACAAATATATATGTATCCAATACTTAAATTCTCTACCAACGAAGCATTCAAAGTATCAATCCACTTGCCATTTTGTTACAATGTGAGTGAATATTTCAAATTAACAAGGAATTTGTCAATATACTTCGAATTAGTTAAGGATAGATAAGATTTTTTGGGGTATCAGTCAGGGACTTAGCGGTAGGAACATATTAAGGGGGAAAACTGTAATGGCAGCGAATAACATAAGGTATGAGTCTTATCATCCACAACTCAAACAAGTGGTGGATAATGTAGAAAACGTCATGGTTGGAAAGCGCCAGGCTACTGAATTGAGCATCGTCGCACTTTTGACCGGTGGACACATCTTGCTAGAAGATGTGCCGGGTGTAGGGAAAACGATGATGGTACGGTCCATCGCGCAATCTGTTGGTGCGAAATTCAACCGTATCCAGTTTACACCAGACCTTTTGCCTTCGGACTTAACCGGGGTTTCGATATATAACCAAAAAAGCATGGAATTCGAATTCAGAGCAGGGCCGTTAATGGGGAACATCGTATTGGCGGATGAAATCAACCGTACTTCTCCAAAGACACAGTCTGCTCTATTGGAAGCGATGGAAGAACAAAGCATTACAGTCGATGGGTTCACACACAAATTACCGGAACCTTTCTTTGTCATGGCCACACAAAACCCGATCGAGTATGAGGGGACGTATCCGTTACCGGAAGCTCAATTGGATCGTTTCTTGTTGAAGATCAAGATGGGATACCCAACTGCAAGTGAGGAGATGCAAGTCCTTTCCCGTAATGAAAAAGCCCAACCGATTGATGAATTGACGGCTGTCCTGAATTTGGACGACCTGTTGAAGCTTCAAAAACAAGTCAAATCCGTCTTTGTCGAGGAGTCCGTAAAGCAATACATTATCGACCTCGTCATCCGCACAAGAAAGCATAGCGGAATCCACCTTGGCGTAAGCCCGCGTGGATCATTAGCGCTTATGAAGACTGCTCAAGCGTATGCTCTCTTGTTGAACAGAGATTACGTCGTACCGGATGACATCAAATATTTGGCGAAGTCTGTCCTTTGCCACCGGATCATCTTAAAGCCGGAAGCTCGTTTTGATGGGTATACACCTGAAAAGGTCGTCGAGGAAATCCTGGAACGCACGCCGGTTCCGGTCCTTAGGAAAGAAAAAGTATGATCCAGAAACAGCTTGCGCGTTATCGTACAGCATTAGGGATTTTGGGCATCATCCTGCTGATCGCAAGCTCATTTTCCTATGCCATGTTTCAAGGTGGTTTCGTCAGCTGGTTCTTGTTCTATTCCGTGCTTCCGCTCGTGTTGTACACCGTTTTCGTGTTATTATTCCCGCTTACTCAGATCACAGTGGAGCGCGAAATCAATAAATCCAATTTCATAGCAGGTGAAACGGTAGAAGTGACGATTAATATACGTAGTCGCTATCCGATTCCGTTATTCTACCTCGTAATCAATGATGAGTTACCGGGACTACTCGTCAATCATGCGAATGAGAGAGAGTATGTCTATCAAACGCAATCAAAAGCGCTACTGTTTCCTTTGTTCAAACGGAAAGCGTCTTATTCGTATCTCATCAAACCAGTGCCTCGTGGCATCCATTTGTTTGAGGCGATCTCTTTGGACACTGGAGATCTGTTCGGTTTCATAACGAAAACCGTTTCCATACCTCAGAAAAAATCGATTCAAGTGTATCCTAAAACGCAACCTCTTGCAGGTTGGAACATATTCGAGACGAATCCGTCGGGTATGAAACGGACCGGAAAACAAGCACAGCAAGACTTTACTTCTGCTGTCAGCATCCGGGACTATACGCCAGGAGATAAGTTGTCCTGGCTCCATTGGAAGGCGACCGCTCGTTCTAATAAGCTCGTCACGAAAGTATTCGAGACGCAGCGGAACGATGATTTCGTCGTGTTTTTAGATGGGAGCAATCCAACGTATCAACGAAATGGACAGCATCTATTCGAAAGAGCTGTATCGCTTGCTGCCTCAGTGCTGAAGCATGCCATCAGCAGCGGAACATCGGTGGAATTCCATACGGTTTCAAGAGAGCATACGCAATTGTCTTTCCAATCAGGTCAGAACTTCGAGTCGAAATGGATGGGACATCTCGCTCGGATCCAACCGGATACGAAGTCTTCTCTGACGGGTGTATTGAAGCATGAAGCTCACGAAATGTCGAAAGGGCTATCCGTGATGATCATTTCACCCGATATGTCTGATGGCTTCATTCAGATGCTTGAACGGATGTCTGGCAATCAGGTCCAGACGATCTTTTTCTATATTTCAAAGCAAAAAGTGATCTCGAAAGAAGAACAACACGTGTTGACGAGGCTGAGAGCCCGCAACATCGTCGTGTATACAGTCAATATTGACGACTTCAGTGAAGTTGTGAAGGCGGGTGTTCAAAATGCCACGAGTTGATGATCGTCAAAAGTTTACGATGGGCTCGTTCCTTCTTTATATGCTCGGATTCCTGCTATTCTGGGAATGGTTACGTCCCCTATCGACTTTTACCAATACGAATTATCTCTCGATTTTCGTGCTGTTCTCAGCATTTCTATTTACAATCTCCTATTTCGAGCTTTCCATTTGGGTCTCGTTCCCGATTAAATTGTTGGCATTAGCCTATGCCTTGCATACGATTTATTTTCCTGTCTCGTTTTTTGATGTGCAATGGGTGAGCTACTTGGTCAATGACTTGATGAACGCCTCTCAACATGCGTTCGCCCGAGATTGGGATAGTATGAGTAACTTGAGCAGGACGTTCTTATTCCTTGTGCTCTTATGGCTCATCAGCTATCTGATGCATTACTGGCTGATCCAGGCGAGGAGAATCTTCCTGTTTTTCATCATCACAGTCCTTTACGTCACTGTGGTCGATACCTTCACAGCTTACGATGCATCTGGTGCGATCGTCCGTACGGTGATCATCGGATTTGTGCTATTAGGGATCTTAAGATTCATTCGGATCATTGAACAAAAAGGGTTCCGGGTTTATCAAAACCAGTTCCCGCTCATGTGGGTCATACCACTTGCACTATTAATCTCGTTCTCTTCTGTACTCGGCTATCTTGCGCCGAAAGCAGCTCCTCAATGGCCGGATCCGGTTCCGTTCATTACGGCAGTCGGAAGTCAGGCTGGCGAAGGTGAAGGAACGGGCAGAGGCGGCGGTATCCAGAAGATCGGTTACGGTACGAATGACAGCCGTTTGGGAGGACCTTTTGTATTCGATGATACACCGGTTTTCCGCACGCAAATCAGTGAAGTGCACTATTGGAGAGTAGAATCGAAAGAAGTATATACCGGTCTCGGATGGGATACGAAGCCAGCTGATCCGGCAAGTGAACAAGTGAACCCTCAGAACATCACGACGGATTCCCCACACACATTGACGTACGGGGAAGATGTCCAAACGGAAGACTTAACGGCAAAGGTAGAAGTAGTGAAGAATGGACTTTATCCGTTCATCATCTATCCGGGTCAATTGACTGCTGTGGATAGTGAAGAAAATCGCGATTACCAAATGAACTCGGTTACGGGTAAATTGATGACCTTTGAAGAAGCCGGAGAGTCTGGCCTTGAGACTTATACGGTGAACTATAAGTATCCTGAGTTCTCAGAAGCGATGCTTAGAAATTCTAGCACGCAGTACCCTGGGTTCATTCAAGAACGGTACTTACAGCTCCCAGAAGATTTGCCTGAGAGAGTGAGAACGTTATCTCAAGACATTACGGCTGGAATCAATGATCCGTATGGTAAGGCGAAAGCGATCGAGCAATACTTCGCGGACAACGGTTACGGTTACAATACTCAAGATGTCGCGGTCCCAGACCGGAACGAGGATTATGTCGACCAATTCTTGTTTGAATCGAAACTTGGTTATTGTGATAACTTCTCTACATCAATGGCTGTTATGCTCCGGACGATCGGAATTCCGACACGTTGGGTAAAAGGCTTTACAGCTGGAGAATACGAGGAGACCATCGGTGATGGAGTCAGGGAATACGAGGTTACAAATTCGAATGCACACTCTTGGGTAGAAGTGTACTTTGAAGGGGTAGGTTGGGTACCTTTCGAGCCTACGAGAGGATTCCGAGACCTCGGGAACTTCGTAGATGACTATCAAGAAGACGATACGAATCTGGATGTCCCAGTCGAGCAGGATGAGCAGAATCAACAGAATCAGAACCTTGAGAATGGTTCTGAATCTAGCGGATTCGAGCTTCCATTCAACCTGGATAAAGTACTCAACTGGCTGAAGTGGATTGCAATCAGTCTCATCAGCCTTCTCGTCTTAGGAGCAGGATTCGGTTATTTGACACGAAAGAAGTGGTTGAACAAATTTTTCCTATGGCGATTCAGAAAACGGAAAGATGAGCAAGTGTTCCAGGACGCTTACCATAGATTGCTATGGTTGTTGGAGCAATACGATGTGAAGAAACGCCCACAACAAACGTTACGTGAATACGCGATCGAAGTGGATCGCTACCTCGATACAGGCGATATGAAGATCTTGACGAGGAAGTATGAGAAAGCGCGATATGGTCAAAATGATCAACCTGTCGATTGGACGGATACGAAAGAATTGTGGGAAAATTTAATTAAAAGGATACGACCTTGACCGTCATTATAGTGGCTGTTAGAATTAATCCATATTTTAAGGTGTGACACCTTGTCACGCGGAGTATATGGATTAATGACTTCCTTCATATATGTTCGGGGATATGGCCCGAATGTCTCTACCAGATCACCGTAAATGGTCTGACTATGAAGGCAGGCACTGTTTTGCGCACATAACAGGACCCTGCCTTCAATGGTTTGGGTTCTTTTTCTTTATATCTACTGGAAAAAAGAAGCAATTACACAATTCGTTTGAGAGGTGGCTGACTTTCATGCAAGTAACTGAAGAAATGATTATCGTTCTAGATTTTGGCGGGCAATACAATCAATTGATTACACGACGAATCCGTGACTTAGGGGTGTACAGTGAACTGCATTCCCATAAGATTACGGCTGAGAAAATCAAGGAACTCAACCCGACAGGGATCATCTTCTCTGGAGGACCGAACAGTGCTTATGCGCCGGATTCTCCTAAATGTGATGAGCGGATCTTTGATCTTGGTATTCCGATTTTAGGAATCTGTTACGGGATGCAATTGATGACGCACCACTTCGGTGGGAAGGTAGAGAAGGCAAACCACCGTGAGTACGGAAAAGCGACTGTAGCTATCCGTAACATGAATGACCTTTATAAAGACTTACCGGAAGAACAAACGGTATGGATGAGTCATGGGGACCTGGTTGTCGCTCCTCCAGAAGGGTTCCAGACCGATGTGACAAGCCCGTCTTGTCCTGTCGCTGGAATGAGTGACCCTTCTCGTAATTTATACGGCGTGCAATTCCACCCAGAAGTACGACACAGTGAGCACGGCGACGAACTACTGAAGAACTTCGTCAAGAACATCTGTAAGTGTGAAGCAGTATGGACTATGGAAAACTTTATTGAAGACGAAATTCAGAAAGTACGCGATACTGTCGGTGATCAAAGAGTACTTTGTGCCTTAAGCGGTGGCGTTGATTCTTCCGTCGTTGCAGCACTGATCCACAAGGCCGTTGGAGATCAACTCATCTGTATGTTCGTCGATCATGGTCTTCTGCGTAAAGGTGAAGCAGACAGCGTCATGGATACGTTCCGTGATTCCTTCAATATGAATGTGGTCAAAATTGATGCGAAAGATCGTTTCCTCAGCAAGCTTGAAGGTGTTTCGGACCCAGAACAGAAACGTAAAATCATCGGGAATGAGTTCATCTACGTATTTGATGAAGAAGCTGCGAAGCTCGAAGGTATCCAATATCTTGCGCAAGGAACGCTTTACACAGATATCATTGAAAGTGGAACGGACACAGCACAAACGATCAAGTCACACCACAATGTCGGTGGACTTCCAGAGGACATGCAGTTCCAATTGATTGAACCGTTGAACACACTCTTTAAGGATGAGGTTCGTAAAGTCGGTACAGAACTTGGTTTGCCGGACGAAATCGTTTGGCGTCAGCCATTCCCTGGACCAGGTCTAGGAATCCGTGTTCTTGGAGAGGTGACGGAAGAGAAGCTGAAAATCGTCCGTGATTCGGATGCGATTTTACGTGAAGAGATTAAGAACGCAGGTCTTGACCGTGACATCTGGCAATACTTCACCGCTCTCCCGAACATGAGAAGTGTCGGTGTCATGGGTGATGCGCGTACGTACGATTATACGGTCGGAATCCGAGCGGTTACATCTATCGACGGTATGACTTCCGATTGGGCTCGCATTCCATGGGATGTGCTTGAGCGCATTTCGACGCGGATTGTAAATGAGGTCGATCATGTCAATCGTATCGTGTACGATGTGACTTCTAAGCCACCATCCACAATCGAGTGGGAATAAACGAACGATAAGGCAAGATAATGAACCAATGTTCGGGTTTTCTGTTGACAATATTCGTCAAAAACTGTACACTTTAGAAAATCACATCATAGAACCATCGTATAATATCGAGAATAGGGCTCGAAAGTTTCTACCAGGCTACCGTAAATGGCTTGACTACGAGGGGATAGATCAAAGAACATAGGTCCATCTATATTGAATAGATTTCCTTGCTGTTTCGTTCTTTTCCCTTGTCATTCAAAGCTCCAGGTAACCTGCCTGGAGCTTTTTCTATTTACTTGTTGTTAGAAGATTCATAGACAAATAGGAGTGTTGGGGAATGGAACGATTTTTTGGTTTTAAAGATCACGGTACAACATATCGCAAAGAATTCATTGCAGGTTTAACAACGTTTTTATCTATGGCTTATATCTTATTCGTCAACCCGGCCATTCTAGGGGACGCCGGGATGGACAAGGGGGCTGTCTTTGTTGCTACGGCACTAGCGGCAGCCATCGGAACACTGATCATGGGTCTGCTCGCAAACTACCCGATCGCACTGGCACCAGGTATGGGACTGAATGCCTTTTTCACCTATTCGGTCGTCATGGTCATGGGGATTCCGTGGCAGACGGCACTGGCAGGGGTGCTCGTTTCAGGACTCGTATTTATCGTCATCACGCTATTGAAGATCCGCGAAACGATCATCAACGCGATCCCGCAAGAACTGAAATATGCGGCAGCAAGCGGAATCGGTCTTTTCATCGCATTCATCGGTTTGCAGAACGCTGGAATAGTAGAGAATAACGATTCAACGCTCGTACAACTTGGGAACCTGACAAACGGGTCGACGCTACTGGCGATTTTCGGACTCATCATCATTGTCCTTTTCATGGTTAGAGGAGTGAAAGGCGGTATCTTTTACGGGATGGTCATTACGGCGATTGTCGGAATGATCTTCAAACTGATCCCACTTCCGTCTGGCATCGTTGGAGCTGTACCAAGCTTAGAACCGACATTTGGTGTGGCTATTTCGTATCTGGATCAGATTACGACGATTGATATGCTTGTAGTCGTCCTGACGTTCTTGTTCGTCGATTTCTTTGATACAGCAGGAACATTGATGGCAGTTGCCACTCAAGCAGGACTGATGAAAGAGAACAAATTACCTAGAGCAGGACGTGCGTTACTGGCTGACTCATCAGCGACTGTAATCGGATCGGTCCTAGGTACATCTACAACAACGGCTTACATTGAGTCTTCATCAGGAGTAGCAGCAGGGGGAAGAACGGGCTTCAGTTCCGTCGTAACAGCTGGTTTCTTCTTACTGGCATTACTTTTTTCACCTTTATTAGGCGTCATCACTCCATCTGTCACGGCACCGGTGTTAATCATAGTGGGTGTGCTGATGGTAGGCGTACTTGGTAAAATCGAATGGCATCGCTTCGAAATTGCCGCACCGGCATTTCTCACGATCATTGCCATGCCTTTGACCTATAGTATCGCTACTGGAATAGCGCTTGGTTTCATCCTGTATCCGATCACGATGATCGTGAAGGGGGATGGGAAAAAGGTCCACCCGATCATGTATGGGATGTTCTTCATCTTCATCTTATATTTTGCGTTTCTCGCGTAACTTCAAATCCATAAGAATGACCAAACCGACCTGCTTAGGTCGGTTTTTTATATGTGTAAGCAAGATTGAGAGATAGGTCCTAGTAAATGAAATAGAATGATTATATTTGTAACTATATTGAAATATAGTTCTTTTTTTAATATTGATAAAAAAACAGGTTTATCAAGGTCTGTGAGAGAGGTATTAAATATATGAAGCGTTTAAGGTTAAATTTTCCATATATAGAAACAAAGGCTTTTTTACCCCTCTTTTCACAGGTGAAAAACCTTGAATTCAAGGGGATAGTCCATAAGGCTATATATTTTTACAAAAAATAACACTGTCAGAATAAAAGTTATTTTGACCTAGTTTTGGTTGTTTGGTAGTTTTTCCTTATGATATGAACAGAATTTGTCATATTTGTGTCAAACATTGCGGTTGAGCCGTTCGAATGATGTGGAGGTAAAGATGATGATTGTAATTGATGAGACTTTAGGAAGGTACGATTACGAAAATGTATATCCAAAGCCTGTACATACAAAGAATGGGCCTCTACCTATACAGGATGTCTTGAAAGAATCTTCTGGTCGCTTTCTGAAGCGTTCTCTCAATCTAGAACCCTACAGTCAAGAACATCACATCCACTTCTTCAGAGACAAATTAAGAGACGTATCAGAAATCGTCTATCTATATGACCCCTCGTATACCGATGCGAATGTACTTAAGAAACTACAAAACTGGTTGTTTCCTGAGCAGCGGTTAACGGTGTATCCCATTCATCAAAATCGAGCGCTGATCTTGATGCTTATTCATGAGTTAAGTCAGCCTGCCGATCCCAATACCTCAACAACCTATCAAAGAATCGAACGTTGTATCCATTCAGCCAAAGAATGGTTGCTCACACCTGTACCAAAAGCGTTTAACGAAAAGAACCATTTATCCCTCAATAAAAAACCGACTCAAAAGCCTTTCAAACTGGTGATTAAAGAAAAGGACGACGAGCAAATCTCGCAAATCGAATCAATCAACCAAGAGCTTCAACGCGTTCTTGAACAAAATGGAAGCCAAAACGTGTGGCTTGTTCAAAAAGGGATCGAGCACGATCTGAACCTGGACAACTACGACGTTGAACAATACAAGTTGGATAAAGACAATCTACCTATACATGTACCTTTCATACACCTAATTTCTCGACCAACCTTAAATGTGATGGAGTGACGAACCAATGATTGATGCAAAACGTAAAGCATTCATTTTTCTAACATTAGCTTTCCTGTTAGCGGTAGTAGCAGCCGGATTCATCATCAACCAAATCCAGATGGCCCAAGAATCATTAGGTGAAACCGTAGAGGTCGCTGCAGCTGATGGTGACATCCAATCTTACACAACCTTGGAAGCGGGCGATATCCAATGGGTTGAAATGCCGAAAACGGCCCAAGTCGATTCGTTCATTCAAAAATCCGATGATATCGAAGACTCCATATCGATCGTCAATTTGAAAGAAGGAGACCTTGTGACGAAAAGCGTCGTCCGGAAAAAGATTGATATACCTGCCAACCATAGGGTGGTCTGGTTAAACCCAGGAGAAAACGTACTCGTTGATCAAGGCGTAGCGGAAGGGGATCTTGTTGATGTCATTTCCGTGTTGGAAAACAAAGAAAAAGGGGTAACCACACAGCGCCTTTTAGAAAATGTCCAGGTCGTCCAGATGGAAGAAAGAGAAGAGGGACCACCAGCAATCAAAGTTTCCTTGTCTGTTGAAGATGCAGAAAAACTGATCTTCACCCAAAATGCGGCCAAACAAATCCGGGTTCTCCGTGTGAACCAAGTCACGAAGGGTGAAGAACCGAAGCAACAGGAGCAGAAACCGACAGAGGAAAAGAAAGAAGAACCAAAACAAGAACAACCGAAAAAAGAGGAACAAAAACCAGCTGAACCAAAACAAGATGCTAAGAAAGATGAGCAGTGATGGATAAAGGAGACGATGATCGATGAGCCAAATGAAAGCACTAATCATTACAAAAAATGAAGCATTACAACAATCTCTCTCAGACATCCTGGAAGCTCATGGAATAGATGCAGCAGTTAATGAAGAATGGAAACGATCCTTCTCGACACAATCGAATCATACCTTTTATTTTATCGACTATGAATCATTGAACGAGGCGGAGAATTTCACAGCTCCTGGCTCCAGCTTCTTGATCGGCATCACCTCCAATCGTTCTTTCGACGAAGGAAGAGCATGGATGAAGGCGGGCGCTTATGATGTGGTCGTCTATCCGGAAGAGCAATCCAGATTGAATGAGATTGTGGTATCTGCAAAGGAAAAAGTACGTAAACAGCAAGAGAGCTTTGGGGAAGCGTCACTCGGTGGGGGGAAAGTCGAAGCGTTTTACAGCGCGAAGGGTGGAAGCGGCAAGACGTTGATGGCAGCGATGATCGCGCAATCCCTGCAAATCCACCACAACAAACGAGTGATATTGATTGATCTGAGCGCGCAGTTCGGTGGATTGGAAACCATTTACGGAATCCAGCAAAACCGATCATACGTCGATCTACAGCCGGTCATGCAGGAGCTCTCTTTGAACCATATCGAGAATGTGGCGACACGCGATGAAGCGACAGGCAACTACATTTTATTAGGCCCCTCTAATCCTGCGAAAGCAGAAGCAATTTCAGAGGAATTGATTACGAAGGTCATCCGGACGTGCAGAGCTCATTTCGACCATGTGATCTTGGATTTGCCGACATCCATCAATACGATCAGCTTCACGGGATTGAACGAGGCGACACATATCCATTACATTCTAAATCCGGACAGTCTCTCGTTGCGAAGCTTCAAACATGCTTCAGAGTTGTTCCAGCGATTTCAGCTCGGAAACCGTGGAAACCTTTCGATTCTGTTGAACCGCGCACACCCGAAAAGCGAACTCGGTCCGAAGGATATTTCGAAGCTGATCGGTAAAGAAGTGGATGCGTCAGTACGCTCCGATTATTTTGCGCTCCAGCCTTACTTGAATATGGGCGAGAGCTTTTACAAAAAAGAGAAGGATCGCGGACAATTCAAGCCAGCGAAAGATGTCCGATCCTATGTAGAAAAAGTATTGTTGTGAAAAGGTGGTGATGGAGATGTCCTGGTTACAAAAAGCATCCGGATATACACCGGTGCAATCGAACGAACAGGATCGCTGGGATGTGGAAAACGAACAGCAGGAATCCTGGGTCAGACATTATAAAAACCGGTTGATCAAAGAATCGAACTTGGAGTCGATCACGACGTTGCCACCACAAGAACGGAAACAGACCATTGAACGCTTGGTCAAACAGATGATTGAAGAGGAACGTGTCATCATCCCGCAAAATGAGATGGATCAGGTGATCCGCCAGATCATTAACGAATCAGTCGGATACGGGCCTCTTGAAGCGCTCCTGCAAGATGACTCGATCACAGAAATAATGGTGAACGGCCCGAAGGAAGTGTACATCGAACGAAGCGGGAAGTTGGAACAAGCGGATATCCAGTTTAAAGATAACCAGCACATCCGTCATATCATTGATCGGATCATCGCACCATTAGGTCGTCGAATAGACGAAAGTTCACCGATGGTCGATGCGCGTTTGATGGACGGAAGCCGTGTGAATGCGGTCATCCCGCCGATTACACTAGATGGGCCCTCGATCTCTATCCGGAAGTTCAATAAAACGCCGTTTGCGATGGAGGACTTGATTGAATTTGGCTCCTTTACCGACCGGATGGGGGATTTTTTACGAGCGGCTGTCCAGGCGAAGCTGAACGTGCTTGTATCCGGTGGAACAGGGAGCGGGAAGACGACGCTGCTGAATGTATTGTCCGACTCGATTCCTCGTGGCGAGCGGATTGTCACGATCGAGGACATGGCGGAATTGCGGTTCACCTACGACAACCTCGTCCGGATGGAAGCCCGACCTGCCAATATGGAAGGGAAAGGAGAAGTGACGATCCGTCAACTTGTCAAAAACGCCCTCAGGATGAGGCCCGACCGAATCATTGTCGGTGAGGTTCGAAGTTCAGAAGCAATTGATATGCTTCAAGCGATGAACACAGGACACGAAGGTTCGTTGACAACGGTCCATGCGAACTCACCAAAAGACGCATTAGGTCGATTAGAAGCGATGGTCATCATGTCTGGGCTCTCGTTGACGGTCGATGTCATCCGAGGCTATTTCGTCGGAGCGTTGGACCTGATCGTCCAAACCTCAAGACAAACGGATGGTCAGCGGAAAATCGTCAGTATCGCTGAGATTTTTGAAGAGGACGGTAAAATCGTCATTGAAGATATTTTCCGGTTTGTGCGGACGGGTGTGAAGTCGGATGGAACGGTTAAAGGTCATTTCGAGTCCACCGGCTACATACCGAAAGCCTTCCAACGATTCAAAGCATTCGGACTCGACATCCCTGAATCGATGTTCGAGAAAGGGGTGCTCGCATGATCGGAACGTGGATTGCGTTGAGTGCCTCGTTATGTTCATTCATATTGGCGATTTTTTACTTCAAGAAGATGCTCAACATCCAAAAAACGTCGAAGAGGGCAGAAGTATGGTTTGAAGATTCTGCTCAATTTAAGCGGAAGAGTTTTGTGTTATTGATTGGCGATCGATTTGACAACTCCGAACTGGCCGAGGATCTGAAAAAGAAACTTGTTCAGGCGAACATTGGATTGCAGCCATCTGAATACATGGGAATCTATATCCTGACTATGGCGGCACTTTGGTTTTTCAGCTACTTCATTTTAGGATTGTTCGCTTTCATGGGACTGGCTTTATCTTATTTGATTACGTGGCTTGCTTCGAAGCTGTATTTGAGTTCAAGGCAGAACAAACGGAATGAGAGCTTTAACAAACAGCTGCCTGAGATTTGCCGAATGATGGCGAACGCTGTAAAGGCAGGACAGACCATTCCACAAGGCATCGCGATGGTCGGAAATGAGATCAAAGCCCCATCCGGTCCGGAGTTCAAGTTGATGGATCAGCAACTTCGGTTGGGGGACGATCTGGATGAAGTGATGGACCGGTTCCGCGAAAGGGTTTCGAGCAACGAAATCAATATATTCGTGAGTACCATCCTGATTCAAAGACGGGTCGGAGGAAACCTTGCCGAGATTTTGGAACTGATGGCAGGAACGCTTGAAGAGCGGGCGCGCGTTTACAAAGAGATTCAAACCGTTACGGCAGAATCCAAGTCGGTCGCGTACATTCTCGTCATCATGCCGCTCTTGATGGCGGTGATGATGAACTTATTCATCAAAGGCTTTTTGAATGTCATCTTCACGACATTCGGATTGATCCTGCTCGTGGTTTTTGCATGCATGATCGGTGTAGCGTTCTTACTCATCAAACGAATTACAAGGATAAGGGTGTAGGCAAATGAGCCCACAATTCAGTATATATGCAGTGTTGTTATTCAGTCTCATTCTACTTTTTTTATTGATTGGGTTTGTGTTTGTCTATCTATTCATAGCGAAAAAGCAACGATTGCTCTCGCACGTCCAGATTTCAGAGGGGCAACGGAAGCGTAAGCGAAAGCTGAGAGAGCGGATTGCCGGCCCTTTGATCAGAGCTTCTGAATACGCGGGTCCAACCGGCATCAAATACCCGTTTTTCTCTGACAAAGAGAAGGACGAGCTGTTGCTGGTGAAAGCAGGGAATCCACTCGGTTTAAGATTGGAAAGCTTTTATGGCATGCGTTTCGTGCTCGGATTGAGTGGGCTGACTTTTTCGATTTTTTATGTATTCCTTGGTATGCCGTTCAGCTTGATGGTCCTTTTACTGTTTCCGTTAGGAGGCTTTTTCGGTCCGAATCTCTGGCTGTTGTTGAGGGCGAGAGAACGCCAGGAACAAATCAGTACGATGATGCCGGATTTCCTAGATACTGTGAGCGTCACTTTGCAGGCTGGGGTAAGCTTAGACGGGGCATTGAAACAGGTGACGAAACAGCTGACGGGCCCATTGAGTGAAGAGATCGACCGGTTCAACCGGGAGATTGAACTAGGTGTACCGAGACGTACCGCGTATGAAAACCTGTTGAATCGAAACTCTTCCAAAGAGTTGAAGATGCTTGTCTCTTCCTTGCTGCAAGGTTCGTCCTTAGGCGTTCCGGTTTCTGAAACGTTTAAAGTTCAGGCGGATGACTTACGGGCGATGCGTGGATTCAAAGCGAAAGAGAAAGCAGCGAAAGCGAGTCCACAAATTACGTTAGTTACGACATTCTTTGTTGCGCCAGCCGTTTTTTTCCTGATTATCGGCATGCTCATCTTGAATGTCATTTATAATCCAGGTGCATTCGGTTTAGACTCCTTCTTCTAAGAAGGGTTTACTATAAATCTACTAACCATAAAGGAGAGATATTATTATGAAGAAAATGTATGTAAAGATGACGTCTGCTCTCAATAAATATGTAAAAAATGAACGAGGAGCTCAGGCGTTGGAGTGGGTAGCTTTAGGGCTGGTTGTATTAGCAATCATGGGCGCAATTGCAAGTTCCCTACAAGGTGGAGGGGCTACAGACATTGCGAATGCGATTAAAGAAAAAATTGCACAAATGATCAGCGATATGTAACGGATATGTTCAGGAGACTAAAAAAACTCACAAAAAATGAGCGTGGGTCACAGCTGATCGAATTCATAGCTGTATTCCCGATGGTGATTCTCGCCATGATGTTCATTTGGCAGATGGCCCTAGTGGCCTACACAGTTGTTGTTTCTGAATCAGCTGCTCGTGATGGTGCACGAGCGGCAGCGGTGGATGGAAATGCTGCTGAAGTAGCCAAAACTTCTGCTGGGAACTTGGAATTAGAAAGTGTAAATACCGAAGACAACGGCGAAGAAGTGACCGTTACAGTAGTCGTCAAAGTTCCAACGGTATCCATACCGCTTGTAGGGCAAATTGATTATACTTTGGACGCGGATGCAACGATACCGAAAGAGGAAGAAATTGAGGATTGATCAACGTGAAAAAGTATTTGGAAAATCAACGTGGCGGCAGTATGCTCCTAGTCATCGTAGGTATGCTGCTTGCCTCCATTTTTATCAGTTTCATGTTTTTCGATTTCTTTAACGTGTTCATTTCAAAACGGGTCAGCCAGACGAGTGCGGATGCCGCTGTGCTAGCAGCTGCGAAAGAGGCTAGGTTGGTCTATGAAGAAAAGTATACGGATGCAATCGAGTCTGAACTGGAAGACTTGCGCGACCTTTTTGATGATAAAAAAGAAGATGATGGAAGTGAAGAAGGTGGAGAGGGAGAAGAAACTGAGCCCCCACCTAATCCAGATACGATATTCGATGGACTCATTGATGAAGTGAACAAAATTTATAAAAAAGCGACAATGCCACCTAGTTTAAAAGATTGGCTGGAAGATCCAGATGCTGAAATCGATCCGGTTGAAGCATTAAAGTATTTTTATGATGATGATGAGCTTAGTTCGATGGCTTGCTCAGCTGTAAAAGGAGACATGGAACGGATTCGTCAGGCTGCAGAAGATTATGCAAAGAAAAATGGAGCTGACCGCAACGTAACTGTAGATTTCAAACAGAGTGAATTCAAGATTTTCGTAGAATCAGAAAAAGACGGAAGCTTTGTCACAGTCGATGATGAGTTATTCGAAGGAATTGATGCAGACGCTTCCGCGACGATCAAACAGCCGAAAGGGATCGACATCGAATGTAACTAGTGAAACTAGGGCGAGATGAACAGGTTAGGGAAAACTCGGGAGGAAAGGAAATGATGGATTCCAAAGCAACATGGCAAAAACGGATGATCATCTTATTCGTCACGTTGTTTGCTCTGCTCATACCCGTCGCAAGTGTGAGTGCGAACATCGGCAATTATGAGTATGAAGATAACGGGCTGACCAGTACAGATGGTGACGGTTCTGGTGAAAATGAGAACAATGATCCTGGTGGGCTTGTTGGTTGGTTTGTAAAAGCGAAAGATATTACTGGGGACTTTGTTGATAAAACCCGTGACTTTTTTGATCCGGCGATAGAAGCTGGAAAAGATACATGGGAGTGGACCAAGGGTAAGTTTTCTGACGGCTGGGAATGGACGAAGGATAAAGCTTCAGACGGTTGGGATTGGACCAAGAATAAATGGGGTGACTTTACTGAATGGACTGGAGATGTCTGGGAAGCAACACCTGATTGGGTCAAATCTTCTCTCGCTTTTGTTGGAGTGGGAGCCGCAGCGGTTGGTATTGCTGCTGCAGGTATCATCTCCGCACCCGTTGCAGCTGTTGCTATAGTAGGAGCAGGTCTCGCCGGCGGACTCTATTATGCTCTGAACGGAGGATCCGATGCCTATAGTTTCACTGGAGCACTAGGATGGACTGCAGGAGGCGCAATCCTTGGTGGTGTAGGCCAGGCAATTGGGGCTGTAGGAGCAGGGCTGAATGCCTTAAGAATTGCCGGAGGAAGACAGCTCGCATCTATGAGACTAGGATATATCTTGAACAGGTTTGCTACTGGTGGTAGCGGCTTGAGAGCAGGGTTGCAGGTGGCGAAAGGATTGGGAGCGGCATGGTTAAAGGTTGGATCACCTTTAGCGATTATTACATTTCTTTCACATATAACTAACTTTGCTTTAACAGGTGAATTAGATAGAGGTGAGATGTTCTTTGATGTAGGTGTAACATTTCTAACTGCACCACTTGGTTTTGGTCTAACAAAAAGCTTGTTAAGTTCTGTAAGAACATTTAAAGTGTTTGCTACTCATTTATTTGGTGGTGCGGTAATTGGTGGTTTTTCAAATGTTGCGATGCAAGCCTATAAAGGTGATGCGACTGCAATGGACTTTCTCATAGGTTCAGCTGTAGGTTTATCATTCGTGATACCTGATACTTATGTAAATAAAGTTGTAAATAATTCGAGTGTAGAATATTCATATGAATATCTTAAGAAACAGTTAAGTGATGTCTGGTCAAATCACATGGATCAAAAAGTAGATTCAAAAGGGAACAAATAATTACTAGTAAGGAGTAACTAATGAGTGACAAGACATGGAAATATGTACAAATATTTTGTTATACATTCATAATTGTCGGAGGTTTCTTTGCGGTTTATTTAACTGCTGAACCAGTTGGTAATGGGGAATATCAAATGGTAAGAAGACCCTGGTGGTTTAACCCGTTAATTGGTCTGTTACTTGTTTCTGGATTTACAGTAACTTTAGCAGAGGTCCGTCGCCGGAATGGGGGAGAAGTTACAGGTAAAGTAGTCGGTCAAACATTTCTATGGATTGCTATAACAGTAGGTTTCCTTATGTTTATTTGGTATTTAAGAGGAGATTTTAATTAGTAGATTAAGTGTCTTTTTTTGATGCATTCGGGAATATAAATGCTGGAGTTATAATCCAAACATTCTTGTACATCGGATTCTTTGGGGAGTTATATTTCTATTCAGGGATCTAACCGGCTAACTTAATTAGTAATTCTTAATCTGAGGTTGAACCTAATGAGTGATAAAACGTGGAGATTATTTCAAATATTAGGTTATCTAATCATCATTAGCGCAGTAGGGGTAATGTTTGCAGTTACTGAACCGGTTGGTGAAGGAAACCGTAAGATGATTGAAAGGCCATGGTGGTTTAATTGGTTCGTTGGATTAACCGTCATATCCGTGTTCACAGTAACTTTAGCAGAGGTCCGAAGAAGAAATGGTGGTGTGGTTAACGGTAAAGTCATCGCCCAAACCATCACATGGATTGCTATTATAGTAGGTGGATTAATGTTCGTCTGGTACCTACGTGGTGATTTCAACTAATTCAAGGAGTGAGTATTAGTGAGTAGTAAAGATTGGTCCATCGTACAGTGGGCTTCCTTTGGTGGAGCTCTATTGCTTCTGTTCATGACTTTCTTGATGACAGGAGATATACAGGGGAACCGATTGGTCCTCGTCAATCCAACTCCTTGGATGTATGTTCTTTTCGGATTATCTATGATCGGCTATTTCTTTTTCATATTGGCTCACATCTGCAAGCGTAATGACGCGAAAAGAATCACCTTACGTCTTGCAGGACAAGCTTTCTTTTGGACGGTTATCTTTTATTGGGCACTTTATATCATTAATCAAATCTAATTTTACATAATACAATACACGACTTGAGGAGGAAAAATATGAAAAGGGCGTATTCGATTATATCTCTTATTCTATTAGTAGTATTCATCACAGCATGCTCAAACGATTCAAGTGGTGAAGCATCTAAGGAAAAAGAAAAGCCAAAAGAGAAACAAGAGGAAACGTTCGATTATCCTGAAGCGGCTACTGACGCGGAAGGAATCATTGAACAGGGAGCAGGAAAATATACGGAAGTTATTTTTGAAGAAGATGAAGACCAAATTGATACTCAAAAGCTAGAAGAAGATTTTGTAAAAGAGCTAAAGGACCTACCGAGTGATGTTTCAACTGAACAAATCTATGACTTTATGATTGCAAATGGGGCGTTCCCTTATCAGAAAGTTAATCAACAATATGATGATTTCGACCCTACCTATTTAGTGAACGCAGCTGAAGGGGAACAGAAGAAGCCAAAAAACATCGTCTTTCTATTAGATGCCAGTGGTAGTATGGCTGGACAGGTGACAGGCGGTGTGAAGATGGATCTTGCAAAATCAGCGTTGAAACGAGCTGCTAGTAACCTTGATCCATCGACGAAAGTGGCATTAAGAGTTTATGGTCACAAAGGAAGTAATGCGGATAGTGATAAAAAAGTGTCGTGCGACAGCAGTGAAATGGTCTATCCTTTGAACACCTATAATGAAGAAAACTTCCAAACAGCTCTATCCAAGTTTAAGCCCACTGGCTGGACGCCGATTGCATCTTCGCTACAGTTAGCAAAGGATGATTTTAAAGGTGCAAATGGTAATGAAGTGGAGAACATCATTTATGTCATCAGTGATGGTGTAGAAACCTGTGATGGGGATCCGGTCCAGGCTGCAAAAGAAATTCATGAATCGGACTTAAACATTACCGTAAATGTCATAGGGTTTAACTTAAACCAAGAAGGCAAGAAACAATTAAAAGCAACCGCACAAGCAGGTGGGGGAAAATATAAGGACGTAAACTCTCAAGCTGACCTTCAACAATCCTTGCAGGAGTTTGTTGATGAAGTAAAAGCAGGAATATATAGAGATCTCGACAATGTGAAAGAGGGAATAAATATCAACACCTGGTATTTAGACCAATCCAACAAGCTAAGAAAGATTAATGACAACTTCTCCGTATTTGCAAAGAAAGAATATAACCTATTGACTGGGTTCTTAGACGGTATTGAAGATGAAGGAAAGCTGAAAGAGGGCATGTATTCAGATTTGAGAGATATGATTTATCAACGCTCTGAAACAATGAAGGAATACAGTCAAAAACGTCATGATGAATTGGAAAAAGAATTAGAAGAAGCTCACAAACAAGCACAAAAAGAATTAGATGAAAAACAGAAAAACAATTAAACTATAAGAAGAATAGCCTGCGACGGCTATTCTTCTTTCCTTCTAAAAGGAGTCAGCCACCCTGCAATGAGCGAAGAGAAAGGTACCCCCATTACAATGGCTAAACAAATATGTACGATATCGGCCATGGAACTGTAAGGGACTATGTATCGGAAGACCAATTTCATCAATTGCAAAAACCCGTAGAACGAAAGTAGGAAGATCATTGAATATAGGATTCTGTACACATTAGACCACCATCCTTTACAGCACTTTCTTACTATATAAAATACATTCACTAATACCGTTTAAAATCCTTTTTAATTTTTTTCGGATTTATGGTTGACCGTCTATAACATGGATGGTATATTAGAAAAGTCGCTTCGGGAGAGAGGCGAAAACAGCTCTTTGAAAACTGAACAAAAGCCAAGCGTGAAACGGGTTTTTATATAAAAACCCCGAATCAATTTCGATTTACATTTAATGAGCAATCAAACACTTTATTGGAGAGTTTGAT
>NZ_JBPXRR010000005.1:0-57415 GCF_051842935.1 Pseudalkalibacillus sp. Hm43 | reverse complement strand
AAGAGGTCACACCCGTTCCCATGCCGAACACGGAAGTTAAGCTCTTCAGCGTCAATGGTAATTGGGGGCTTCCCCCTGTGAGAGTAGAACGTCGCCGGGCAACAACAGAGCAGCCTTATAAGGCTGTTCTTTTTTGTGTTTCAAAAGAAGGACCGTAAGGTCCAAAGGCTACGAAGTTGAGGGTTGAGAGGAACAAGGAGGTCGAGGAAACAAGGGAGCCACGACCGGAGCGTATGATATACGCGAGGACGGAGGAGAGTGCAGTTGACGAAGAGATCCGCCGTTCATCGCAAGCCGAAGGCTGAACACGGAAGTTAAGCTCGCGCGTCAATGGTAATTGGGGGCTTCCCCCTGTGAGAGTAGAACGTCGCCGGGCAACAACGAAAGGACAGCTGCGAAGCTGTTCTTTTTTGTGTTTTTCAAAAGAAGCTCAGAGGTCTAAACATCGAAGTGAGACTATGAGATCCATCGTTTATTGCATGAAAAAGGGAGTAACATTTTACTAAAGAGGTGATTTTTACTCCTCTGCACAAAAAACAGTTCCAAAGAGTAATAAATCGCTTTTAAATCACTTCTTTTTGGTTAAAAACCAGATTTTTATTAAAATCGCGGGCAAATGGTATCTGGAAAGACTTATAAAAAAGCAATGAAGTGACTTCTATGAAAGGCAGTGAATTTCGAAGAAATCAACTTTCAATATTCCATCTTTACTTTCAGGGAGACATACACAATTCCAAATGACCCATCATACATTTACGTTAGCAGATGATTTTTCTAAAAATTGAATCGGTTCGGTATATTTATAATTGTTTCTGGCAACAATGGTGATGGAGGTGGGAGAAATGGAAACGACAAAGCGATCCACGGATACATGTATGGTTTGTGAAGAGCAATCCAATAAAGGGATCTATATTTTCCAACACTTTTTATGCACCGAATGTGAACAGAGAATGGTTGTAACGGATACGGACGATGAAGAATATCAATATTTTATAGAGAAATTAAGGAAGATCAATCGAGTTTCTTGTTAAAGCAGGTGAACATACACCTGTTTTTTTGTTTGCCCAATTCATCCAATCCTCGTATCTACAAGTCATTTAGATTGTTTTTTGATAGAATGAGGGGAGGATATTTCACAGAATCGGACTGATGGTATTGAAAAAGCTACATACACCGTTAATGGATAGGCTGATAGAACATTATGATCGGCAGGTGTTTTCTTTTCATGTGCCAGGACATAAATACGGTGAACTTTGGTCAGATGACAGATTCAAAAAAGATCTTTTGCAACTGGATGCAACCGAATTGTCAGGGCTTGATGATTTACATGATCCTTCTGGGGTCATAAAGGAAGCGCAGGATCAGACCGCTCGATTTTACCAGGCAGACCGTAGTTATTTTCTTGTAAACGGTACGACAGTCGGAAATCTTGCGATGATTTTGGCGACGTGTCGAAAAGGTTCAACCGTGCTCGTTCAAAGGAATTGCCACAAATCAATCATGAATGGAATACGTCTAGCCGAAGCAATACCTGTTTTCCTTACTCCCGAAGTGGATGTAACGACCGGAGTCGCTACAGGGATTACGATAGAAAGCGTCGAGGAAGCTTTCAAGCTTTATGATGCCATTGATGCTGTCATCCTGACGAATCCGAACTATTACGGGATGACACAGGATTTAACAGGAATCATTGCATTCTCACACGAACAGGGATGTCCTGTCCTGGTAGATGAAGCACATGGGGCTCATTTCGGAATTGGCTCCCCTTTCCCATCTTCTTCATTATCGATGGGGGCTGATGTGGTCGTTCAATCTGCCCACAAAACATTACCTGCAATGACGATGGCGTCATTTTTACATATCAAATCCAGCCTTGTCGATCCCCTTGAGCTAGAAGACAAGCTCGAGGTTTTACAGTCAAGTAGTCCGTCCTATGTATTGATGGCGTCGCTCGATTATGCACGTGCGTATCTAGAAAGCCTGGAACCTGATGATATTAAGCAGATCATTGTCAGTATCCAAGAGTTGAAAGAACGACTCAAGACCGTTCCGCAAATTGAAGTCGTACAGGGGTCTCACGGTTGTGATTACCATGATCCGCTCAAATTGGTGGTGCAGTCGAGAACGAAATTGTCAGGCTATGAATTACAAAAGGTACTTGAGCAAGTCGGAATATATACAGAACTGGCGGACCCGTTCAATGTGTTGTTCGTGTTGCCATTAAGCCGGTTAAAACAGAAGGATCACCTCATTAACCTGATCAAGGCGACCCTGTCATCCTATGAAGTCGTGAACGATCGAAAGCCGATGCATGTTAACTACAAGTTACCTGCCATCGCTGAAATCGATCTGAGTAGAAGCAATCAGCAAGAGCAGACGAAAGTGCCACTTGCCGAAACCGTTGGAAAGGTCAGTGCGGAAACTATCATCCCGTATCCACCGGGAATCCCGATCCTTTTAAAAGGGGAACGTATTACAAAGGACCATCTTGCCTATTGTTCTTTCCTGATTGAGCAGAAGGCAAGGTTTCAAGGCAATCAACCTGATCAAGGAATTATGATATATCGATAATATAAACATCAAGAGTTCGGAGGTAGCTTTACATGAGTCAACCGTTATTCATCACATTTGAAGGACCTGAGGGAGCTGGAAAAACGACGATCATCAAACGGGTCGAAGAAGCATTCAAAAGTCGGGGAATCCCGTTCATCTGTACAAGAGAACCAGGTGGGATCGAGATTGCAGAACAGATTCGTTCGGTGATCCTGAATCCGGAAAATACGAAAATGGACGGGCGAACAGAAGCACTTCTTTACGCTGCAGCAAGGCGTCAGCATCTGGTGGAGAGAGTCCTACCGGCATTACAGGAAGGGAAAGTCGTACTATGTGACCGGTTCATCGACAGCAGCCTCGCCTATCAAGGATATGCTCGTGAACTGGGCATAGATGAAGTGTATACAATCAACCGTTTCGCTACAGAGGACCATATGCCGGATTTGACGATCTATTTCGATCTTTCACCGGAAGTAGGTTTGGGTCGAATCGACGATAATGCCAAACGGGAAAAGAACAGACTCGATCTTGAAAAGCTCGATTTTCATGAAAAAGTGCAAGAAGGCTATCAAATCGTAAATGATCGGTTTTCTGAAAGAATCGTCAAAGTGAATGCGGAACAATCCATAGAGGATGTCTATGAAGACGTCATCAGCATAATCAACCAAAAACTTGCAAAGATAAAATAGAATGAAAAATGTGCACCTGTTATAATAGAGATAATAAGGTATGAAAGGAGCTCTCGCTTATGAAGCTTGTGGTTGCGGTGGTTCAAGATAAAGATAGCAATCGTTTGTCGGATGCCCTTGTGAAGAGCAATTTCCGTGCAACGAAATTAGCGAGTACGGGTGGATTCCTGAAGTCCGGGAATACGACGTTCATGATTGGTACAGAAGATCAGCACGTCCAACGTGTACTAGACATTATCAAAGAGAATTGCCAAAGCAGAGATCAGCTCGTAGCACCTGTTTCACCAATGGGCGGGAATGCGGACTCTTATGTTCCATATCCTGTGGAAGTCGAAGTTGGTGGCGCGACTGTATTCGTCCTTCCGATTGAACAGTTTATGCAATTTTAGGAGGCATCGATGATGAAAATCGGTCAAGACCTTCGGACGACTGTCGAACAAAGGCTGCAGGAAGGGGTAAAACCACCTGTCAGACAAGGGAAGTTCGATTCAGTGGTCCAAGCACAACAGCAGAAGCTACAAAATGAGCATCTGTCTACGCTTTTGAATAAAATCGATCAACAAGGACAACGTTTGCTGAAATCACAAACATTAAGCGACCTTAGAGAGTACAAACGCCTTGTAAAACGATTCATGAAAGAAACGGTAGAGTTCGGCATGAATCTGAAGAAATCAAGAAGTTGGAGCGGGCATGGGCATCTGGAAACGATGCATCTCGTGGAACGGATTGATGAAGAGTTGATTACCTTGACGGAAGAGCTTATGAACCGGGAAGTCAAGAGTATTGATATATTAGGCAGGATTGGTGAGATTAAAGGATTACTCGTCAATTTGTATACGTAGAAAAGAGTCGATTGTTATGAGTTGGAACACACTACAGGACAAACAACCGTATGTTGTGAAGTTATTGACCAACAGCATAAAGAAAGACCGTTTGGCCCATGCTTACTTATTCAAAGGAAACAAGGGGACTGGAAAGAAGCAAGTAGCTCTCCAACTGACAAAAGCCTATTTCTGTCGTGTAAGAGAATCAAGTGAGCCATGTGGCGAATGTCCGGATTGCAAACGGATCGATTCAGGCAATCATCCAGATGTGCATTTGGTGGAGCCGGATGGACAGTCAATCAAGATTGAACAGGTAAGAAAGTTGCAGAAGGAATTCTCCTATCTCGGGCTGGAGTCCAAATCCAAAGCGTACATCATAGAACATGCGGAGAGGATGACAACCCAGGCTGCGAACAGCCTGTTGAAATTTTTAGAAGAGCCGGGACAGAAGACGGTCGCCGTCCTATTGACGGAGAATCCGCAACAGCTTCTGGACACGATCCGGTCGAGGTGCCAAATTTTAACGTTCGCCCCACAATCTCAACGGGAACTGATTCAAGCGCTTACAAGCGAAGGTAATCCTGAACAATTGGCAAAAACCGCAGCAGCGTTAACCAATGATCAGAAAGAAGCGCAATCGTTACTAGAGGATGAGTGGTTTGTACAAGCCCGAAAGAACGTGTTAAAATTAGGAGAAGAGCTTCATGAAAGACCACACCGAGTCCTTCTCGCTCTGAATGAATATTGGCACCCACATTTCAAAGATAAACAACAAGTCGAGATCGGTTTGGATTTGTTGTTGATTTGGTATAAAGACGTCTTTCTCACTCAATTAGAAGAAGAACAATCCATCGTATTCAACGATGCTACAAATATATTATCCGTCCAAGCGCTACATAGCTCCCAGAGCAGAGTACGCCATCAAATGATGCAGATACTCGAAGCGAAAAGACGTCTGAACGCAAATATGAATCTTCAATTGTTAATGGAGCAATTGGTGCTTAGATTGCAGGAGGGATAACCCTAGTGTATGAAGTAATTGGTGTCCGCTTCAAGAAAGCGGGAAAAATATATTATTTTGATCCTGGTGATCTAGATATAGATAACAACACATTCGTCATTGTCGAAACAGCAAGAGGGATTGAATATGGCAAGACGGTCCTTGCAAAGAAACAAGTCGATGAGAACGATGTCGTCCTTCCTTTGAAGAAGGTCGTACGGATCGCGAACAAAAAGGACCAAATTTCCGTCCAAGAAAATAAAGAAGCAGCGAAAGAAGCATTCGACGTCTGTGTAAAGAAGATTGATGAACATGACCTCGATATGAAACTCGTCGATGTCGAGTATACGTTTGATCGTAACAAAGTCATCTTCTACTTTACAGCTGATGGCCGTGTCGATTTCCGTGAACTCGTGAAAGACCTGGCATCCATCTTCCGTACACGGATTGAACTTCGTCAAATCGGTGTACGTGACGAAGCTAAAATGCTTGGAGGAATCGGGCCTTGTGGTCGTTTGCTATGCTGTTCCACATTCCTTGGAGATTTCGAGCCCGTCTCCATTAAGATGGCGAAAGACCAAAATCTTTCATTGAATCCAGCGAAAATTTCTGGTTTATGCGGTCGACTGATGTGTTGTCTGAAATATGAAAACGATGATTATGAAACCGCTAAAAAGGAGCTTCCAGACATAGGAGAAGAGATTCACACAGCACATGGAAACGGAAAAGTCGTTGGTCTGAACATTCTTGAACGTCTCGTGCAGGTTGACCTCTATGAACGTGAACGTGTGATTGAATACACCCTTGATGAGCTTATTAAGGAAGGCTCCGTTTCACAAGCGACAGAGTAACGGGGTGAAGCCGTGGACAAGAAAGAAATCTTCTCAAGAGTAAGTGAAATGGAAGAGCAGATCGGAAGTTTATACAAGCAATTGGGAGATTTAAAAAACCAGTTGGCTGCTCTTCTGGAGGAAAATCACCATCTAGAAGTGGAAAACCGTAATTTGAGGAGCCGTTTGGAGCGGGAGAAACAACCGGCTCAAGGCAATCGTTCCTCAAAACAGGAAGATGCACAGAAAAATGCTCCAGACATCGGTGAAGGATTCGATACATTGGCTCGATTGTATCAAGAGGGCTTTCATATATGCAATCTGCATTATGGAAGTATCCGTACCGAAGGAGATTGTTTGTTCTGCCTATCTTTTTTGAACAAAAAGTAGCTTTCCACTAGGACTTAGACCTTATCAAATGCTCAGTTTGATAAGGTTTTTTCGTTAGGACATGATAAATTTACATATTCAATGTGAAAGGATACAGCATGATGTCAGTAGAAATATTTGAAGGAGAGCGTGTCGATTACATCATACCTGATCAGTTGAAAATCATTCAAAGCCCTTCTGTATTCACATTTTCCCTAGATGCAGTCTTATTAGCGAATTTCGTCTATGTACCGATTCAGAAAGGAAAACTATTGGATTTGTGTACAGGTACAGGAGCCATCCCTCTTCTTTTGTCGAGAAGGACGAAAGGAACCATTACAGGGGTCGAAATACAAAATAAACTCGTCAGCATGGCTGAACGAAGTGTTGCGCTCAATGAGCTGGAAGATCAGATTTCCATTCAGCATAAGGATATTCTCCAATTAGAAAATGAACTGAATGAAGACTATGATGTTGTGACATGCAACCCACCTTATTTTGAATCGAAAAATCCGAAGGACCATCATCAAAATGAACATTATGCAATCGCGAGGCATGAACTCTATTGTTCATTGGATGATGTCGTCAGAATCGCTGCCAAAAGTGTACGAAACGGTGGAAAGGCAGCCTTTGTCCATCGTCCGGAACGATTGATGGATTTGCTATCTCTTATGAGAAAATATAGATTAGAACCTAAGCGTCTGCAGTTCGTCTATCCGAAACAGGGTAAAGAGGCGAACATGATTCTAGTTGAAGGTTCTAAAGGCGGAAAGCCCGATTTGAAGCTTCTCCCTCCAATCATCGTATATAACGAATCCAATGAATATACAGAGGAGGTTCTCCGTGCATATGGGCGATGACGGGCATTGTGTATATATTCTAGAATGTAAAGATGGAAGTTTGTATACAGGCTATACAAATGATTTGGATCGTCGTATCATTGCTCATCAACAAGGCAAAGGAGCGAAGTACACTCGTGGACGGACGCCGGTGAAGCTTGTATACATGGAAGAGCATGTTACGAAATCCGATGCGTTGAGAGCAGAATACCGAATCAAACAGTTGAAAAGGATTGAGAAAGAACGTCTGATTGATATGAAGGAGTCAATGAATCATGTGGAGTCAAAAGAGTTATCAGACTGAAACGGATCAAGGAAGATTATTCATCATCCCAACACCGATCGGGAACCTGGAAGACATGACATTCCGGGCGATTCAATATTTGAAGGATGCGGACTTGATTGCATGTGAGGATACAAGACAAACGAAAAAACTATGCAATCATTTCGACATTTCGACACCTCTTGTCAGCTATCATGAACATAACAAGATGAAGAGCGGTGAAAAGCTGATTGAACAACTGAAGGATGGACATACGATTGCACTTGTAAGTGATGCGGGTATGCCAGGTGTTTCCGATCCTGGTCATGATTTGATCAAGGAATGTGTAGAAGCGCAAATTACAGTCATACCTTTACCTGGTGCCAATGCGGCCTTGCCCGCACTCGTGGCTTCAGGACTTTCGACAGACCATTTCTATTTCTATGGATTTCTACCACGAGACAAAAAATCACGTAAAACAGAAATAGAATTCCTATCCAAACTTAGAGACAGTCTCATTCTTTATGAGTCTCCCCATCGTTTGAAAGATACGTTGAAAGAGTTGTCGGATGCTTTTGGTGTGGAGAGGAAAGCCTCTATGAATCGAGAGCTCACGAAAAAATTTGAAGAAATCATTCGTGGGAACCTTGGGGACTTGTTGACCTGGAGCGATGAAGAGCAGGTAAGGGGAGAATTCTGCATCATCATTGAAGGAACCGGTGTGATTGATGATCCGGATGATAAATGGTGGATTACCTTGTCGGTCATTGAACACGTTGAGCATTACATGAAGGAAGATGACATGTCGAATAAAGCAGCGATCAAGCAAGTCGCACTCGACCGTGACTTGCCGAAACGCGAAGTCTACCAAATCTATCATGTCGAATCGTAATTAACATAGTTGGTTGATTTCTTCGAAATTCACGGCTCACCGCACGCCCCGCGGAAAGCGAGCATCCTGGAGCGGAAATCAACGACTCTTAAGAGTAACAAAGCGAAAATAGCCATCAAAAAAGAGACTGACAGTTGTCAGCCTCTTTTTTTAAATCACTTATTTTGATTTAGAAACGTAGTCGTTTAGCTCTTTAAGGATTTGTTCTGCACCTTCACGGCTAAGGATGATCTTTCCGTCACCGATTGAAAGGTTATCATCGGAAACCTCTCCTGTTACTTGGCAAGTCATGTTAGGCTTGTATTTCTTAAGTACGATGCGATCGTCATCTACATAGATTTCAAGAGCATCTTTTTCTGCAATTCCAAGAGTACGACGAAGCTCGATCGGAATGACCACACGACCTAGTTCATCAACTTTACGTACGATACCTGTAGATTTCATAATGTAAAATCTCCTCTCTTTAATCCTATTTTTATTTTGACTTCATTCTATGTTTATCGCCATTATTCGACAAAAACTATTATGTCCTAATAATACCAGCGATTCCCAAACTCGTCAATCATTTTCTCCTGAGAAAGTTTTTGCAATTTTTGTAAACACCCTTTCGTTGTTGAGTTGACGCAATTCCAAATTACTGAACTGATAAACCCTTCCATTTCTATCAGGAATATACAGGTAAATTCTACTAACTATTTTAGGGTTATTCATAATCTAAAAGTATTATAACCCCTCATCGATTCGTCAAATTTCGACAAAATAATGTCGAAAGATGAAAGAGTTCATATATAGTTTCGAAGGTACCAGGTATATTTTTGACCAAGTACAGTAATCCTGTAGGTATTTACATATATTGTTTTTCGTACTTGCGTGTCATTTTATGTCTAGGGAAAGAAAAAGTCTTTAATTAATGGTAGAATGAAACGGGAAAAATACTTTAAGAAGTTGTATTATCGACTAACTTACCCCTAATCAATTCTCATGAAACAATTTTTGGAAATTAGAGGAGGTAGCAAGAATGCCAGGGGAAAACAAAACATTTTACATCTCAACACCGATATATTACCCAAGTGGGAAGCTTCATATCGGACATGCTTACACAACCGTAGCTGGAGATGCTATGGCAAGGTATAAAAGACTCCGTGGTTATGATGTCATGTACCTGACTGGTACAGACGAACACGGAAAGAAGATTCAAGAGAAAGCGGAAGAGAGTGGTAAAACTCCTATCCGATATGTCGATGAAATCGTAGAAAGTATCCAAGAGCTTTGGGATAAGTTAGACATCTCCTATGATGATTTCATCCGAACGACGCAAGACCGCCATAAAAATGTTGTCGAAAAGATTTTCCAACAGCTTATGGAGCAAGGTGATATATACTTAGATGAGTATGAGGGTTGGTATTGTACCCCTTGTGAATCGTTCTTTACGGATCTTCAATTAGAGGATGGGAAATGCCCCGATTGTGGTAGACCTGTTCAACGGGTGAAAGAGGAATCTTACTTCTTTAAAATGAGCAAATACGCTGATCGACTTCTACAATACTATGAAGAGAATCCACACTTCATTCTTCCTGAAACCCGAAAGAATGAAATGGTCAACAACTTCATCAAACCTGGCTTGGAAGATCTCGCTGTATCTCGAACTTCTTTCGATTGGGGAGTTAAAGTACCAGGAAATCCGAAGCACGTCATTTATGTATGGATTGATGCGTTATCCAATTATATCACCGCGCTCGGATATGGTTCGGAAGATGATAGCAAATACAAAAAATATTGGCCGGCAGATGTCCATCTAGTCGGAAAAGAGATTACGCGTTTCCATACAATCTATTGGCCGATCATCCTTATGGCACTCGACTTGCCATTGCCTAAGCAAGTATTTGCTCATGGGTGGCTATTGATGAAAGACGGAAAAATGTCGAAATCAAAGGGGAATGTCGTCGATCCTGTCACATTGATCGATCGTTATGGCCTGGATGCGCTTCGATATTACCTATTACGTGAAGTTCCATTTGGATCAGATGGTGTCTTTACACCGGAAAGCTTCGTTGATCGTGTAAACCATGACCTGGCGAATGATCTAGGTAATTTATTGAACCGGACAGTAGCCATGATCAGCAAATACTTTGACGGAGAAATTCCTGCGCATGAAGGAATGATCACCTCCTATGATGATTCACTTGAAGAATTAGTGAATGCGACGCTTGAAAAAGTAGAAAATGCGATGGACCATATGGAATTTTCAGTAGCATTATCATCCATCTGGCAACTGGTCAGTCGCACGAATAAATATATTGATGAAACGCAACCATGGATTCTAGCGAAAAACGAAGATCAACGTGATCAGTTGGCTTCCGTCATGTCCCATCTGGCTGAATCGTTACGCTACGTTTCTGTCATGATTCAACCATTCATGACGAAGGCTCCTTATAAGATTTGGGAACAGCTAGGTATTCAAGACGATGCACATCTTACAAGCTGGGAGAGTTTGAAAGAGTTCGGTCAAATCCCTGGAGGAACGAAGGTTCAAAAAGGACAACCGATTTTCCCACGCCTAGAGAATGAAGATGAAATCACCTATATCAAAACTTCTATGCGAGGTTCTGAACCGAAAGAAGAAGAAACTTCTTCTGATCAATCGAATCAACAAAAAGAGGAAGCACCGAACAATGAAATTAGTTTTGATGAGTTTTCAAAGGTTGAATTGAAAGTAGCTGAAATCGTAGAGGCAGATAAAGTGAAAAAGGCCGATAAACTCTTGAAGCTTCAACTGGACCTTGGTGATGAGAAGCGTCAAGTCGTTTCTGGTATTGCGCAATATTACCAACCGGAAGAACTTGTGGGTATGAAGGTCATTTGTGTGACGAACCTGAAACCGGTCAAATTACGTGGAGAACGTTCTGAAGGAATGATTCTAGCTGGAAGTCAGGACGGAAAGCTGAAGCTCGCAACAATCGATCAATCGTTACCGAACGGCTCCATTGTAAAATAACGCCATATGAATCAGGGATCGACCCGATAAAAGGGTCGATCTTTTTTTTGGTAATTCATAGAAATTAGACTCTTTAATCGCTATCCACGAGACTGGTGCTACCATGGAAGTAATGTCTAGCACAGGAGTGTATATGATGGGAAATCCATGTTCATTTAGATTAAATCGCTTTTCTTCTATATAATAATGACTTTTCTTTGTAATGGATTTGTAATCGGAATGACAAGCAATTGACTTAGCAATTCCTATATTAAATGTGATAAACTAGGAAAGTGATTTTGAAACTAGGAGTTACGGATTATAAATATCATGATTTAGTAGGTGTTTTTGACTATGTTATTTGATACTCACGCTCATTTGAATGCCGATCAATTTGAAGACGATCGTGATGAAGTCATCCAGAGAGCGCTTGACGAAGGTGTCTCCCATATCGTTGTCGTCGGCTTTGACCGAAAAACGATTCATGGTGCACTGGAGCTTGCGGAAACATATGATTTCATTTATGCAGCGGTCGGCTGGCATCCAGTTGATGCAATCGACATGACGGAAGAAGATCTGAAGTGGCTAGAAGAACTATCTGAACATCCGAAAGTCGTAGCGCTTGGAGAGATGGGGCTCGATTATCATTGGGACAAATCTCCGAAAGAGGTTCAGAAGGAAGTCTTCCGAAAACAGATCAACCTCGCTAAAAAGGTCAAGCTTCCCATTGTCATTCATAATCGTGAAGCGACTGAAGACGTAGTATCGATTTTGGAAGAAGAAAATGCAGGAGAAGTCGGTGGTATAATGCACTGCTACAGTGGTAGCTTGGAAATCGCCCAACGGTGCATGGATATGAATTTCTACATATCTTTCGGTGGACCTGTCACATTCAAAAATGCAAAACGCCCAAAAGAAGTAGCTGCTGAAATTCCGATGGATCGATTGCTGATTGAAACGGATTGTCCGTTTTTAAGCCCGCATCCATTAAGGGGAAAACGTAACGAATCTTCTTATGTAAAATATATCGCAGAACAAATCGCCGATTTGAAAGGCATATCAGTAGAAGAACTCGCCCAAAAAACTTCCGACAACGCATTTCGTTTATTCGGCATCAATCGCTGATGATAAATGTCGAAGGAAGAAGAGAAAGAAGAGATAACGCGAGATTCTACAAAGTTCTCTAAAATAGAACACAAATCATGTCGAGCAATTTTCCTTTATTTTTCAAAAAATCCCTTGCATAATGGGGACCAAAAGTGAAAGGGAGGTCTTGTTTGACGGAGGTACAGCAGGTGTTGTAAATAACAGAATTCGAAAAGGAGGGGTCGGAACATGATCCACCTAAAAACTGTCATGACCAGAATGTTATCGGGAAAGTGGCTTCTGGTATCCATTGCAGGCCTACTCGTATTGGGAGCAGCCGTAAGCGTCGGAGCTTATGAGATGACGAAAAACTCGGTCACACTCTCAATTAACGGGAAGGAAAAGCAGGTGCAAACTCATGCCGAAACCGTTGAGGGGATTTTACAAGAAAATGGGATTGTTGTCGGTTCACACGACAAAGTAAGTCCTGGATTAGATACAAAAGTCGAAAATCAGATGAAGATCTCTTGGGTCCAGTCCCATCAAGTGACACTAAATGTCGGAGGGAAGGAACAAAAGATCTGGACCACGGCTGATACAGTGAAAGAGATGTTAGAACAAGAGGAAATCAAGGTTGAAGAGCACGATCAATTAAGTCCAGCTCTCGATGCTGACATCATAGATGGATTAACTGTCAATCTTGAAAAAGCATTTCAAGTCAAGTTGAATGACGGTGGAAAAGAAAAACAAGTTTGGACCACTTCGATTACGGTCGCTGACCTTTTAAAACAAAATAAGATCCAGCTTTCAGAAATGGATCGCGTAGAACCTGGTAAAGACGCCCTCGTCGAAAAGGGATCTCAGGTCAAAGTCATTCGGGTAGAAAAGGTCACCGATGTAGTGGAAGAAACAGTGGATTACGCAGTCGTTAAGCGTAAAGATAGCAGCCTTGAAAAAGGTAAGGAAAAAGTCGTTTCCAATGGTCAAGAAGGAAAAGTGAAAAAGCATTATGAGGTTGTCATGGAGAATGGAAAAGAAGTCTCCAGAGAACTGGTCAAAACGGAAAAAGTATCTGACAGTAAAGATAAAATTGTAGCAGTCGGTACGAAGGTAAGAACTCAAACGGTTTCACGTAGCAAATCATCAAATTCGTCCGAACCAGCCGGTCGTGAATTTTATGTTACAAGTACTGCATATACAGCAAATTGCAGTGGTTGTTCTGGAATTACGGCTACAGGTTACAATTTGAAAGCAAATCCGAATGCGAAAGTCATTGCTGTTGACCCAAGTGTCATTCCATTAGGAAGCAGAGTCTGGGTTGAAGGATATGGATATGCTACTGCTCTGGATACTGGTGGCGCAATCCGTGGTAATAAAATCGATGTATTCTTCAGCAGTAAATCTACAGCAAGAAGTTGGGGTAGGAAGACTGTTCGTATCAAAGTACTAAATTAACGTGAGGATGTTTGGCAGAACATCATACACATTTCATCTTTTAGCGCAGGGATTACCGTCCCTGTGCTTTTTATCTTTATCTTCCACCCCAAAAATGAACGCTTTATCTAAAAGTTTGGGTTAGGGTATACTGAGTTAAAAGCCGTTCTACTTATATAGACGCATTCATTACAAAAAGGTTTCAAATATTTCGGAGGTTTTTCATGAAAATTAAAGAAATTATCGTGGTCGAAGGGAAAAGCGATACGATTGCGATAAAACGGGCAATAGATGCTGATACAATCGAGACAAACGGTTCGGAAATCAGCGAAACAACATTGGAGAGGATCAAGCTTGCTCAAGAGCGGAGAGGTGTGATTGTATTCACAGATCCAGACTTTCCGGGTGAACGAATTCGAAAGATCATTCGTGAACGTGTGCCGGGCTGTAAGCATGCTTTTCTCCCAAAACAAGAAGCGATCGCACTCAATAACAAAGGTGTCGGAATTGAACATGCATCCGATGATTCTATTCGAAATGCACTGCGAGAAGCGCGACAAGACTTTGTGAATGAAGAGTTTGAAACGATCAGCTGGCAAGACCTCATTGATGGTGGCTTGATTGGTGGCAATCATGCCCGTGAACGCCGTGAAAAGCTCGGAACTTATTTGAAACTAGGATATAGTAATGGAAAGCAACTACATAAAAGGCTGAAGATGTTCCAAATCAGTCGTGAGGAATTTAGAGACGCGCTTCAACATGTGTTAAAGGAGGAGGAGTCATGAGAAAAGATATCTCAACCCCTCAATATACGAGATCAATAATTGATAAACATAAATTCACTTTCAAAAAAAGTCTGGGCCAGAACTTCTTGATAGATCGAAACATTCTCGACAAGATCGTCGATACTGCTGGTGTGACTTCTGAAACTGGTGTCATTGAGATCGGACCTGGAATCGGTTCGTTGACGGAACAATTGGCGAAACGCGCCAAAAAGGTTACAGCGTTCGAAATCGACCAAAGATTGATTCCAATTTTGAAAGATACTTTGTCTGACTATCCCCATGTGAAAATCATCCATCAAGATGTGCTGGAAGCGGATCTTCCTGCTATCATCGAAGAGGAATTCAGTGGACTTGATGATTTGATGGTCGTCGCGAATTTACCTTATTATGTGACTACACCCATCATACTGAAGCTGCTGATGGAACGATTGCCGATCAGGGGTATTGTCGTGATGATCCAAAAAGAAGTAGCCGATCGGATGGCAGCAGAACCGGGGACGAAAAATTATGGATCTCTTTCAATAGCCGTTCAATATTATGCGGTTGCCAAATCAGAAGTGAAAGTTCCGAAAACGGTCTTCGTACCTCAACCGAATGTGGATTCATCTGTCATATCGTTGATGTTACGTGATGAGCCACCCGTTGAAGTGGCGGATGAAACGTTTTTCTTCGAGGTTGTACGTGCGAGCTTCGCTCAGCGCAGAAAGACCTTGTTGAACAATTTACAGAACAATCTCTTATCAAAAGAGCAAAAAGCTGAAATCGAGCAAGTTTTTCAAGAGGTCGACATTGATGGGAAACGTCGTGGAGAGACACTGACGATTGCTGAATTCGCCAAACTCTCGAATGCATTGCTTCCATTAAAAAGATAATCATCATTCATGCCCTTATCGATCCACCATCGATAAGGGTTTCTTTATGCATTTTGATAATTAATCATTTTTTCAAACTCCTGAACATAGGTTTAAAGAGTAACTGAAATTCGAAAGTAAGCAATCATATATCCATTATCTTAAATGATAAGCACTCAGGATCACTCTCGTCGAGGGGGAATAGAGTTTATGCCTATTCAAGTAGGGGACATCGTCGGAAGACGTTCATACCAATGTGATCTCTTATTTCGTATTACCCATATAACAGACGATCAGATGGCTGAATTAGCCGGGGAAGATATGAGATTGATCGCAGATGCCCCTGTGGATGATCTGGTCGTGATGAATGGTGATGAGCAACAAGAACGAAGAAAGAAGATCAAAGAAAAAGAGAAATCTTCCTATCGTTTATTTCGACAGGATTATCAATTGTTAAGACATAAGATGGAGTATTCTGCGACAGGCGGATATGACAAAAACCACTCTTACTTCAGGCTCCCTGGGAAAGTTCTGCATGTCGATGGAGATCCATATTACCTGAACAAATGTCTTGAATTATATAAAAAGTTGAATGTGCCTGTTTTCGGAATCCATATGAAGGAAACCGAAATGCCGGAAAAAGTACCTGCCCTTATGGATGAAGTTGCTCCGGACATATTAGTCATTACAGGTCATGATGCTTATATCCGATCCAAAGGGGATACTTCAGACCTGCAAGCTTATAGGCATTCCAAGTATTTCGTGCGTACAGTGAAAGATGCTCGCAAAAAAAATCCGAACCTTGATCAGTTGATGATTTTTGCCGGTGCATGCCAGTCGCATTTTGAATCATTGATCAGAGCTGGTGCCAATTTTGCAAGCTCACCTTCAAGAGTCAACATTCATGCGTTGGATCCCGTTTATATCGTGTCAAAGGTAAGCTTCACCTCCTTTTATGACCGAATCAATGTGTGGGAAGTTTTGCGGAACACGATTACAGGTGATGATGGTCTAGGTGGGGTGGAAACGACAGGTTTCTTAAGAACGGGAATGCCGATTAAAGACCCAGAGAACAATAATCAAACAACTGCTGCAAACGCAAATGCATAAAAACCATAGGCTGTCTCTGTCGAATTTTATTGGATATGAAGAGTCAGCCTGGTTCAACTGATTTGAATTTTTTCTCCAATTTTTTTGTACAAGTCTACATAATATACCTATTTTAATGACAAAATAATTTTAAATTAAAAAAATAGAGCCAACACCGTTGACAACTGTTACAGAGCATTGCTATAATTTTAGATTTATTTTGACAAAATGCATCAAATGATGTTATAATTTGTCTAAGTGAGGTGTAGTAGAATGGGTAAAACAATTCCTGACATAAAACGCGTGTTAGAAGGGCAAGTTGGTAAGCGTCTAACGTTGAAAGCTAACGGAGGACGACGAAAAACCATTGAGAGAAGTGGCACCTTAGAAGAAACTTATCCAGCAGTCTTCATTGTGAAGTTGGATCAAGATACAAATGCATTTGAACGCGTATCATACAGCTATGCTGACGTTTTGACTGAAACAGTCGAAATCACATTTGCTGAAGATACTACGAACGGAATGATGGTAAGCGGGCAGTAAGGCATAATGTCTAACTGCTTTTTTACTTTTTATAGGCTTAAATATCTGTTGTTGATTTCTTCGAAATTCACTCCCTTTCCGCGGGCGAACCGCAAGCCTCACTTCCACAGGAGGTGGTGGCTTCGACGTTCACCACAGGACGTGGTGGGTCTTAGTCGAAGATCTTTGTGATGCTTGACCCACAAGTTCGCTGTGGGGTCTTGCCTGGCTCGCTGTTCCCGCAGGAGTGTCGTAAATTTCGACTACAATCAACCCTGTACTACCTACATAAGGAAATCATAATTCACCTTCAACTCCTTATACTAATCATACGTAGTAGTGAAAAAGGATTTGAAAGGGGCTTTTCGCAATTATGGCAAGACGACGCGGCGTTATGTCCGACCGTTTTAAAGAAGAAATTGCAAAAGAGTTAGGCTTCTATGAGACCGTGCAAAAAGAAGGTTGGGGAGCGATACGTTCCAGAGATGCCGGAAACATGGTCAAACGTGCGATTGAAAAAGCACAACAACAAATGTCTGAATAAACTACTGCTCTATACAGGGTGGACCGTACTGACAATCCTCCAGCTGCCAAACAGACCCCTCAACACAAATGTTGCAGGAAATGTTAGGACCGAGTTGATTGAACAAGTATGTCCATCCTTTTTTTAATTGAATGTTTTCCGCAATTCTGGCAGAATGTATGATAAACTATTCTGCGGTATTATGGACTTATGAAGTAGGTGAAGAAGAATGAAACTTTCTATTAAAGCTCCGGCAAAAATAAATCTTTCATTAGACGTCTTACATAAACGTGACGATGGATTTCATGAAGTGGAGATGGTCATGACGACCATTGATCTGGCTGATCGGATTGAATTGACCACACTTGATGAAGACATCATCAAAATCGAATCCTCAGGGGGGTACGTCCCTTCTGACTTTCGAAACCTCGCTTATCAGGCGGCAGACTTACTTAAAAAAGAGTGTAACCGAAACGAAGGTGTACACATCACAATTGATAAGCATATCCCCGTGTCCGCTGGTCTTGCAGGAGGAAGCAGCGATGCAGCAGCCACTCTAAAAGGCTTGAACGAATTATGGGATCTTGGGCTATCGATTGATGAATTAGCTGTTTTAGGTGCCAAAATTGGATCCGATGTTTCTTTTTGTGTTTATGGCGGCACAGCTCTTGCAACAGGAAGAGGAGAAATCATCAAGTCGATTCCATCACCACCCCCTTGTTGGGTCGTTTTAGCAAAACCAGCTATTGGCGTATCGACTGCGGATGTGTATCGGAATTTGAAATTGGCAGAGGTCGAACATCCTGATATCCAATCGATGGTGGCTGCAATTGAACGGAAAGACTTCAACCAAATCTGTTATTTGTTAGGGAACGTACTGGAATCCGTCACACTAGAGGATTATCCGGATGTTTCTCACATCAAGAATCAGATGGAACGTCTAGGAGCAGAAGGCGTTTTGATGAGTGGAAGCGGTCCGACAGTATTTGGGCTGACTGTTCATGAAACACGTGCTCAACGGATCTACAATGGTCTCAGAGGGTTTTGTAACGAAGTATATATGGTCAGGATGTTAGGAGAAACCGAATAACAGGTTGAATAAACCCGTACAAAAGTGGTATATTAACCTTAAAATATTCGGTTTTGGAGGAATTAAGCATGAAATTAAAACGAAGCAGCAGGCTCGTTGATTTGACTCGTTATCTCCTCCAGCATCCACATGAACTCATTTCTCTTTCTTTTTTCAGTGATCGATACGGAGCTGCAAAGTCATCCATAAGCGAAGATTTGTTGATTATTAAAGAAAACTTTGAGGGACAAGGTGTAGGCTGGTTGGTAACTGTACCTGGTGCAGCAGGAGGCGTCCGGTATATTCCGCGCGTATCAGAAGATGAAGCACGTGAAGTGATTGAAGAACTGAAGGGTCTATTAAGCTCTTCAGAACGTGTACTTCCAGGTGGATATCTTTATATGACGGATATCATAGGGAATCCTTCGATCATCAATAAGGTTGGACGGATGTTTGCATCCATGTTTGCAGATCGTTCGATTGATGTTGTCATGACCGTAGCGACAAAAGGGATTCCACTCGCATACGCTGTTGCATCCTATCTGAACGTTCCAGTTGTGATTGTCCGTAGCAATAGTCGCGTCACTGAAGGTTCAACGATGAGCATCAATTACGTTTCCGGTTCGACTAAAAGAATCCAAACGATGGCGTTAGCGAAAAGAAGCCTGCCATCAGGCTCCAACGTCTTGATCATCGATGACTTCATGAAGGCAGGCGGCACAATCAAAGGTATGATGGATCTACTTCAAGAATTCGACGCGACAATGGTAGGAATCGGAGTACTTGTTGAATCTGAGGAAGTCCAGGAAAGACTTGTCGATGACTATATTTCTTTAGCTCGTCTCTCCAATGTCGATACGAGAGAGCAGAAGATACAAGTTGAAGCAGGTAATTACTTAGATCAGATGGAGGTTGGAAGCGAATGAAGAAGATCCATACGACGAACGCACCTGAAGCGATCGGGCCATACTCCCAGGGAATCGTTGTAAACAACATATTTTATAGTTCTGGTCAGATTGCCCTCACTCCGGAAGGCACACTTGCTGGTGAGGATGTCCAAACACAAACGCATCAGATCTTTTCTAACTTGAAGGCTGTTTTGGAAGAGGCGGGAGCATCCCTCGATACAGTCGTCAAAACAACGGTCTTCTTAAAGGATATGGATGAGTTTCCGACCGTGAATGAAATTTACGGAAGTTACTTCGAGAATCATCAGCCTGCACGTTCTTGTGTAGAAGTGTCCAAGCTTCCGAAAGACGTACGGATTGAAATTGAAGTCATTGCACTAGTGAAATAAGAAGAACAAAAGCCAACGACAGCAACTAATGCTATCGTTGGCTTTTTTTATTTTCTTTGGGCTCTTTTCTTAAGAATTGTTGCTTTTAGATAGAAACAACTTGTGGATTTGATTGGAGTGCAGGGTGCGAGACTCCAGCGGGATCAGCGGGACAGGTGAGACCAATCAATGTGGCAACGCGACGAGTGGGCTCACCGCACGCCCCGCGGAAAGCGAGCACCTGAAGCGGAAATCAACTACTTTCTTGCGACAACAGCCTTTCTTTTTAAGTTGATTAAATTTTTTCATTATTTTTTATATTCCGAGCAGGAAAAAGTTACAAGTGTGTAGAAACCTCTTAGTACGCTGGTATTTATAAAAAAGGTGGTGTGTTTTACAAAATGGAAGTAACTGACGTAAGACTTCGACGAGTGAACACAGATGGGCGTATGAAGGCGATTGCTTCAATTACCATCGATCATGAATTCGTAGTTCATGATATCCGTGTAATCGACGGAAACAATGGAATGTTTGTTGCAATGCCGAGCAAGCGGACGCCAGATGGTGAATTCCGTGATATCGCACATCCGATCACATCAAACACTCGTGAGAAGATCCAGACAGCTGTGTTAACCGAATACCATCGTGTAGGGGAATTGGAGTCCGCACTTGAAGAAGCCGGTGCATCCTAATAATCTACGCAACTAAGAACCTGATCACCTTCGATTAGGTTCTTTTTATTGTGGCGTGAACAGTATGGATACCAATCATTGGATATGAATCATTCTCCTCCTACATAGAATGTTTCAATATAGCGACAAATGGCGCCTTTCCTTGAATCATACAGGATTATAAGATATATTCATATTGGATAAAGGTCAACAACGAGCATTGGAGGATATATATGTCGAAACGATATGCGGTTGTGTTAGCAGCTGGAAAAGGTACCCGAATGAAATCTCGTTTATATAAAGTGTTGCACCCTGTAGGTGGTAAACCGATGGTTCAACATGTTGTCGATCAGATTAAAGAAGTACAGGTCGATCAAATCGTCACGGTCATTGGTCATGGAGCTGAAAAGGTGAAAGATCAGCTCGGTGCTGAAGTGAATTATGTGTTGCAAGAGGAGCAGCTCGGCACAGGTCATGCCGTCATGCAAACAGAGGATTTGTTAGGAGACCTTGAAGGTACGACACTCGTCGTCTGTGGTGATACACCATTGATTTCAGCTGAAACGATGGATGCACTCTTGAAACATCATGAAAAAGAAAACGCGAAAGTCACTTTACTGACGGCACATGCAGAAGACCCGTTCGGATATGGAAGAGTCATCCGAAAAGAGGACGGAACTGTTTCGAAAATCGTCGAACATAAAGACGCGACTATTCATGAACAAGCTGTTCAAGAAATCAATACAGGTACGTACTGTTTTGACAATAAGACGTTGTTTGAAGCGCTGAAACAAGTGACGAATGACAACGTACAAGGTGAATACTATTTGCCGGATGTCATCGAAATCGTGAAAGAGCAAAATGAAACGGTGGCAGCTTACCAGACCCCTGCATTTGAAGAAACGATTGGCGTTAATGATCGAGTTGCCTTATCGGAAGCGGAGCGTCTGATGAAGAAGAGGATCAACACCAAACATATGAAGAACGGTGTTACGATCATTGATCCACAACAGACGTATATCACTTCCGATGTGAAGATCGGAGCAGATACGGTCATCTACCCTGGAACCGTATTATCCGGGAATACAGTAATCGGTGAAGAGTGTACCATCGGACCGAATGCAGAAATTAAAGATAGTCAGATCGGTAACGAAACGACGATCAAACAATCCGTGGTACACGATAGTGAAGTCGGAGACAAAGTTGCGATTGGACCCTACGCTCATATCCGTCCACAATCACAGTTGGGGAATGAGATCAAGATCGGGAACTTTGTAGAAGTGAAGAAATCTAAGATGGACCACGGTAGCAAGGCATCGCATCTGAGTTACATCGGTGATGCTGAGATCGGTAAAGACGTCAATCTCGGCTGTGGATCGATCACTGTCAACTACGACGGTAAAAACAAGCATCTGACGAAAGTTGGAGATGGAGCATTCATTGGATGTAATTCCAATTTGGTTGCCCCCGTCACAGTTGGAGAAAATGCTTATGTTGCAGCTGGATCGACGATCACTGAAGATGTACCTGGCGAAGCTTTGTCCATCGCTCGAGCTCGCCAAACGAATAAAGAAGGTTACGTTTCTAAAATACAGGAAAAGCAAAACAATCACAGGGGGTAATAAGCGTGTCCAAGTATGAGAACTCGAAGTTAAAAGTATTCACCTTAAATTCCAATGAAGGCCTGGCTGAAGAAATTACTGAACACATTGGTGTTCACATGGGGAAATGTTCTGTTCAACGTTTCAGTGACGGAGAAATCCAAATCAACATCGAAGAAAGCATTCGTGGTGGCGAAGTATATGTCATCCAATCCACTTCTTCTCCGGTCAACGAAAATTTGATGGAACTATTGATCATGATCGATGCATTGAAGCGTGCATCAGCTAAGACAATCAATGTTGTGATTCCTTACTATGGATATGCAAGACAAGATCGTAAAGCTCGTTCAAGAGAGCCGATTACGGCAAAGCTCGTTGCAAACCTTTTGGAAACAGCAGGAGCAACACGTGTCATTTCCATGGATCTTCACGCACCGCAAATCCAAGGTTTCTTCGATATTCCAGTGGATCAACTGCTTGGTGTACCGACATTGGCGAATTACTTCGAAAGCAAGAACTTAGAAGATGTCGTCATCGTCTCTCCTGATCATGGCGGAGTGACACGTGCTAGAAAAATGGCGGACCGCTTGAAAGCACCTATTGCGATCATCGATAAGCGTCGTCCACGACCGAATGTTTCCGAAGTCATGAATATCGTCGGTAACATTGAAGGGAAAACGGCGATCTTGATCGATGATATCATCGATACAGCAGGAACGATTACACTTGCGGCAAACGCATTGATTGAAAATGGTGCGACAGATGTGTATGCTTGCTGTACACATCCAGTGTTATCTGGTCCTGCGATTGAACGTATCCAAAATTCAAAAATCAAAGAGCTCGTAGTAACGAATACGATCGCACTACCTGAAGAGAAATTCATTGATAAATTGACACAGCTTTCAGTAGCACCTCTTCTAGGGGAAGCGATTATCCGAGTTCATGAGCAACAATCTGTAAGTAAGCTGTTCGATTAATCTTTTTGTCTGATTGATGTTTGAACCTATCTGTTTTCGGGTATAGTTTTAAAATAGTAACTGACACAGGAAGGTGATTTCGTTATGGCTATCGATTTAGATGTGAAAGTAAGAGATGATTTCAGTCGTTCTACTACAAGGAAGTTACGTGAAGAAGGCAATGTACCAGCAGTCTTCTATGGAAACGGTGATAGTAAGCCGATCTATCTTAACAGAGTCAATTTCGTAAAATCGATCCGTGAAAACGGAATTAATGCAGTCATCAATTTGAAAATCGACAACAAAAAACATTCTGCTATGGTACAAGACCTGCAGATCGATCATTTGAAAGATCTTCTGATTCATGTCGACTTCAGAGAAATCGACTTGAATGAAGAAACAGATGCAGATGTACCTGTACGTCTTGTCGGCGAGCCTGCTGGAGCGAAAGAAGGCGGCGTCGTACAGCACTTCTTACATGACATTACGGTTAGAGCGTTGCCAGCTGATATTCCAAGTGAGATCGAGGTCAATATCGAGGAATTGAATATCAGTGACGCATTTACAGTTGCAGATGTCATTGAAAATTCTTCGTACAACATCATGACAGATCCGGAAGAGGTTGTCGTTTCAATCGCACCTCCGACTGAAGAACCGGAAGAAGAAATGATCGATGAAGAAGATCAAGAACCAGAAGTCATCAGTGATAAAGACGATTCTGATGATGACGGGGAAGAAGAAGCAGAAGAGAAAAAAGAAGATTAACATCGACGAAATATTCATATTCATACAAAGGCGTAGCCGCTTTGGTTGCGCCTTTTTCTACGTCTAATAGAAAGGTTGGTTTCTTCGGAATTCACTCCCTTTCCGCGGGCGAACCGCAAGCCTCACTTCCACAGGATGTGCTGGCTTCGACGTTCACCACAGGACGTGGTGGGGTTTAGTCGAAGATCCTTTAAGATAAAATAGACTTTAGAAAAGCACTTACGTTTTCTTGATGTCTAGCTTCAGCACCCAGCCACTTGGATCACTTCAGCCTTCTTGCGGCGGCAACAGCCTCCTCATCAGGCCTTCGGTGACCTTCGTGGCTGAACGGGTGCTTAAGCTTTTCTAAATTGTAATAAAGTTGAAACCATCCTCTGGGAGGATGGAACGACTTAATCTGGAATAGAATAAGAAAGTTCATATGAGGAGTTATATTCAAAATGTTGAATAAGATTAAGCAATTGTTTGAAAAGGAAGGTCATGAAGACATGAAGGTAATCGCTGGTTTAGGTAATCCAGGAAGCAAGTACGAAGAAACACGTCATAACGTCGGATTCAAAGTGATTGACCAACTGTCTGAGTCACTGTCTATTCCATTGAATAAGCAAAAGTTCAACGGGTTGTATGGCATAGGGGAAGTAAACGGGCATAAAATATGTTTATTAAAACCTCTCACCTATATGAATCGTTCTGGAGACTCCATCATTCCACTGATGAAGTATTATAAAGTCGATCGTGAAGATCTGCTTGTCATTTATGATGATCTAGACACAGTACCGGGAAAGCTGCGTCTTCGTGAAAAAGGAAGCGCAGGCGGTCACAATGGGATGAAGTCCATCATACAGCATTTAGGTACTCAGGACTTTAAAAGGGTCCGAATCGGAATCGGAAGGCCTGAGCCAGGTGAAGCTGTACCCGATTATGTCTTGAAAACATTCCGTCCCGATCAACGAGATGCGATTACAGAAGCTCTCGATCGATCTGCCAAGGCATGTGAAAGTTGGATCCAAAAGCCATTTTCTCAAGTGATGAACCGGTACAACGGGTGAATAGAAACGCCTCTTAGCGACCATAATGAGAGTATAACAGGTCACTGAGGAGGCGGAAGATGGCAGTCTATTATTCATGTAAGCATTGTAATGTCCAGATCGGTAAGCTGGATCTGCATTCTGTCGGTTCAACGGATTTAGGATTGAATCAACTGACCGATCAAGAGAGGGAAGAATACTTATCCTATGATGATCAAGGACATATGTATGTAAAATCCATTTGTGAGGACTGTTATGAAATGCTAAGAAGGAACCCAGATTTTCATGCACTGGATTCATTTATACAGTAAACAGCTTTGGTTCACACACCAAGGCGTTTTTTGCTGTGTAAGAAGTAGCCTGGCTGTTCATAAAAGTCTTTATCATTTTAATGGATTGAAAAATCTATAGACAACAAGAAGATACAGTTTAGGGAATTTGGACTCCCATTCCTACTGGGAAGGAGATAAAAGTGATGCAAGGTTTATTGAAGTATTTTTGTGATAATGATGATTTCCAATCCCTCATTACAGGTATGTCGGAAGGTCTGCGGGAGCAATTGGTTTCTGGTTTATCGAACTCTGCTCGTACCTTATTGATGGCTGGCCTATATCAATCGAATAGTCGTGCTCAGCTCGTCGTTACACATAACCTTTTTCAAGCTCAAAAGCTATATGAAGACTTAGTGGCGATTCTCGGGGAAGAAACGGTGCATTTGTATCCAGTGAACGAGCTGACTTCTGCTGAAATCGCAATTGCCAGTCCAGAATTGAAATCTCAACGGATTGATGTTCTGAACCGATTGGCGGACAGGTCTGACGGCGGAGTGATCATCACTCCGATTGCAGGCTTGAGAAGAATGATCCCTCCGAAGAATGTATGGAACGCGAGGCGTGTAACATTCAAGCGAGGTACGGATATCGAACTGGATGACGTGAAGAATCAGTTGATTGCCATGGGTTATGAACGTTCTGATATGATTACTGGTCCAGGGGAGTTCAGTATTCGTGGGGGGATTCTCGATATCTTTCCACTGACCGAAGCACAGCCTCTTCGAATCGAGTTGTTTGATACAGAAGTGGATTCCATCCGTTATTTTGACGTTGAAACACAAAGATCTGAAAATCAACTTCAAGAGATCCAGGTTGGGCCGGCAGAAGAAATCATACTTTTTCCGGAACACTACGAAAGAGCCGTTTCTAAGGTTGACCTCGGGTTATCGAGATCACTCCAAAAAATAAAAGACGCGGGAGTAAAGGAGAAGCTCACCGAAAACATCGGGTACGAAATCGAACAGTTAAAACATCGACAAACATTCCAAGGAATGTACAAATACATTTCCTGCTACTATGAACACCCTGCTAGTTTGCTAGACTATCTTCCCGAAGATGCGCTGGTCATTATGGATGAAATCAGTCGTGTCCAGGAGACTTCTTCAAATTTGGAGAAGGAAGAAGCAGAATGGCATACGACTTTATTGAATCAGGGAGAGATTTTGTCAGGATTACGCCTTTCCCATCAATATGAGGATCTGGTCAATCGACCGAAGCTTATGTTCTTATATCTTTCTTTATTCTTAAGACATGTTCCACACACCAATCCTCAGAACATCATCAATATGAGCTGTAAAGCGATGCAAAACTTCCATGGACAATTGAATGTCCTCCTTTCTGAAGTGCAGAGATGGCATAAGAGTAAAGATGCCGTCGTCTTTTTGGCTGCCAACAAAGAGCGGGCCAAGCGTCTTGAACGTGTCATGGAAGATTACAAAATCGAAGCGGCACTCACAGACGGTAATACGCCACTCACACCGGGTAAAAACCATATCATCATCGGTGATTTGAATGGTGGATTTGAGCTACCGATGCGTAAGTTGGTCGTTTTGACAGAAGAGGAAGTATTCACGAAAAAAACAACGAGAAAACCGAGAAGACCACAGAAGGTTTCAAATGCTGAACGGATCAAAAGCTATTCTGAGTTGAAGGTCGGCGATTACGTCGTCCATATCAACCATGGGATCGGTAAATACCTCGGTATTGAAACGCTCGAAATCAATGGTGTTCATAAGGATTATCTCAACCTTAAATATGCAGGCGATGACAAACTGTATGTCCCTGTAGAGCAGATTGACCAGGTGCAGAAGTTTGTCGGATCGGAAGGGAAAGAGCCGAAGGTCTATAAACTGGGCGGCAGCGAATGGAAGAAAGTCAAAAGCAAAGTCCAATCGTCTGTCCAGGACATTGCTGATGATCTCATCAAGCTTTATGCAGAACGTGAAGCGTCGAAAGGATATGCGTTCTCTGAAGATGCAGGACTTCAGCAGGAATTCGAAAGTGCCTTCCCATATCAAGAGACGGAAGATCAGCTGAGGGCGATTGAAGAGATCAAGAAGGATATGGAGATGGAACGTCCGATGGATCGATTGCTATGTGGAGATGTCGGTTATGGAAAAACAGAAGTAGCGATCCGTGCTGCTTTCAAAGCGATCAATGATGGTAAGCAAGTCGCCTTCCTCGTACCGACGACAATCCTTGCCCAACAGCATTACGAAACGTTCCTGGAGCGTTTTGCTGAGTTTCCGATTACGATCCGTTCGTTAAGCCGTTTCCGGACACGGAAGGAACAAACAGAAACGTTAAAAGGACTGAAGGCAGGAACCGTCGATATCGTCGTCGGAACACATCGTATTCTGTCTAAAGATATCCAATTCAAAGATCTTGGATTGCTGATCATTGATGAGGAGCAACGATTCGGTGTAACCCATAAAGAGAAAATCAAACAGATGAAAACAAATGTGGACGTACTTACGTTGACGGCGACACCGATTCCACGTACGTTGCATATGTCGATGCTTGGCGTTCGTGATTTATCTGTCATCGAAACTCCGCCTGAAAACCGCTTCCCGGTCCAAACGTATGTGGTCGAGTATAGCGGAGGCATCATACGAGAGGCGATCGAGCGTGAATTATCTAGAGGCGGTCAAGTGTACTTTTTATATAATAGGGTCGAATCGATTGAACGGATGGCTGATCAGATATCCCAGCTTGTTCCGGATGCCCGCGTTGCATACGCTCATGGTCAGATGCGAGAAAATGAACTTGAATCGGTGATGATCGACTTCTTGGATGGTAACTATGACGTACTAGTCAGTACGACGATCATTGAAACAGGGGTCGACATTCCGAATGTAAACACGTTGATCGTCAACGACGCCGACAAGATGGGCTTATCGCAGTTGTATCAGCTGCGTGGACGTGTCGGACGCTCCAATCGCGTCGCTTATTCCTATTTCATGTATCAACGGGATAAGGTGCTTACGGAAGTAGCGGAGAAACGTCTACAAGCGATCAAAGAATTCACGGAATTAGGTTCGGGCTTCAAGATCGCGATGCGAGATCTTTCGATTCGTGGTGCGGGTAACCTGTTAGGTGCGCAACAACATGGATTCATTGATTCTGTCGGATTCGATCTTTACTCTCAAATGCTGAAGGAAGCGATTGAAGAACGGAAAGGCGAGAAACCGAAGAAGAAGGAATTTGAACTTGAGCTGGATCTTAACGTCGATGCGTACATCCCTTCTTCCTATATTGCGGATGAAAAACAGAAAATCGACATGTATAAACGCTTCAAGGGAATTGAGAACTTTGAGGATGTCTTGGATCTTCATGATGAAATGATCGATCGTTTCGGTGACTATCCAGAGCAAGTGGAGAACTTATTTGCGGTATCCAGAATCAAACTTTACGCACAACGAGAGAAAGTCGAAAAGGTCGAACAGATGAAGAACAACCAGGTACAGCTTCTATTGTCGAAAGAAACGACACTGCAGCTAGATGGAAGCAAGCTTTTTGATATCGTGAATAAAATAGGTCGTCATGTGAATCTTGGGATGGAGAAAGAACAGATCAAAGTCATCGTGAACCATAAGAAAATGGCGGATGAGAAGCTGTTGAAGACGATTGAAGAGGTGCTTGAAAAAGTACCGGATGCCAAAAAAGAAACCGTCCAGGCCTAATGATGATAGGAGGCTTCCACTTTTCGAAGAATTTTCCGTTTAAGTGAATAGATTAAGCGAACGTACGGATACTAAAGGAAAATCAATGGTATATTTATTCATTTGTACCATGAATGCTATTGTATCTCCATTATCTTGCAACGATAGAAAGTGAGGGCAACAAAGAATGAAAGCCACAGGTATCGTACGTCGTATTGATGATCTTGGACGGGTCGTCATTCCAAAGGAAATTCGAAGAACCCTGCGCATTCGTGAGGGAGATCCTCTTGAAATTTTCGTTGACCGTGAAGGGGAAGTCATCCTTAAGAAATACTCGCCGATAAGTGAGCTTGGAGATTTTGCTCAGGAGTACGCAGAATCATTGTACGAGCACACCCAACACATCGCATTGATTTCGGACAGAGATGCATTTATAGCGGTAGCTGGTGGAGGCAAGAAGGATTACTTGAATAAGAATATCGGCAAAATGATCGAATCCTCAATGAATGATCGAAAATCACTCGTGTCTGCACAAGCTACGACAGTAGAAATTTCAGATGGCAATAGTGAATCTGTTGCACACGTCATTGCACCGATTGTAGCGAACGGGGATCCGATCGGGGCAGTCGTATTGCTCTGCAAGACGGACAAGCAGATCGGAGATGTGGAACAGAAATTAGCGGAAACAGCAGCTGGATTTCTAGCCAAACAAATGGAGCAATAAGAAAAGAAGCAGGCGAGTCTGCTTCTTTTTATTTTTGTTTTTTAAAGCTATATAAGAGTTCACCCCTTATCAGGTTCACCTTTTCTCATGATATAATGGGGCTATTATTGTACTTCTTAAGGAAGCCTTATTGGCTTGCCGAGTTTTCTTTATCGAAATAGGCGGTGGCTTGATGTTCAACCAAACGGAATTGCATAAGTCGTTCTGGAAAGGGACGCTCGTTGTATCTGGTGCAGCACTCCTTGTGAAGATACTGAGCGCATTTTACCGTATCCCCTACCAGAACATCGCCGGAGATCTAGGACTTTACGTGTACCAACAAGTATACCCATTCTACGCTATTGCGTTTGCGTTAAGCCTTTATGGATTTCCGCTTATCATCTCTAAGGTATTGTCAGAAAATGAATTACAGCATACAAAAGAGACGCTGACTACAATCTTGATTGGATTGAGCAGCTTCTTCGGTCTGATTTTCTTATTGTTATATTTATCGGCTCCTGCTATCGCGGGTGCCATGAACGATCCGTTACTGGTGAAGCCGCTTCGGGTCGCCTCTTATTCCTTTTTGTTCGTACCGGTTCTGTCGGTTATAAGGGGATTTTTCCAGGGAAAGAAAGAGATGACCCCAACAGCGATTTCGCAAGTCGTGGAACAATTCTTCCGAGTGAGCCTCATATTGATCCTGACGATTTGGCTCGTCTCCCACGGAGTGGATCACTACACAGTCGGAAGTGCTGCTGTATTTGGTGGCTTGATCGGAAGTATGGCCTCCATTGTTGTTTTGCTCCTATATGTGAAAAAGAAAGCAACTGCAATCGGTCCATTGAGCGTACTTTCTCGTAAACGAACAGTTCCTTTGATGGTATCCGTTATAAGAGGGGGATTCGCGATCTGTATTACGGCGGTCATGTTTGCCTTGTTCCAATTGGTGGATGCCCTCCAAGTTGTGCCGGGCCTGGAAAAGGTGGGTGTCGCTCTTCTTGATGCCAAGGTGAGTAAAGGAGTCTTTGATCGTGGACAACCCCTTCTGCAATTAGGGACGGTCTTAGCGACTTCTATGGCATTACCACTCATCCCGTATATTGCAAAATCGAACCGAGAAAGAGATCAGGAAAAGATCATCAACCTGACAGGTCAAACATTGAAGTTCAGTTTTATCATAGGAGGAGCAGCAGCGGTCGGGCTTGCTATCATCATCTCTCCGACAAACGTCTTTTTGTATGAGGACACGAAGGGTTCGATTGCGCTCGGTATACTCGCTGCTGCAATTTTGTTCGGTTCCATTGCGATCACTTCATCAGCGATTTTACAAGGACTCGGAAAGATCGGATATCCTGTTTTGTTCATCATGATTGCGTTGGTGATCAAAGCCATCTTGAACCTTTGGCTGATTCCAAAATGGGGTATTTCAGGTGCGGCCATCACAACCGTGATAAGCACAGCATTTGTAGCTTGTTGTAATCTTTTCATGGTCCAACGATTGACGAACGTCTTCCAGATGCAACGCTTTTACAGTCTGAAGGTTGTCTTTTCACTTCTCCTGATGGCTGTCGGGACGTTCTTATGGAAAGAATTGTGGCTCATGTTCCATCCTGTTGAAGATCGCTTTGTCGCAGGTTTAGTCGCGTTGACAAGCGCTGTGTTCGGAGCGCTCATTTATTTGATCGCCCTTATGAATCAGAGGGTTTGGAAATATGAAGAGCTGGAAATGCTGCCGAAAGGAAAGTACTTGATCAAATGGTTTTACAGAGAAAGGAGCGGTTAACATGGGAAATACAATTACGGTCATCGGATTAGGATCAGGCGATTTGGATCAGATCCCGTATGGCGTCTATAAACGAATCAAACAATCGGAGCATCTTTTTTTACGGACGAAAGAGCATCCGGTCGTGAAAGAGCTGGAAGCAGAAGGAATCAAATTCGAGAGCTTCGATGATCTCTATGTACAGGAAAATGCGTTCGAAAGTGTGTACCATGAAATCGTGGAGCGGTTATGGGTGGAAGCGGAAGATAAATCAATCGTATACGTCGTTCCAGGTCACCCTTTTGTAGCCGAACAGACCGTCCAGCTTTTGATCGAAGGGCAGGAAAAGCACAACACGGAAGTAGAATTCAGAGGTGGACAAAGCTTCCTGGATGCCATGTTCCAGGCGTTACGAATCGATCCGATCGATGGATTTCAACTACTGGATGGTACAAGCCTTACTCGAGACCAAATGAATGTGCAACAGCATATCATCATTGGACAAGTATATGATGCATTCATCGCTTCCCATGTAAAATTGATTCTGATGGAGCGCTATCCAGATGATCATCCGGTACATGTCGTCACAGCTGCTGGTTCAAGTGAAGAAACGATTGTATCTGTACCGCTTTACGAACTGGATCGTCATGTCGAGTTGCATAACCTCACTGCTCTTTATGTAGAACCGATTCGGGATACGAGTAAATTAAGCAGGGAATTCACGCAATTACGTCATGTAATCCAGACGCTCAGAGGACCGGAAGGATGTCCGTGGGATAAAAAACAGACTCATGAGAGTTTACGCCGATATTTACTTGAAGAGGCCTACGAAGTCATTGAGGCCATTGATGAACAGGATGATGATCATTTGACCGATGAGCTGGGGGATGTGCTCCTTCAAATCATGCTTCATGCACAAATCGGTGAGGATGATGGTTATTTTACCATTGAGGATGTCATTCAGGCTCTGACGGAAAAAATGATCCGTCGTCATCCGCATGTATTTGGTGATGACTCACTTGAAACAGCTGAGGAAGTCAAAGAAACGTGGGATGAAATCAAGAAGAAGGAAAAAGGCGGACAGGATAGGACTTCCATTTTGGATGGGACAGATCAATATCCTGCATTGATCCGTGCAGAGAAACTACAGAAAAAAGCTGCCAAGGTCGGATTTGACTGGGACGAAGTTGAACCGATCATTGAAAAGATCAAAGAAGAATTGAATGAATTCCACCAAGCGGTTGAGACAGAAGATCAGCAGGAGATGGAAAGTGAACTGGGAGACTGCCTATTTGCACTTGTGAACCTATGCCGTTATTATGGGATAGACCCTGAACTCGCTCTCAACAGGACCAATCGGAAGTTTTATGATCGGTTCCGTTATATCGAGGAAACGCTTAAGAAGAAGGGTGTCTCTTTTGAGGAAGTCACTTTGGAAGACATGGACATTTTGTGGGAACAGGCAAAAAATATGTCTAAAAAGAAGGAATCTCTCGAAGAATAGAGAACTTTATTCTTTGGAATGGACAGAGAAGCGTGGTTTGACGCGAATTTGTCTATCAAACAAGGAAGAATACTAGGAGGTACATACAATGAACAAAAATGATCTAGTCAACAATATTTCTGAAAAAGCGGGCATGACGAAGAAAGACGTTGAAACAGTCGTGAACAGCCTATTGACTGAAATTACAGATGCTCTTAAGGATGGCGACAAAGTACAATTCGTCGGATTTGGTACATTCGAAACTCGTGAGCGCTCTAGCCGTACAGGACGTAACCCACAAACTGGTGAAACGATCGATATCCCAGCATCTACAGTTCCTGCTTTCCGTGCAGGAAACAAGCTGAAAGACGCAGTAAAGTAAAATATGCGTCTTGATAAGTTTCTGAAAGTTTCTCGCTTGATCAAACGACGTACAGTTGCGAAAGAAATTTCGGATCAAGGGAGAATCTTGATTAACGGGAACGCTGGGAAGGCGTCCTCTACCATCCAACCGGGAGATGAACTACAAATCCGGTTCGGACAGAAGATCGTTACGGTAAAAGTGGAAGACTTAAAAGAGACAACGAAAAAGGAAGACGCAGCGTCCATGTATTCGATCGTTAGCGAGCAACGTATAAACGACGACGCATAATGATTGGATAAGCTGTACTTTCATCATAGAGAATTTATTAAATCGGGGTTAGTACTATAACAGAAAGATTGACTGGCAGAAATGTCACCTGTCTACGCGTCATTCTACTAGAATGGAGCAGCACGATAGGATGGACAGCTGTCGGTCGATCTTTTTTAGTTTGTTCCTGTCACTCACATAATCGAACGTGCTGAATCATATTTTATTGGTAATTGTTTGTAAAGGAAGCGATTCATATGGATCTGAGTTGTTTTGGTGACAGTCATGTCTTGGTCTTTCAATATATTAAAGATCATCAATTTCTAAAAAAGACGAACATTTCCATATGTCATGTAGGCGGGGCCACAGCATTAGGGATGGTGAATCCTAACTCAAAAACGAATGCCCTTCAAACCTTTAATCTCTCAATCCACCCACTCCCCCGCAATAGGACATTATTATTCATGTTAGGAGAAGTAGATTGTGGCTTTGTAATATGGTATCGAGCTCAAAAATACAATTTATCCGTCTCCAGTCAATTAAATGAAACTCTGACGAATTATTTTTCATTTTTAAAAAGCATACAATCATTAGGCTTTCAACATATCGTTGTTGCAACACCTCCACCCCCAACTATTAAAGACCATCAGAGTTGGGGCGATGTTGCAAATCTTAGAAAAGGCATAAGTGCAACCCAAAAACAACGGACAGAACTAACCCAACAATACAATCAGATTTTGAGAAAGTATTGTAAGAATAACAGCTTGAAATTATTGGACACAGAGCAAGATTTTATTGATGGAGCGACTGGCTTAGTAGATTGTAAATATCTAAACAAAGACCCTTTAGACCATCATCTGGACTTAGCAGCATCTGCGGCTGTTTATGTACGAAAACTTAATGAGTTAGGTATCGTATAGCAGAGAGCTTGTTCTATTCCCACGCTTGCCTTCATACATTGGTACAAACTATGTTTGGGGGGGAGCTACCATGGATCAATATTACGATTACAATGGTTCCAATTACAATAAACCCACAACGGCACCGGATCATGATGTGAAGATGAGAGGTCGTAAAGCGCTCGATATCACCGGAGTCAAACAAGTGGAAAGCTTTGATAACGAAGAATTCTTGCTTGAAACCTCAATGGGCTTTCTGGCAATCCGCGGCTATAATTTGAAAATGAAAAACTTGAATTTGGAACAAGGACTCGTCTCAATCGAAGGGAAAGTGTACGATCTCGTTTATCTCGATCAGCAACAAGGGGATAAAGCTAAAGGATTTTTTAGCAAGCTGTTCAAATGAGTTTGAATGTGCAACTCTACACGATTTTAGCAATGGTCGGGAGCGGTATCTGGATTGGAGCTGCTCTCGATACGTACCATCGCTTTCAACCCCGAGATCGAAAGTGGAATTGGTTGAGGTTCATCAATGACATTGTCTTCTGGATTTTACAAGCTCTCCTCATATTCTATGTATTGTTACAAGTCAATCATGGAGAAGTGAGGATCATCATATTCCTGGCCTTATTATGCGGTTTCGCTGGATACCAAAGTTTATTGCAAAAAGCCTACAGAAAGTTATTGGAGTTCATCATCAAGGTGGTAATCGGCATCGCGAGAATGATCCGCAACATCATTTCAGCACTTCTTATACAACCTGTAAAAGTCATATTGAAACTCCTTCTTACCTTGAGTAAAATGATAGGTAGACTTCTATTATCCATCCTTCTCTTCATTTCTGGCATTCTTCTCTTTCCTCTTAGAAAAATCGGTCTATTCATCTACAATCGATGGTTGAAACCGATTCAAGTAAAAATGTTAACAAAACTAAAAGAGAAAGCAGGATTTTTGAAGAAGCCAACGAATAAAGTGAAAGACTGGATTGGAAAACTTAGAAGGTAAAGGGGGTTCAGGATGGTTCAACGAAATGACAAAATAACAGCCTTAAACGAAAACATCATGGATCAAGAAAGAAAAAAGCAAGATCGTGCCCGGCGTAGGAAGAAGGGACTTTATCGACGTCTTGTCGTTTTCGGTGTTCTGGTTGTTATCATGTTTGCCGTCATGATTTCCACACTTACCTCTCAAGCAACTGTCATTGCTGAGAAGAAAGAAGAGCAACAGAAAGTAGAACAAAACTTGGAAGATGTGAAAAAAGAAAAAGCACAATTAAGCGAAGAAGTGAATAAACTACAAGACCCTGATTATATTGGTGAGGTCGCTCGAAGAGATTATAATATGTCCAAACCAGGTGAGACGATTTTCAAACTCCCTAAGAACAAAGAGGAGTCGCGTTGACCTTGATTTTACGGGCATGTATAATAAAGTGAATTTAATTTTTTCAAACTTTAAGGAGGAGCAATTTTTACAATGACAATTGAAGTAGGCAGCAAATTGAAGGGAAAAGTATCAGGTATTACCCATTTTGGAGCATTTGTCGAGCTGCCAGATGGTATCACCGGTTTAGTCCACATTAGTGAGGTTGCCGATAACTACGTCAAGGACATTAACGAACACCTTTCTGTCGGGGATGAAGTTGAGGTAAAAGTCATTAACGTTGATAATGACGGCAAGATCGGGCTTTCCATCAAGAAAGCGAAAGATCAGCCACCAAAACCGAATCGCAGACCAGACCGCCCTCGTGGTAAGGGAGGAAAACCTAGAAGACAGAATAATGAATTCGTGTCATTCGAAGATAAGTTGAATCGTTTCTTGAAAGATAGTGATGAACGTTTATCTACCTTGAAGAGGCAAACCGAATCGAAACGTGGAGGACGCGGTGCACGTCGAGGGTAATGGAATCTGCTGCTTACCGATTGTAGTAAAAATAAGCTCATTAATCGGAATATGCAAGCAATCATTCAAAGACTGACAAATTTGTCAGTCTTTTCTTATTGAGATGACTGGAAAGGGTGCTTTAATACGAACTCATGCTTCAGTCGTAATGAAAAGATCATTTAATCGCAAAAAACCTATTGACGAGATCTCGATTATCTTGTATTATTCTTGTTGTGTCTTTAAAACATATCTATTTGGCGGTGTAGCTCAGCTGGCTAGAGCGTACGGTTCATACCCGTGAGGTCGGGGGTTCGATCCCCTCCGCCGCTACCATTTTTATCTGATGTTAAAAATAAATAACTAATAGATTAGGCCCCTTGGTCAAGTGGTTAAGACACCGCCCTTTCACGGCGGTAACACGGGTTCGAATCCCGTAGGGGTCACCATTTGCACATAAAAGACAACTGTCCTGACAAAGGGCAGTTTTTTTGTACCCAAAAAACGTGATTTGATCTATAATTTCTGATTTTTATGGGAAAATCGCAAAACTGATCTATAAATTTCTATATTTATTGGAAATACACGAGTTTTTATGGGAAATAACCGGAAACTGATCTATAAACGTGTAACGAAGCTCAAATCTACCCCCGATGGTCAACTGAAATCCGTCGACATGCCCATCTATCCTTGTAGAATGGTAAAACCTTTCTCCTTACTCATCCTTCCTTCGCCAATATTTTCGAGTTAACCAAATTACACTCCAAAACTGTAATCCCTTAGAAGCCCATGAGAAAAAAGAGAAAAACCTATACTGTAGAAAATTCTGAAAATTGAATCATAATGGCGTCGAGCCTCGTAACCCGTCGAGAAGTTTTTTTCCGCTCGACTGACCATTTGACAAAAAATGAAAGTAGACTGTGATTAAATAGACAACACAAATCTATTAACAGGTGGTGCGGGGAATGATGCAAAAGGTAGGATCGGAAAGCAACCAGGTGTTGCGGAAGTTCGTACTGGTAGAAAGGTTGAAGAATAATATATCCTCTCATATGAAAGAAACGAGTCTACGGGTGAAGCGTATTCTCCTCCACTGGAGTCTATTATTGTTTTGTACAGGCTTTTTACTCGGCCGTGCACTCATTCTTTCTGAATTATCCCCATTTGCGATTCCGTTCTTCGGAACTGTTCTATTTTTAAAAAAGGAAAGAGCTGGGGTGGCGGCGATTGCCCTCCTGGCTGGAGCACTGACGACATTTGAACAGACGGGACTATATGTAGCGGTCGGTCTGGCTGTCTTCTTCGTCCTTTATTCCATCCTTACGAATCTAGTAAAACAGAACCTGAAACTATTACCGGTCACTGTTCTCGCTGCCAGCTTCATTACGAGGATGAGTTTGCACACCTTCGCATCCGAGCCGATTACGACCGGTACAATGTTGATGGTGTCGATTGAAGCAGGGTTGAGTAGCATCCTGACATTGATTTTTTTACAAAGCATTCCATTGCTTTCCCTTAAAAAGATCCAGCATTCTCTAAAGAATGAAGAAATCGTCTGTTTCATCATCTTGCTAGCTTCGGTCATGACGGGAACGATCGGCTGGCATGTGTATGATCTGTCGCTTGAGCATATTCTGTCCCGCTATTTAGTCCTGATCTTCGCCTTCGTCGGGGGTACAGCCATCGGCGCTACGGTCGGTGTCGTTACAGGCCTGATTTTGGGACTTGCCAATATAGCGAGTCTCTATCAAATGAGTTTGCTCGCATTTTCAGGTTTATTAGGAGGTTTATTAAAAGAGGGGAAAAAACTGGGTGTGAGTGTCGGCTTGTTCATCGGGACTTTATTGATTGGTCTATATGGAAACGAGTCCGGATTACTGATTAATAGTCTGCTTGAATCGTGCGCCGCTGTCGGTCTATTCTTGCTCACACCGAACAAAGCGATCTCGAAACTATCCCGCTACATACCGGGGACGAAAGAATATACACAAGAACAGCAGCAATACTTACGCAAGGTTCGAGACGTAACTGCCAACCGGGTCGAGCAATTCTCTCACTTGTTCCAGGCCTTATCGAACAGCTTTTCCAACACAAGTGCGACGACCATGATGGAAGAAGAGGGGAAGCGGGAGCTCGACATGTTCCTCAGTAATGTAACGGAGAAGACTTGTAATAATTGCTTCAAGAAACGGCATTGCTGGGTGAATAACTTCGATGAAACCTATGATTACATGGCGAAGATCATGACTGAGACATCACCAAATGGATCCTTGAAAGATCGGGCACTACAGAAAGATTGGGAACGGCATTGCGTACGTTCCAAGAAAGTGATCGATACGATCCAGTATGAACTCGGTCAATATCATGCCAACATCAAGCTGAAGCAACAAGTGAAAGAAAGCAGAAGGCTAGTTGCAGAACAGCTGCAAGGCGTATCTCAAGTAATGGACAATTTTGCGAAAGAAATCCAACGGGAAAGGGAAAACCATCAGATCCAAGAAGAGCAAGTGAAGGAAGCGTTGGATGATATCGGTCTGGAAATAGGGAACATTGAAATCTATAGCCTTGAAAAAGGTAGCATTGATATAGAGATGAGTATTCCGTATTGCAATGGACGGGGGGAAGCAGAAAAAGTCATTGCTCCGTTACTGTCCGATATATTGGATGAGACGATCGCCGTCAAACAGGAGGAATGTGCCGCTTATCCGAATGGATTTTGTCACGTCGTCTTCCGATCTTCCCAAAGCTACGTCATTGAAACAGGTGTGGCCAGTGCGGCAAAAGGTGGTGCCTGGGTTTCGGGAGACTGTCACTCGACGATTGAACTCGGTGCTGGTAAACATGCCGTGGCCATCAGTGATGGAATGGGGAATGGTGAACGAGCTCATCTGGAAAGCAATGAAACATTGAAGCTGCTTCAACAGATTCTCCAATCCGGGATCGATGAGACGACTGCCATCAAATCAGTCAACTCCATCCTCTCGTTACGGACGACAGACGAGATCTTTTCGACACTGGACCTCGCTATGATTGATTTGCAGGATGCGACGGTACGGTTTTTGAAAATCGGATCGAGTCCTAGTTTTGTAAAAAGAGCTGACCACGTGAGGATGATCGAGGCAAGTAATCTACCAATGGGAATCATAGAAGAATTTGATGTTGAAGTTGTGAGTGATCAACTGAAAGCAGGGGATTTCCTCATCATGATGAGTGACGGAATCTTCGAAGGACCGAAGAATGTTGAAAATAAGGAAGCTTGGATCAAGCGAAAAATTCGGGAGATTCACTCGGACGACCCGCAAATCATAGCCGACCTCTTACTTGAAGAAGTCATCCGAACGGATCGGGGACAAATTGAGGATGATATGACGGTGGTCGTAACGAAGATCAACCGGAACATTCCGAAGTGGTCTACCATCCCGTATCAAAACAAAAACGAAAGGAAGCGAGCTTGAAGATAGAGGCTTTTCGAAAAATGAATACGTATGAACTAGAGTCCTTGATTCTAGTATAAATCCCCTCGGCCTTGACCATCATGGTAATAACAATTTGAGAGAGGGGATTTTTGCATGAGTAAAGGCACATTAAAACAAATCCTGTTGATTACAGATGGATGCTCGAATCATGGTGAAGACCCGGTAGCCATCGCCGCATTGGCGAGGGAAAAAGGGATTGCCATCAACGTAATCGGAATCTTATCCCAGAACGAAGCGTATGGTGAACATGGACTGAAAGAAGTAGAAGATATCGCGATGAGCGGTGGGGGTGTCAGTCAAATCGTTTACGCGAACCAGCTGGCCCAAACCGTGAAAATGGTCACCCAAAAGGCAATGACTCAAACGATCCACGGGATGATCAACAAAGAATTGACCCACATCTTAGGCGATGAAAAACAAATGGAAGATCTACCACCCGATAAACGCGGTGAAGTGATGGAAGTCGTGGATGAAATCGGTGAAACGGTCAATCTTGAAGTATTGATTCTCGTCGATATTTCAGCAAGTATGGATGACAAGCTCCCGACTGTCCAAGAATCATTGTTGGATCTTTCCATCTCACTCAATTCGAGAACGGGTAAGAATCAATTTGCCATCTATGCGTTCCCTGGTAAAAAGCAATCCATTGAACGGTTGATGGATTGGACACCACAATTGGATACGATCGGAAAAGTATTCAAAAAAATATCGACTGGTGGCATTACACCGACCGGTCCTGCCTTACAGGAAGCGCTTGAGCTGTTCCCAGAAAGAGGTTCGAAGCGTAGACTCCTAGGTGAGTATGATGAATACATCGAAGAATCCGGAAGTTAAACTGACCCCTGGTGATCTCATTGTTGGAAAGTGGAACCGAAACCAATATACAATTCTTCGCGAATTGGGCTCAGGTGCTACGGGCACGGTTTACCTAGCAAGAGGAAATCGTTCCAAAGTAGCTGTAAAGGTCAGTCATGACACACTTTCGATTACCTCTGAGGTCAATGTCCTCAAACATCTATCGAAGGTCCAGGGGAAAACACTTGGACCTTCTTTTATCGAAATGGATGATTGGGTGACCTTGAAGGGAGCACTCCCGTTCTATGTGATGGAATATGTACAAGGCGAGTCGTTATTTGTTTTCATGCGGCAGCGGAAGGAAGAATGGTTCGGAATCCTTATGTTGCAGTTGCTTCGGGATCTGACCGACCTTCATGCCTCGGGATGGGTTTTCGGCGATTTGAAACCGGACAACCTGCTCATCTCAGGACCGCCTCCGAAAATACGTTGGTTGGATGTCGGAGGAACGACTATGATCGGCAGGGCCATCAAAGAATATACGGAGTTTTTCGACCGGGGATATTGGGGTATGGGTTCAAGGAAGGCTGAGCCTAGCTATGACTTGTTCGCAGTCGGGATGATCATCATCAACTATGCGTATCCGAAACGATTCGATAAGAAAGAGGGTGGATGGAACCAACTGCAGAAGGCGATAGATCAGAACAGGTGGCTGAAGAAATATCGAGCGATTCTGTACAAAGCCTTGCATGGTCAGTATTCATCCGCAGAACAGATGAGAGAGGATTTATTGAAACATTATTCTGCTAAATCATCTGCAAAAACCACCTCTGCGTCTCGTCCTATCCAAAAGACCAGTCCTTCCGTCACCCCGCCAATGAACCAAAATGGCAGGTATAAACGGAAGAAAATGAAAAAACGCCGACATATGACCGAAACGGTGCTGATCTTCTTGTTTCTATTGGTTTTCTATGTCGTCTATTTGATGGGCCAGACGATGTAAATCGGATGAACATGTTATAATTTCATCAATAGACTGAATTGATGGTGAGGATCTTCATGCAGCAAGCAATCGACGAATTTATCCAACGAAATAGACTATTGAACAAAGGAAGCAAAGTGGTCGTAGGTGTCTCGGGTGGACCGGATTCTATGGCGCTGCTTCATTATTTAATGGGGAAACGTGACAAACTGGACTTGAAGATCGTCGTTGCACATATGGATCATATGTTCAGGGGGGAAGAATCTGCTGAGGACGCACGCTTTGTCATTCAATATTGTAACCAGCATGCCATTGAAATTGAACATTCTGAAAAAAACCTTCCTTTATATATAGAAGAAACAGGAGAGTCTCCTCAACAGGCTGCTCGAAAGGTAAGGTATCAGTTTTTATCCGACATGATGGTCCAACATGAAGCCGATTACCTTGCTTTAGCCCACCATGGAGATGATCAAGTGGAAACGATGTTGATGAATATGGTGAGAGGGACAAGCCTCACAGGACTTTCAGGAATCCCTTTTATGAGACCATTCTCGACAGGGAAAATCATCCGACCTTTACTCAATGTAACGAAACAAGAGATCCTTCTTTATTGTGAGAACAATGCAATCCCTTATCGTATGGATCCGAGCAACACAGATCCGAAATATACACGGAACAGGTTCAGGAAGCACGTGTTACCTTTTTTGAAAGAAGAAAATCGGAATGTCCATGAGAAATTTCAATCCTTAAGTGAATCTATATTGGAAGATGAGGCATATTTGGAACAACAGGCAGAGGAAGCGCTCGAGAATGTTATTGTGGAAAAGTGTGACAATCAATTGACATTGTCGATCGTGCCCTTTCTGAAGGTGGCAATTCCTTTACAAAGGAGAGGGATTCATCTAATATTAAACTATCTTTATCCAACAAGCCAAGAGAATATTATGTCCAATCATATCAAGGATTGTCTGCAGCTGATCATGTCTGATTACCCGTCAGGAACCCTCCATCTCCCAGATGGATTGATTGTCCGACGGTCCTATGAGAAGTGTACTTTCACCTTCGAAACCGATGAGACAGGCTCCCCTTATCGTTATCCAATACATTCTGGCGAAACTTATCCATTACCAATGGGAAACTTGAGTTATCACCGTTTAACCGGAATGAAAACCGATAAAAAAGGGAAAGATTATCTCGTGTTTGCATCCACGCAAGTGCAGTTGCCGCTCATCGTCCGGACGAGGGAAGATGGAGATCGAATCCGTCCTGTCGGGGTCAATGGCTCTAGAAAAGTGAAGGATATCTTCATTGATGAGAAAGTTCCGAAGCACTTACGGAACGTCTGGCCCATCGTCACCGATTCGACAGGGAAAATCATTTGGATTCCAGGCTTGAAGCATGCGGAACTCCCGCCTGTTTCAGGAGATGATATGGATTGGATGTTTTTATCTTTTGAAAATACAAGGCATGAGGTCTAGGAGGAATACATACTTATGAGAAACGATATGGAAGAGATCTTGATCTCTGAAGAAGAGATTCAAGAAAAGGTCCACGAGCTTGCTGAACAACTATCCGAAGAGTACAAAGATCGTTTTCCGCTTGTCATCGGTGTATTGAAAGGGGCACTACCTTTCATGGCGGATCTTGTAAAACGGATGGACATTCATGTTGAATTGGATTTCATGGATGTATCGAGTTACGGAAATTCAACAGTGTCATCTGGTGAAGTGAAAATCGTGAAGGATTTGAACACTTCATTAGAGGGTCGTGACGTATTGATAGTAGAAGATATCATCGACAGCGGCCTGACTTTGAACTATCTGATTGAAATCTTCAAGCATCGTAAAGCGAAATCTATCAAGATCGTCACACTTCTGGATAAGCCATCCGGGCGTAAGGTTGATCTTAAGCCTGACACAGCCGGTTTCATCGTACCGGATGCATTCGTAGTCGGGTATGGACTGGACTTTGCAGAGCGCTATCGTAATCTTCCATTCATTGGTGTTTTGAAGCCAGAGATTTACCAAAACCAGTAAAGTCAAATTGTTGTGAATAAATGAACACATGTGATACTATAATTAATGATTTGTTTGTATGCGAGAGGAGGTAAGGGATGAATCGCATCTTTAGAAATACAATATTCTATCTATTAATATTCCTTGTCGTTGTAGGGATTGTCAGCTTTTTCAACGGCAACAACAACGACGTTGAACAATTAAGATATGATCAATTCAAAACAAAACTTCAAGATGGTGAAGTAAGATCCCTTTCAATGCAACCGAAGAACCAGGTGTTCGTCATCCAAGGACAGCTTACGAACTATGAGGATGAACAATACTTTAACACGAATATTCCACCAGCATTGACAGAGGAAGTCCTTACATTAGCTGAGCAAGCAGAGCAACCTGTTGAAGTTGATGTGAAAGAAGCAGAAGGTACGAGCGGCTGGGTAACATTCTTTACCTCGATCATTCCGTTTGTCATCATCTTTATCTTATTCTTCTTCTTACTTAACCAGGCACAAGGCGGCGGAAGCCGTGTCATGAATTTCGGTAAGAGTAAAGCCAAGCTTTATAGTGAAGAAAAGAAAAAAGTCACCTTTAAAGACGTTGCGGGTGCTGATGAAGAAAAGCAAGAACTTGTTGAGGTCGTCGAATTCTTGAAGGATCCTCGTAAGTTCGCTTCCCTCGGAGCGCGTATTCCGAAAGGTGTCCTGCTTGTAGGACCTCCAGGTACAGGTAAAACCTTGCTTGCAAGAGCGGTTGCCGGAGAAGCGGGAGTACCATTCTTCTCTATCAGTGGTTCCGACTTCGTTGAAATGTTTGTCGGTGTCGGTGCATCACGTGTTCGTGACTTGTTCGAAAACGCGAAGAAAAACGCACCATGTATCATCTTCATTGATGAGATTGATGCCGTTGGTCGTCAGCGTGGCGCAGGACTTGGCGGCGGTCACGATGAGCGTGAACAGACATTGAACCAATTACTCGTTGAAATGGACGGATTCAGTGCGAACGAAGGTATCATTATCGTTGCAGCAACGAACCGACCGGATATCTTGGACCCAGCATTATTGCGTCCTGGTCGTTTTGACCGTCAAATTCCTGTCGGACGTCCAGATGTCAAAGGTCGTGAAGCGGTACTTAAAGTACATGCTCGAAACAAACCTCTTGCTGAAGAGGTCGACCTGAAGACCATTGCCATGAGAACTCCAGGATTCTCAGGCGCAGATCTGGAGAACTTATTGAACGAAGCAGCGCTTGTTGCTGCCCGTCAAAATAAGAAAAAAGTAGACATGGAAGACATCGACGAAGCAACGGACCGTGTCATTGCAGGTCCTGCCAAGAAGAGCCGTGTCATTTCTGATAAAGAAAAGAACATTGTTGCATACCATGAAGCTGGACATACGATCATCGGTCTTGCTCTGGATAATGCAGAAATTGTTCATAAGGTTACGATCGTACCACGCGGTCAAGCCGGTGGATATGCGGTCACATTGCCTAAGGAAGACCGTTACTTCATGACGAAGCCTGAACTGATCGATAAGATCACAGGATTGCTTGGTGGTCGGGTTGCCGAGGAAATCACATTCGGTGAATCCAGTACTGGAGCAAGTAACGACTTCCAACGTGCGACTGGTATCGCCCGCCGCATGGTTACGGAATTCGGTATGAGTGAAAAGCTTGGACCGATGCAGTTTGGTCAAGGCCAAGGAGGAAACGTCTTTCTCGGTAGAGACATTCAGAACGAACAGAATTACAGTGATGCCATTGCTCATGAGATCGACCTTGAAGTTCAGAAGATCATCATGGAAGCATACAACCACTGTAAAGAAGTTCTTGTTCAGAACCAGGAGCAGCTGAACTTGATTGCTGAGACGCTGAAAGAAGTGGAAACACTGGATAGCGAGCAAATCAAATCTCTATATGAAACAGGTAAAATGCCTGAAGGATATAAAGCTCCTGAAAAGAAAAAAGAAACTTCTTCTGAAGATGATGTGAAAGTGAACATCAATAAGAAGGAAGAAGATACTACTGAAGAGTCGAATGAAACAAACGATTCAGACGACAATAAAAACGAATAAAGCTTATATGATAAAGGATGTCCATCACGGGCATCCTTTTCTTACACGTGTTTTCATGGGTTGTTTGTGTTATAACTAAAGAAAATGGTATAGATAGTGGGGAATAGAATGATTTTAGTAATGGATGTTGGAAATACGAATATCGTCCTCGGTGTATATGAAGGGGATGAATTGAAATACCACTGGAGAGTTGGTACAAGTAAAAAGAAGTCAGAAGATGAATACGGGATGTTCATTTCCAATCTGTTGACACATGTTGGATTGGCGTTCAAAGATATCGATGGGATCATCCTTTCATCGGTTGTACCGCCACTCATGTTCCCGCTTGAGAAGATGTGTGAGAAATACTTCAACTTGAAACCACTCGTAATTGGACCTGGAATCAAGACAGGTTTGAATATCAAAACAGAAAACCCGCGCGAAGTGGGGGCAGATCGTATCGTTAATGCAGTAGCAGCTTTACATGAGTATAAAAGTCCGTTGATCATTGTCGATTTTGGAACAGCAACGACATATTGTTATATAGATGAACAAAATAATTACCTCGGAGGAGCGATCTCCCCTGGTATCGGCATTTCGACTGAAGCGCTCTATACGAATGCAGCCAAGCTACCTCGAATCGAGATCATGAGACCGGATCATGTCGTCGGGAAAAATACGGTAAGTGCGATGCAAGCAGGAATCTTTTACGGATATGTAGGTCAGGTGGAAGGAATTGTCCAACGAATGAAGGACCAATCCGGTCAAAACCCGACGGTCATCGCCACTGGTGGGTTAGCTCACCTGATTGGGGACGAATCTGCCATCATCGATGTCGTAGATCCATTCCTCACGTTGAAAGGTCTTCAACTCATCTATCATAAAAACACAGATTTACATTAAGAAAGGGAGTTTCACCATGTCAGATTACTTAGTCAAAGCATTAGCTTTCAATGGAAACATCCGAGCTTTTGCTGTCGATACAACCGAAATGATTCGAGAAGCACAGCGTCGTCAAGGCACATTGCCGACTGCGTCTGCAGCACTAGGCCGAGCAATGACGGCTTCTACCATGATGGCGTCCATGCTGAAAGGTGAAAGCAATAAATTGACCGTCAAGATTGAAGGGGATGGACCGCTCGGACCGATCATCGTCGATGCGAACGTCCAAGGGGAAACCCGTGGCTATGTTTCCAACCCGCTTGTCCATTTCGACTTGAATGCGAAAGGAAAGCTTGATGTTGCTCGAGCTGTCGGAAAGAATGGACATCTATCCGTCGTCAAAGATCTCGGTATGCGGGACAAATTCACTGGACAAGTTCCTCTCGTTTCAGGGGAATTAGGAGAAGACTTTACGTATTACTTCGTATCATCTGAACAGATTCCATCGGCTGTCGCAGTCGGTGTGCTGGTCAACCCTGATAATACCGTCCTTGCTTCAGGCGGTTTCGTCATCCAGGTCATGCCAGGAGCGCAAGATGAGATGATTACGTTCATTGAGAAGCGTCTAGAGAATTTAGATCCTGTTTCCAAAATGATCGAAGCAGGCCATACGCCAGAACAACTTCTCTACAATGTATTAGGAGAAGAAAATGTGAAGATCTTATCGACATCTCCAGTTGCATTCAAATGCACCTGCTCAAGAGAGCGGTTTGCCGATGCCATCATCAGCCTTGGGGAAGATGAAATTACGGATATGATTCAGGAAGATGGAAAAGCGGACGCAAAATGTCATTTCTGCAACGAGGAGTATCATTACACGAAAGAGGATCTCGAATCCTTCTTAGATGAAGCGCGTAAGGAGAAAAGTGAATGAAGTCAAAGTGGCTCATCATCATTGCGGCATTTCTGTTGGTGACGAATATCGGCACAGTCGTATATTTCATGTCAGCTGATGAAGAAACAACGGGTGGAGACAAAGGCTCTGTCCTTTCTTCATTCTCAGGGAATGTGGCGCAGGTTGGGGAACAATCCATATCTGAAGGGGATTGGGTTGAACGTTTGAAAGAGCGATACGGAAAAGAAGTGCTTACGCAAATGATCAATAAGGAAGTTGTATCACAGCTTGCAACGAAGCATGACATCACCGTATCGGATGAAGAATTGAATAGAGAGATTGAGCTGTATCACCGAATGGTGGGTACAAGTGCAGATGGGCATGAACACCCAGACGTTGAACAAATGGGTGATAAAGAACTGAAAGAGGAAATTAAACACGCAATCTTACTTGAAGAATTAATTACGAAAGATGTCGTCATCAACGAGGATGAATTGCGTAAATATTATAAAGAGAATGAGCATCTTTATGACCTGAAGCCTCTCTATCAGATTTCTCAAATTCTAGTGGAATCGAAAGAGGAAGCGGAACAAGTCATTCAAGAACTCGAGAACGGTTCATCCTTCTCAACGCTCGCAAGAGAACGTTCCATTGATGAATTTTCAGCTCCTAGCGGAGGTGCCATGGGGTGGGTGGACACAACAAGTAATTATGTCGACCCAGCATACCTCGAGATCATAGAAGATATGGAAACCGGTAAATGGAGAGGTCCGATCCAAACAGAAGCAGGATATGGAATCGTATATCTCCATGATGTGAAAAAGGGAAGCAAGTATGAGTTCGAAGAAGTGAAAGGACAGATTCGACGTCAACTCGCGATCCAGCAACTTGATGCAAACTTCGATCCGAAACAACTTTGGGATGAATTAAAGGTCGAGTGGGAATACGGTTCTCAATAATTGAATAAAGATTCTGATAATGCTATGATTGGATACAGTATTCCTATGAAAATACTAAGAATTGGGGAGTGAATGGTGTGAGAGTGGGAAATTCAATTGTAGATTTGATCGGACAGACGCCAATTGTAAAATTGAACCGTTTGACGGGCAATGAAGATGCAGATGTATATCTGAAGCTTGAATTCATGAACCCAGGTAGCAGTGTCAAAGACCGTATCGCTTTTGCGATGGTAGAAGCAGCTGAAAAAGAAGGAAAGCTGAAAGAAGGTGACACCATCATCGAGCCGACGAGTGGAAATACTGGGATCGGGCTTGCGATGGTAGCTGCAGCAAAAGGCTATAGAACGATCCTCGTCATGCCTGATACGATGAGTATGGAACGTCGTAACCTCCTTCGTGCCTACGGTGCAGAACTCGTACTTACTCCCGGCCCAGAAGGAATGAAGGGAGCAATTGCGAAGGCGGAAGAACTGGCAGAGGAACACGGTTACTTCATGCCGCAACAGTTCAGAAACGAAGCGAATCCTACCATCCATAGAGATACGACCGGTAAGGAAATCGTTGAGCAGATGGGTGATCAGCTAGATGCCTTCATTTCCGGGATTGGAACAGGCGGAACGATCACCGGTGCAGGTGAAGTGTTGAAAAAACACTACCCTTCCATTCAGCTGTATGCAGTGGAGCCGCAGGATTCACCTGTACTATCAGGCGGCAAACCAGGACCGCATAAGATTCAAGGGATCGGTGCAGGCTTCGTGCCGTCGATATTGAATACGTCGATTTACGATGAAGTCCTTACGATCACGACAGATGAATCGTTTGAATATGCTCGCCGAGCAGCTAGAGAAGAAGGTCTATTAGGTGGAATCTCCTCAGGTGCAGCCATAGCGGCGGCATTGAAGGTCGCAAAAAAGCTTGGTAAAGGGAAGAAAGTCCTCGCAATCATACCAAGTAACGGTGAACGCTACTTAAGTACACCACTCTATCAATTTGAACAAGAATAATCATAGCAGATCATAAAGAGCTGACCAGACGGTCGGCTTTTTTTCCTGTTTTCGCAAGCTTTGTTGCTCTTGCACTTGAAGAAAGTATAAAATACTTTCTTCAGTATAAGGGCAACTAAGACTCGACCTATTAAAGGCTTGGTCTCGCCAAGTTTTCTTTAAAAGTAGTTGATTTCCGCTCCAGGTGCTCGCTTTCCGCGGGGCGTGCGGTGAGCCCACTCACTTGCACAGGATGTGCTGGCTTCGACGTTCACCACAGGACGTGGTGGGTCTTAGTCGTAGATCCTTTTAAAAAGTGAATGGTCTCACCTGTCCCGCTGATCCCGCTGGAGTCTCGCACCTTGCTCTTCAATCAAATTGCACAAGTTGCTTCTTTAGCCATTAGCAATCATCCGTAAGAAAAGATCCAAAGAAATAAATATCTTCATACATTATCAATGTAAATAAATGGAGGCTGTTTTTACGTGTCATCCCTGTACTGTTCATGTACAATGAAAGAGGAAAATGAACGTCAGGAGAGGACTTCAATGCAACAGTTCAAAAGACTCCGGTTTTCAAAAACCGTTAACGCTAACCTACAAAATTGGTTTGAGCGATATACAGCTTTTAAAGATGGACATCCTCATCACGTCCTGCTCGAAAGCGGGAGAGGTGGCCGTTTCCATATCATCGGTGTATCGCCAAGCGCTATGTTGATTGGAAAAGACGACCGTCTTGAAATCCGTGTTTCAGCAACAGGTCATATTGAGACCAGACATGGAGACTTGCTTGCTTTGACAGAGCAATATCTTCAGTCCTACATCATCGATGAAGGAGCTCATGAAGAAACAGAACTACCTGATTTTAAAGGTGGCGCAATCGGCTACATCAGTTATGATATTGCCCGACAAATCGAACGGCTTCCCGTTCAAGCAATCGACGATATGGACATGCCGGATGTATACTTCATGATTTTCGAGGACTTTATCGTGTTGGATAAAAAAACAGAAAAACTGACCTTTGTTACACACGTCAGCGAAGAGGCTCAAAGTCAAGCCGCTCAGAAGTTAAATGATATGCAGCAACAATGGTTTGAGGAACGTGAAAATCAAAGTGACGTTAGCCATACAGGAAACATGCAGCCTGAAACGATGGAATACTCCATCGATGAAGAAGCGTTCAAATCGGCCGTACACCAAGTGCAGGACTATATCCGCAGTGGTGATGTGTTCCAAGTGAATCTATCTGTTCGCCAAACACAGCGATTGAACTCTGAACCGTTCAGCATCTATGAACAATTAAGGCAGTTCAATCCGTCACCTTATATGGGTTATATGGAAACCCCTGCATTCCAACTTGTCAATGGCTCACCTGAGCTCCTTGTAAAGAAACAAGGAAATCACGTAAGTACACGACCGATCGCTGGGACAAGGTCACGCGGCAAGACCCCTGCAGAGGATGAAGCATTGGCTAAAACGCTCATAGAAAATGAAAAAGAACGTGCAGAACATGTCATGCTCGTTGACCTGGAGCGAAACGATCTAGGTCGTGTGTGTCAGTATGGAACCGTTGAAGTGAATGAGTTCATGGTCATCGAAAAATATTCGCACGTCATGCACATCGTCTCCAATGTACAAGGTGAACTCGCGCCAGAGCGAAGTACGATGGATTTAATCCGGGCTACCTTCCCAGGTGGAACAATTACCGGTGCACCGAAAATCCGGACGATGGAAATCATTGAAGAACTCGAACCGGTTCGACGGGGCATCTATACTGGTTCAATCGGATGGATTGGATTTGATGGTGATGCTGAGTTGAATATTGCGATTCGGACAATGATCTGTAAGGATGGGAAAGCACATGTCCAAGCTGGCGCCGGAATCGTCATCGATTCGGACCCGAAAGCTGAATTCAAGGAAAGCTTGAAGAAAGCGAAAGCGCTCTGGCATGCAAAAGAACTAAGTGAACAAGCAACAACGAAGAGGGTGTAGAAAATGATTGTGATGATCGATAATTACGATTCTTTCACATACAATTTGGTTCAATACCTTGGAGAGCTGGGTGAGGAACTGATCGTCAAACGGAATGACGAAATCACCATTGAAGAAATTGAACAGCTTGACCCAAGTTATTTGATGATATCGCCAGGACCGTGCAGTCCTGATGAAGCGGGGATCAGCCTGGAAGCGATACGCTATTTTGCTGGGAAAATCCCGATATTCGGAGTCTGCTTAGGGCATCAATCCATTGCACAAGTGTTTGGAGGAGAGGTCGTACGTGCAGAGAGACTGATGCACGGTAAAACATCACCAATACTGCATGATGGTAGAACGATTTTCCAAGGGATGATGCCTGACATGTTAGCGACTCGTTATCACTCGCTCATTGTCGATCGTGGCACTCTGCCAGACTGTTTCGACATATCTGCTGAAACGGAAGAGGGAGAAATCATGGCGATCCGCCACAAAACCCTGGCGATTGAAGGTGTGCAATTCCACCCTGAATCCATCATGACAGAGAACGGTAAACAGCTTCTCCGCAATTTTATTGCAGAATATGGACGTGAATTGGTATGTACATCTACCTGAATGGCGAAATTGTAGAAGATAGCGAGGCAAGGATTTCTCCATTTGATTATGGGTACTTGTACGGTATAGGCTTTTTTGAAACACTCCGCATCTATCACGGCCATCCCTTTCTGTTGGACGATCACTTGGACAGAATCAACAAGGCTCTGCAGGACCTCAACATTGACTATACGTTCGAGAAAAACGATGTGTTGGAAATCATCCATCAGCTGCTTGAACGGAACCAATGGAAAAATGCGAGTATCCGTATCAACCTCTCGGCGGGTGAAGGAGAAGCTGCATTAAGGACGCTTCATTTTACAAAACCGACCGTACTGATCTATGGAAGCTCTTTACCGCAAGCAGGAGTGGAGCTACAGCAGAAAAAAGCCCGTATTCTATCTGTCAAAAGAAGCAGTCCTGAGGGGCATGAGCGATGGAAATCCCATCATTTCATGAATAACTTGATCGCGAAGCAGGAAATCAACGATCCAAGTACGGAAGGCATTTTTATGACAGCCGATGGTTTTGTAGCGGAAGGCATCACTTCTAACCTTTTTTGGGTAAAAGAAAAGATCGTTCATACCCCTTCGCTTGATACTGGTATATTGAATGGGATCACAAGGCAATATGTGATGTCGCTTTGTGAGAAACTAGGTATTCCGGTGAAAGAAGGACGGTATACACAAAAAGATCTTCTCAATGCAGACGAATGCTTCTTGACGAACTCTGTTCAAGAAATCACCGCCGTTCGAACGATAGATGATACTTCTTTTCCTGGTGATACAGGAGAAGTGACGACAGAACTGTTCCGCTACTATCAACAGGATCGAGAAAGACGCTGGTCGAGGAGACCATAGAAAGGATTTTACAAAATGAGATACAACCCTATCATTATCCACCCGCGCACTGAAACGGATGCTATGAATGAGCTTATGTCTGTTGGAGCAAGGATCGATCGGGATAGAAGAAATCGGTTAATTGCGAGTAAAACGGTCGTACGATTAGAAGATCTTTCGTTGAAAGTCGCTTGGTTGGTGAAACAAACGATGCTTCAGAAAGGTCTGGATTCCATCATATCCGAAGGCGCTGAAGAAATGGATGCGGAGACGACCCATGCCTTGTTGCTTGGTCATTCATACGGAATGCAGTTAGCTGTAGAAGACCTGCTTCGACATGAATCGGATGAAGTCACCCTTGTTGGTAGAGAACTCAAAGAACTGTTGGATGGACTAGAACGGATGCAACATCCATGGGTAATCAACCTCCGAGACCAATCATTAGATCTGAACGAGCGCACTTGGATCATGGGAATCCTCAATGTCACACCCGATTCTTTCTCAGATGGCGGTAACTTCAACTCCATTGATCGCGCCGTACAGCATGCTGAAGAAATGGTAGTCGCCGGTGCAGATATTATCGACATCGGTGGAGAGTCGACTCGCCCAGGAGCGGAAAAGGTCTCCCTTGAAGAAGAGATTGAAAGGGTCGTTCCGATCATCAAGGCGGTTCGGGCCGCGGTGGATGTACCTATATCAATTGATACGTATAAAGCAGAAGTAGCCAAACAGGCTATAGAAGCAGGTGCCGACATCATCAATGATGTTTGGGGAGCTAAAGCGGATACGAAAATGGCTGAAGTTGCAGCAGATTATCAAGTGCCGATCATCTTGATGCATAACCAGGACGAAAATCGTTATGACCATCTCATGTCGGACATTGCAAAAGGTCTAAGGGAAAGCATTGATCTTGTAAAAGAAGCTGGCGTGAAAGACGAGAACATCATCCTCGATCCGGGAATTGGTTTTGCAAAAACGTATGAAGATAACCTTGAAGTGATGGCGAACCTGGAGGTGCTGACGAAACTCGGCTATCCCGTCACACTCGGAACTTCGCGGAAATCCTTTATCGGGAAAGTTCTCCAGACCGAGGCGGATCAACGGATGGAGGGGACAGGCGCAACAACTTGTCTAGGCATACAAAAAGGATGTCAGCTCGTTCGTGTACACGATGTGCTTGAAAACAAACGCATGGCCATGATGATGGATGCCATGCTAATGAAGAAGGGAGCTGTGCAACATGGATAAAATTTATATCGATAATATGAAATTTTATGGTTATCACGGTGTATACCCTGAGGAAAACAAATTGGGGCAACGCTTCAATGTCGACTTGATCTTAGAATGTGATTTGACCGAAGCGTCGAAATCCGATGACATCGAGAGCACTGTCCATTACGGTCAAGCTTATGAACTTACAAAAGAAATCGTCGAAGGGAAACCGAAGAAGCTCGTAGAGACGATTGCAGAAGACATCGCCCAAGCCTTACTCAAAAAATTCCCGATCGTCGAGGCGTGTACAGTGAAGGTCATCAAACCGGATCCACCAATCCCAGGACACTATGATGCAGTAGCCATTGAAATCAAGAGGTCTCGTACATGAAGGATGTTTTCATTGCATTAGGGTCCAACATTGGAGACCGTTCCGGTTTTTTGCGAAGTGCTTTGAAGGAAATTGATTCTCTCGATCAGACGAATGTCGTGAAAGTATCCTCCATATATGAAACAGAACCCGTCGGTTATACCGATCAAGATGTTTTTTTGAATATGGTGGCGAAGATCGAGACGGAAATCCCACCTCATGAGTTGTTGGATCTTTTATTGAAGATCGAAAAGAAGCTCGACCGTACACGTGAGGTACACTGGGGTCCACGCACGATAGACCTTGACATTTTGTTGTATAATCAAGAGAATATACTATCAGAAGACCTAAAAATACCACATCCTAGAATGCTCGAAAGAGGATTTGTCATGATTCCCCTTTATGAGCTTCAACCTGATTTGCAATTTCCACATACGGATGAAAACTTTGAGAAGGTCATCGAAGAAAGATTGGACAAAAAAGGAGTATACGTATGGAAGCGGAACAATGGGGAAGGCGAATTCGGGCTTTTCGAAAACTGAAAGGTTTCACCCAAGAAGGGCTCGCAGGGGAAATGAACATATCTGTATCGATTCTCGGTGAGATTGAACGAGGGAATCGCATGCCAGATGAAGATATGATCCAAAAAGTCAGTCAGACTTTGAAAATATCATTAGAAGAACTTTCTCCAAAAAAAGTACAGCAGTCGTAAAAGAGTGGAACAACACGTTCCAAATCGGTGAAATAACAAAAAGAAGTTAAAGTAGGATAACGGTGTACTCTTAGAGAATACTGTTTACATACCTCTTGGTGTCAACACAAGCAACCTATTAATAGGAGGATGAGTATGAGTGAACAAGTAACCCAGCTCACGTGTGAAGGCATCAAGAAGTTAGCTACGGATTTGATTGAAGTTTATGAAAGTAGAAAGACTGCACCGGAAGTTGACCCTCAGCAGTCTGAGGGAGAAAACAGGTTCTATGATCAACGGATACAGGACCTCGAACGATTGTTGTATGCTGCACAGCCTTTACAAGAAGGAAGCCGAAAGGGAGTCATTACGATCGGATCGAAAGTCACGTTGTTCGATTCCTACTTAGAGGAAGCTGAAACCTACATGCTGGTCCATCCAGTGGAAGCCTCCCCGACGATGAGATATCTTTCTGTCGATTCTCTGTTAGGCAAAGAGTTATTACTACGGAAAAAAGGCGAGCAAGTATCTGTCTCGCTTTATGGAGATACAATTAAGTACAATATTTTGGACGTGAATTGATTGATTAGGAGTGATACAAATGAGTCAGGACGTAGAATTAAATGACCAATTACTCGTTCGACGAGAAAAATTGAATACATTGAAGGATTTAGGGATCGATCCTTTCGGACATCGATTCGACCGTACCCATACGGCTGAATCCATGGTGAAAAACTTCGATGAAATCTCTAAGGAAGACTTATCAGAACAAAACAACGAAGTCTCTCTTGCTGGAAGAATCATGACAAAGCGTGGCAAAGGTAAAGCTGGATTTGCTCATATGCAAGATTTGACTGGTCAGATTCAATTGTATGTACGTAAGGATTCAGTAGGGGACGAGCAATACGAATTGTTCAACACGATCGACATCGGAGACATCGTCGGAGTGAAAGGGGTCGCTTTCAAGACGAAAGTCGGAGAACTCTCCGTTAAAGTGACAGACTTCACACTGCTTTCAAAGGCACTCCGTCCTCTTCCGGACAAGTTCCATGGTTTGAAGGACATCGAGCAACGCTACCGTCAACGTTATGTTGACTTGATCATGAACCCTGAAGTGAAAGACACGTTCATTACACGTAGTCGCATTTTACAATCCATGCGCCGATACTTGGACAACAACGGTTACCTTGAAGTAGAAACACCTACGATGCACTCTATCCCAGGTGGAGCTTCTGCTCGTCCTTTCATTACGCACCATAACTCACTCGACATGGAGCTGTACATGCGAATTGCAATCGAGTTGCACTTGAAGCGATTGATTGTCGGTGGAATGGAAAAGGTATATGAAATCGGCCGTGTATTCCGTAACGAAGGTGTCTCCACTCGACACAACCCTGAATTCACGATGATGGAGCTTTATGAAGCCTACGCAGATTATCAAGATGTCATGACTCTGACAGAAAACTTGATCGCTCATGTGGCTGAAGATGTTCTCGGATCGACGACAGTGAAATACGGCGATTATGAAGTAGATCTTAAGCCGCAATGGACTCGCCTCCATATGGTGGATGCGGTGAAAGAGCATACAGGTGTGGACTTCTGGCAAGAGATGAGTGATGAAGAAGCTCGTGCACTTGCAAAAGAACACAATGTCCCTGTTCAAGAAACGATGTCATTCGGACACGTGGTCAATGAATTCTTTGAACACTTCGTTGAAGAGAAACTAATTCAACCGACATTCGTGTACGGACATCCGGTTGCGATTTCTCCATTAGCGAAGAAAAATGCTGAAGACCCTCGTTTCACAGATCGTTTCGAGCTCTTCATCGTCGGACGTGAGCATGCGAATGCCTTCACCGAGTTGAACGATCCAATTGACCAGCGTGAACGATTCGAAGGTCAATTGAAAGAACGTGAGGAAGGAAACGACGAAGCACATATGATGGACAACGATTTCATTGAAGCATTAGAATACGGTCTACCGCCAACCGGAGGACTCGGTATCGGAATTGATCGTATAGTTATGCTGTTAACGGACTCTCCATCGATCCGAGACGTGCTGCTCTTCCCACAAATGAGACACCGCAGCGAGTAAATGAAAACAAAGGGCTGATCCTACAAGGATCGGCTCTTTTTATTTTTACTCAGGAATTTAGATCTATTTTTGAAAAATGTATTGAATCGACTCAAGAAAGATGGTATATTATTTTTCGTCGTTGGAAAAACTGATTTCGCGACAACACACGATGAAATTCTTTGTTGACATCGACAAAGCCGTGTGATAAATTAATAAAGTCGCCAATAAGCGACAAACACAAAAACGGTTCGCTTTTAGCGAGTCGAAAGCTCTTTGAAAACTGAACAAAAGCCAAGCGTGAAACGGGTCTTTTTATAAGAACCCTGAATCAATTTCGATTTACATTTAATGAGCAATCAAACACTTTATTGGAGAGTTTGATCCTG
>NZ_JBPXRR010000004.1:0-64041 GCF_051842935.1 Pseudalkalibacillus sp. Hm43 | reverse complement strand
TCCGCTCGACTTGCATGTATTAGGCACGCCGCCAGCGTTCGTCCTGAGCCAGGATCAAACTCTCCAATAAAGTGTTTGATTGCTCATTAAATGTAAATCGAAATTGATTCAGGGTTCTTTTTAAAAAGACCCGTTTCACGCTTGGCTTTTGTTCAGTTTTCAAAGAACTTTGTCGTTTTGAAGCGACCTAATCAATATAACACCGCTAAAACTATATGTCAATAACTTTTTTCTTGTCGTTTTGACTCGTTTTTGCGGCAACAGAAAATATAATATCAAGCCACCAACGTTATGTCAATGACTTTTTTCACTTATGATTAGAAATACGATTTCTCATATACTTCACACAATCAGCAGGATTTGAAAAACGCTGAAAGATTTTAAAGACGAGCTGATATCTCTCCTCCATGGCACGCCTAATAATCCCTTCATTTCTGTGATCCTCGATATCATGTAGCAGTTCTTCAAGTTCCTTTTTCAAAAGGTATTCCATTTCTTTTACTTCTTTTTCATTCAAGACAAATCCAAGCATGGAATCAAATCCTTTAAGTGGTTTTCTTAACATTATTCCTACTTTTTCCATTTTCTATTCTGCGATACGATCCGTAAGGTCCAGACAAGTTATGGTCTATCTTGTCCCTTTTCAACATATACATGGAATTAGAGAAGTTATGCGACGGAGGAGGTAAGATCGTGAACTTTTTTTGGGTGATAAACGGTAAAAGGATGAAGCAATATCTTATCATTATCATTGCTTCATTTTTTGCAGCGCTAATTGCTTTTGTCGAAGCACAGGATCTTGAAGTGTTCAAAACGAAGGAAGGCGAACCACGAGCCATCTATAAGGGTGAGAAGAAAGGTAAGAAGATTGCACTAACTTTTGATGTGAGTTGGGGCGAAAAACGCATCCATGAAATCCTTGATCTTTTGGCAGAAGAAAAAATCAAGGATACGACTTTCTTTTTATCAGGCGAGTGGGCGGAAAGACATCCTGACATTGTGGAGAAGATCGTGAAGAACGGTCATGAAATCGGTAGTCTCGGGTATCGATATAGGAGCTACACCGAACTTGAAGATAGCGAAATCCGAAGAGATATTACAAGAGCTCAACAAGTTATAAAAGATGTTTCCGGTCAATCCACCGATCTCTTGCGACCACCAAATGGTGAATTCAACAAGAACGTTCTAGACGTTGCCGAAAAGATGAACCATACGATTGTTCAGTGGAGCATCAATCCGAATGATTGGAAAAACCCGGGTGCAGATCGTATCACGGAATCTGTTTTATCCAAGGCAAAAGGTGGAGATATCGTCCTCCTGCATGCATCTGATTCAGTGAAACAAACGCGTGATGCACTCGAACAGATCATCCAGCAATTGAAGAAAGATGGATACACGTTCACATCCGTCGGTGAGATGATCGCCAATACAGAAACGAAAAGAAATGAAATCAAATAAAAAAGTTGAGCATCGCGCTCAACTTTTTTTGCTGATCAATCGGTGTAGAATGAGAACTTGCCATGTGTTACATGCTAACAAAGGTACGATCGATAGCCATAACCAAAGCGCATCTCCTTGCTTCAACACTGGAATCCATTCAATTGTCGTAACGGCTACCATGAAGAATAATGTAGGGATAAAGGCGCCTTTGTTCGTATCCTTCATTTTCAAATACGCGACGACCGCTCCAAAAGCAACCAAGGCAATCGGTACAATGATGAAGTTCCATAATGGTAAGCCACTATCCTTAAATGCGATATAACGCAGATAAAATAGATCGAAAACGACGAAAGCTAGTACTAAAATTTGAACCCAGTTCCAAAGCTGGACTGACTTAAAGATCCCAAGCCCGAACCGGTGAATCGTCAAATAAGCGAAATAACCCATTTGGCTGATGATACTGAAAATGAAACCGAATCCCATCAACCAGGCAAGCATGACGAAGAAGCTCGCTCCACTTTCGATATCTTGCCAACGAAGAAGCAGTCCGACAATAACGGAACTGACTCCTCCTATCAATAATGTTGTAAAAAACAAATAAACCCATTTCTTTATGTTCACGTTAGAAGATCCCCTTTAATTTTGCTCGTCTCGATTGTACCAATCCACCTTGAAAAAAGCTAGTTTCCTTTATTTAGTCCGCATATTTGTCACAACTTTCTCGAACGCTAAAGGTAAGATTGATACTGAAAGGGGCACTCTAGATGAAAAACTGGATGTTCGTCCTTATAATAACGTTTGGCTTCATATATTTGCAGGGCTGTACTCCAGCTGCAGCGGAAGAGAAGGGTTCTTACGAGGAAACGAAGAAAATGCTTGTGGACCTTTTAAAAACGGATGATGGCAAAAAAGCGATCAAAGAAGTGTTAACCGATGAAAAAATAAAACAAGAAGTCGTCATGGATCAACCTTTTGTGAAGAAGACGATTGAAGAAACCCTGACATCCAAGAAAGGTCAGGACTTCTGGAAAGAGATGTTGAAGGATCCGAAAGCCGCAGAAGCTCTCGCAAAGAGTATGGAAAAGCAAAATGAAGAAATGCTGAAGAAATTAATGGACGATCCGGACTACCGCAAAAAGATGATTGAATTGATGAAGGACCCGGAACTCGAGAAGGATGTCATGGATATGCTCACCTCTCAAAAGTTCAGGGAACAGCAAAAGAAAGTCATGATGGAAACGTTTGAAAGTCCTTTGATGAAAGCACAGATTTCCGAAATGGTCAAAAAGACGGTACAAGAAGAAATCAAGAGCGGGGAATCGATGAAGAAAGATGAAAAGTCAGGTAAGTCCGGTGAAGACGGCGGAGGTTCACAGGAAAGCCAGGGCTAAGCATACAAAAAGAGGGCGACACCAGGTCACCCTCTTTTTCTTATTGTTCCACTTTTTCAATGACTTTCTTTGCAATGTCTCCATAGATCTTACCGATTTGCGAATCCTCCAGATATACGGAAGGGGCGAAATCATCTTCACGCATTTCAGGTTGACCTAATGGAATTCGACCAAGCACTTCGGTTTGCAGCTCTTCTGTCAGCTTATCCGCTCCGCCTTGCCCGAACACATACTCTTTTTCGCCAGTCTTCTTACTTTCGAAATAAGCCATGTTTTCGACGACTCCAAGAATATCGTGATCAGTTTTCAGCGCCATCGCTCCAGCACGTGCAGCTACAAAAGCTGCCGTCGGATGAGGAGTCGTTACGATGATCTCTTTACTTTGCGGTAACATCTTATGGACATCGAGCGCCACATCTCCTGTTCCCGGTGGCAGGTCGAGAATCATATAGTCGAGATCGCCCCACTCAATATCGTTGAAGAAATTGGTCAACATCTTACCGAGCATCGGTCCACGCCAGATGACCGGAGCATTCTCCTCTACGAAGAAGGCCATCGAGATCACCTTTACACCGAAACGTTCCACAGGGAAGATCTGTTCACCAGCCACTTTCGGGCGTTCCGCAATTCCCATCATATCAGGGACGCTGAATCCGTAGATGTCCGCATCAATTAGTCCGACTTTCTTCCCTTCACGAGCAAGACTTGTCGCCAGGTTGACGGATACCGTCGACTTTCCGACTCCACCCTTACCACTAGCAACAGAAATGAAAGTCGTTTCTTTCTTCGTACTTGTATTACTATTCCCTACTGGATTCTGCTTAGGTGAATCTTGTCGTTGTTCGAATCGCAAGCCAACAGATTCCACACCAGCACTCTTCAGTGCATTAACGATTTCGTGTTGAAGCTGCATTTGTTCAGGTGTATTCATCTGAGCAATTGCGATTTTCAGACTGACGTAATTTTCTTTCAGTCGGATTTCCTTCACACTATCAGCATCGACAATGCTTTTATGTAAAAAAGGTTCTTGTATCGGTTTAAGTATTTCTAATACTTGTTCTTCTGACATCATAAAAACGTGCACCATCCTTTTTAATCGCTTTCATTCAGTATAACACACTGGATTCCCGTATTTGAACGGTACTGCCTCATTGAAATGGAGTTACAGGTGTTCGTCAAAAAAGAAAACCCGTCCTTAATCTTTCGGAGCAGGTTCGTTCGTATAATATCTCATGATTCCTTGGTAGATCGATGCAGCTAGCTTCGTTTGATATAGCTGGGTTTTCAACAATTCTCGTTCGTTCGGATTTGATAGGAATCCAACCTCGACAAGAGCCCCTGGAACTTCCGCTTTACGAACCATGTAGATGTTACTGATCGGTTTTGCTTTACGAGTTGTGTTTTCAAGGTTGGAACGAATCTGATCTTGGATGAACTTCGCTAAATTTTCATTTTCATCCATTGCCGGGTTGTAAAACACTTGCGCACCGTACCACCTTGAGGATGGGATGGCATTCAAGTGGATGCTCACATACATATCCGCATCCGACGTATTGACGATTTCCGTCCTCTTTAGCAAGTCTTCCGTTTTACGATGCCGAATTCTTTGTGTCCCTTCACTGGCAAGGTCTTTATCTGTTTCACGTGTCATGATGACGAGTGCACCCGCTTGTTGTAAGTAATCCCTCAACTTGAGTGAAATATTCAAGGCGACATCCTTTTCTTGAACATTTCCATCTCCGACTGCTCCTCCATCAACACCTCCATGGCCCGCATCTAATACGATGATTTTACCTGTTAACGGAAGATTCCATGTGGACCAAGAATTGTTGGATAAGATTTGCTGATTGATGACATATAATAAGAGCGCAGCACAAAATCCAATTAAGCCCCATAACAGCCACTTTTTCCGCTTCACCATATTCCCTCCTGCATCCCGATACTTGTATATATGTATGGGACAAGTGGAGGAAATATACCATTGTCAATTAATGAAGCCGCATACGGTAACGACGTTGTCCATTCTCAAATCCTTCACGCCACCATCGCTGTACAAATGCGTCACAGCACATATGCAGGGATTCCAGCGTTTGGTCGGGTGTATAGCTCCAGAACTGCCAGTATTCGAACAGCGTGTCCGCCAAGCGCTTTTCTGTCTCTGCACTTCGTTCCTTGATGCTATCCAGCGATTCTCCGTGGTAACCGAACTTGCTGTATTCAGCTCCGAGGAGATACGCCTCGATCGCGATATCGATACATGTATCTTGAATTTCATCTTGAAACAAAAGGCTATATTGAAAAAACGGAAAGAATAACCGTTGGAATTCAGTCTTGATTCCATTCAAAGAAAGTTCACGTAATACTTTTCGTTCGAATGTCACGCGCTTTTTGTATTGTCTATCTCTAAAAGTGGTGATTACATTCATGGTTTCGCCTCCTTTACCATAGTGTTTGACCATGGTATCGAAACATACCATGGCAACTTTGGTAAAAGGAAGTATGTATAGGTGAATCCATGGGAGTAAAGCTAAAGAAAAGAAACAGTGCCAGGTACCATTCATGAACCCTTGTTGGACAAGGGTTCTGAATCAGTACCTGGCACCGATAGGAAACGCTTCAATGGCAAGGCTTCTGAAAACGTACCTGGTACGCGTTCATTGCTTTACACCTAAGATCGCTTTGAGATATTCGATAAACACTTCGGATTGTTCGCGTAATTTCACATCTTCAGAAGGCAGCATCGCGTAATCCACAGCTAGACCATCTGTATATGAAATGATCGTCCGAGCGATGGTTTCACTTTCGAAAGAAGTAGTAAATTCACCACAATCCTTCCCTTCGTCGATAATATCTGCAAAGAGCTTCACTCCGTTATAATAGCGCATTTTGCCGTACTCTCTTCTCCTGGTATCTTTTCGTCCTGTTATAAAAAACTCCAAGCTCGTCGCAGAAATGGGATGCATCTTATTATTAGGTGTTCGGTCTTCGCCAAACAAGCAAGTCAGTAGTAACTCCCAGTGAGATAAACCTTTTTCGGCAAGAAGTTTTTTTGCCTTCTCTACCGAATCACCCAACATTTCTTCAAGAAGTGATTCAAACACATCTTCTTTATTTGTGAAGTACTGATACAGACCGCCACGGCTCACATTGGCTGCATCCATGATATGTTTCATCGTTGTCTGTTCGTAACCATGCTCAATAAAAACGTCCTTAGCTGCTTCCAAGATATTAGCTCGACGTTGCTCCTTGTGTTCCTTGCTGACTTTCGGAGACATTGATCTTCCCCCGCTCTATCGTACTTTTGAATATGAAACCTAAAACAGAAATGATCATCAAAAGTGAACTTGTAATGATGAACGTCGGTATGACACCGATGACCGTCGAAAGCCACCCTCCCAGCAGCGGTCCGACAATCGTTGCTGTTGTCGTCACACTATTGATGACTCCAAACACTCTTCCCGTCATATGGACTGGAGTGTCCGTTTGCACGGCTGCCTGGAATGGTATGAATACCAACCCAGCCGTCAATCCTGCAAATACTCCCAAGATCGGTCCCCATATGATGGATAAGCTCAAGTCCACACCAGTCAATAATGCCATCATACCAAAACTAAAACCGATCCCACAAACACCAGCCAACATTAAAATCAGCGCATTATACTCTGTTTTTTTAGATAAAATGAACCCTGTTATGAACATGCCGACCCCTGCTGAGGAGACAATCAATCCGAATAGATCAGGCGAGGCTACCGACAATTCTCTGATCAATACGATGATCTGTGAATCCGACAGCTGTAAGATAAGCAGACTGATTCCCAGAATCGTCATACCCGTCAATAAATAACGGTTCCCTTTCATAAACGTCAGGCCTTCTAGTAGTTCATCTTTAAACGACGGACCTTTTGCATCGTTCAGCTCCTGTTTACCTTCAAGATCATGCAAGGTCTTTGGTAGGGCGATGATAAGAATGGCGGAAATCAAGAACGTCGCTGAATCGATATAGAAGACCGGTTGTGTTCCAAACGCCGTAACCAATAAACCACTCAGTAAAGGACCTAACACTTTCGTTCCTGAGTCAATCATGGATGTGATGGACATTGCACTCTTCATATGTGAATCCGGGACTAGTTCTTTCAACTTCCCATTCTTCGCTGGTATAAAAACAGCTGATAAAAAACCGATGGCAAACAAAAATACGTAAACCATCCAGATTGATGTTGCAAAAGCCAATCCCAAAATCAAAACGGCTCTCACTAAGTCGGATATGATCATCAGTGATTTCCGGCTGAATCGATCCGCAATCGTACCCGCGAATGGACCTAAAAGCGCCATCGGTACAGCTAGGCAAAGAATGATCAATGATACTTCCATCGGAGAAGCGTTCCACTTCAACCCAACCAATGTAATAATTGCGACAATGCTTAACCAATCACCGATACTTGAAACCAATTGAGCACACATCAAAGTAATGAAGCCTCTGTTCTTTCTTAAACCACCATCCATTATACAACCCTCCAAATAAAAACGACACTAATGTCTTTTTGTTTATTATATCGACACTAGTGTCGTTTTGCAACCCTAGTTTTCAAAAATGTACCAGGTACTGTTTTGGAACCCTTGTGCTACAAGGTGTTTCAAACGGTACCTGGCACCAATTCAAACCGCTTGTGCCGCAAGGCTGAAATTGTCGTACCTGGTACACAGATGTCTTTAACAATGCTCTTTTTAATTTCTTAAGGATTGTTGCTTTTGAACCATTCTTGTAAAAAACAGCTTGTGCCATTTGATTGGAGAGCAAGGTGCGAGACTCCAGCGGGATCAGCGGGACAGGTGAGACCATTCAATTTTTAAAAGGATCTTCGACTAAGACCCACCACGTCCTGTGGTGAACGTCGAAGCCAGCACATCCTGTGCAAGTGAGTGGGCTCACCGAACGCCCCGCGGAAAGCGAGTACCTGAAACGGAAATCAAATACTTTCAAGAGCAGCAAAGTTTACGATAACACCCTTAAACAAACAAAAAAGACCCCCAACCATAATGGTTGAGAGTCTTGTATGCGATAAATGAAATTAACGCTTTGAGAATTGTGGTGCACGACGAGCGCCTTTAAGTCCGTACTTCTTACGCTCTTTCATACGTGCGTCACGAGTTAGGAATCCAGCACGCTTAAGTGTTGTACGGAACTCAGGATCTACTTCTAGAAGTGCACGAGCAACACCGTGACGGATTGCACCAGCTTGACCAGTGTATCCACCGCCATCAACGTTAACAAGTACATCGTACTTTCCTTCTGTTTCCGTTTCTACTAACGGCTGTTTTGAAATAACTTTCAATGTTTCAAGTCCGAAAAATTCGTCAAGTTCGCGACCGTTTACCATGAAACGTCCATCACCAGGTACAAGGCGTACACGAGCAACAGAATGCTTACGACGGCCGGTTCCGTAATATTGTACTTGAGCCAAGTTAAACCCTCCTTATAATTTATCCGCGTAGTTCGTAGTTTTCAGGATTTTGTGCTTGATGTGGATGTTCGTTACCAGCATACACATGAAGCTTCTTGCCCATCTTACGACCAAGGCTGTTCTTAGGAAGCATTCCTTTAATCGCGATTTCGAGCATTTGTTCAGGACGCGTGTCACGCATTTCCTGAGCTGTTCTTGAGCGAAGTCCGCCTGGGTGTCCTGTGTGACGGTGATACATCTTGTCAGACATTTTCTTCCCAGTCAATTCAATTTTGCTAGCGTTCAATAGAATTACATGATCACCAGTATCAACATGTGGTGTGTAAGTTGGCTTGTGCTTACCACGAAGGATAGAAGCAACTTCACTTGAAAGACGACCTAGAGTTTTACCAGCAGCGTCTACCACATACCATTTACGTTCTACTTCTTTAGGCTTTGCCATATAGGTACGCAATTTATTTCCCTCCTGTTTCGTTCACTTACAAATCAATCTATTTGATTACGATTCGTGATTTTCAAAATTCGACGATTTCCTTCATCCGGGGCTAGTGGATTTCAGAAATACCAAAGAATATCTTATAATAAATAGACAACGATGTCAAGTGTGTCTCTATCATTTTGTCTGATTTTATTCATCATTCACATAACGTACTTTCCATAGATACAATCCATGACCCGGTGCGGTTTTCCCAGCTACGTCACGGTCCTTCGCTGCGAGCATTTCAGGGACATCCTCAGGGCTCTTTTTACATGATCCAATCTCCAGCAAGGTCCCGACGATAATCCGCACCATATTGTACAGAAACCCGTTCCCCTCTATCGATACGACGAGCTCGTCGTCTGTCTCTTTAATTTCCAACCGGTGGACAATCCGTACTTTATCAACGACCTCCGTTTTTGCAGAACAAAAGGACGTAAAGTCATGCTCTCCTAATAAAAACAAAGCTGCTTCACGCATCCGCTCCACATCGATCTCATACGGAAAATGGTACGTATGATGGCGTTTGAACACATCTCCATCTTCTGACCTCAGGATCCGATACCGGTATTCCTTTGCCACCACATCAAAACGTGCGTGGAATTCCGGTTCTACCTCTTTCATAGATACAAGTCGAATATCATCAGGCAGTAACGTATTCAATGCTCTCTTCCATGCATCCGGTGCAATCGTTAACGGCGTATCAAAATGGAACACCTGACCGACGGCATGCACGCCTGTATCCGTCCGTCCTGAAGCAGTCGTTTTGACCGCTTCCCCTTTATGCATCTGTTGAAGGACTTTATCCAACGTCCCCTGTACCGTCCGCTGGTCCGGTTGGACTTGATAACCGGAGAATGCTGTTCCATCATAACTGAGTATGCCGCTCATCCGTTTCAATGTGCTCACCTTCTAAGACCTTAATATGAATAAAAGAACAATCAATAAGCCGACACCGACAAGACCCAACGTATCAAGCCCTTGCCATTGTAAAAGCCGAAGCTTCGTTCTGCCCTCTCCGCCTCGGTAACCTCTCGCTTCCATCGCGAGCGCCAAATCTTCAGCACGTTTGAACGCACTGACGAACAAAGGAACGAGAAGCGGGACAAAGGCTTTGACCCTCTCTTTGATCGGTCCACTAGAAAACTCTGCGCCTCGAGCCGTCTGGGCTTTCATGATCTTCTCCGTTTCCTGCAGTAGCGTCGGGATGAAGCGCAGTGAGATCGACATCATCAAGGCGAACTCATGAACAGGGAACTTCACTTTTTTCAATGGTGCCAGGACACTTTCAATCCCATCTGTAATATCGATCGGCGTCGTCGTCAACGTCAATAACGAAGTAAGAATGATCAAGAATAATAGCCTTAAAGCAATGAAAACACCTTGTACGACGCCGCCTTCATGGATGGTCGTCCATCCCAGATCATATAAGACTGGTCCCTCTTTCGTCATGAACAAATGCAGGATCATCGTAAAAAGAATGATCCACAAAATCGGCTTTAAGCCTTTGATCATATAAGAAATCGGTACACGAGATAATAATGCTGTCCCAATCGTGAAAACACCAAGCACACCATAACTGATCCAATTGTTCGCAAGAAAGACGATGATGACGTAGAAAAAGACTGCTATGAGCTTAGCTCGTGGATCCATCCGGTGAATAGGAGATTTTCCTGGGATGTATTGCCCAATGATGATATTATCCATCATGTTGATGACCTCACTTTCAACAGTTGGTCAACTAGCTCAACTGCATCCTCCATGGTATAACCTGCCTCGAGTGTCGTGCCGAAGCGCTCCTGTACCGCTTTGATGAATCGGGTCGACTCCGGAATATCAAGACCGACATCGCTCAGCTTGTCTTCCTGACGAAAGATTTGATCTGGAGTCCCTTCAAGATACAAGGTTCCATCTGCCATGACAAAGATTCGATCCGCATATCGGGCCGCATCTTCCATACTGTGCGTAACCAGAATGATTGTAATCTCCTTTTCTTTTTGCAAAGAAATGAACAGATCCATCATCTCTCGTTGTCCACTTGGATCAAGCCCTGCTGTCGGCTCATCTAGTATCAGCACCTCTGGGTTCATCGCAAGTACACCCGCAATCGCAACACGGCGCATTTGCCCTCCACTCAGTTCAAATGGAGATCGTTCAAGGTATTCTTCATCCAAACCGACAAGTCGCAGCGTTTCTTTCGCTCTTCTTTTCGCTTCCTTCTCACTTACTCCGAAGTTACGAGGACCGAAGCAGATATCCTTTTCGATCGTTTCCTCGAAAAGTTGATGTTCCGGGTATTGGAATACCATACCGACTCGTTTACGAACTTCCTTCAATCTCTTTGGTTTTTCATCCGCTTTAATGGTCGTATTTCCGATATGGACAGATCCAGAGGTGGGCTTCAACAACCCGTTCAGGTGCTGAATGAAGGTTGACTTACCAGACCCCGTATGTCCGATGATCGCATAAAAGCTCCCTGGTGGTACATCAATGGACACATCATGAATCGCTCGATGCTCTTTCGGTGTACCTTCGCTATACACATGTGCTAACTGCTTTGTCGATAGTTCCATAATGCATCCACCAATTCTGTTTGTGTTAAGGTTGCCGTCGGTAATTCAATACCCTTCTCTGCCAACAATTCACGGATCTTCAGCGAAAACGGCAGCTCGAGTCCAGCATCCAACAATACCTCTGTTTTTTGGAAAACCTCTCTCGGTGCTCCTTCAGCGACGATTTCACCTTGCTTCATCACGATGATGCGGTCCGACTGGATGGCTTCTTCTAGATCATGCGTAATTGCGATGACCGTAATTCCGTCTTCTTTGTTCAATTCTCGAATCGTGTCATGCACTTCTTTTCGACCTTTTGGATCAAGCATGCTCGTAGCTTCATCCAAAACGATGACCGATGGCTTCTGTGCCAAAACACCAGCTATGGCGACACGTTGCTTTTGCCCGCCAGACAACTGATGAGGCTCCTTCTGTTCAAAGCCGGTCATTTGAACTTTTGATAGTGCTTCTTCAATTCGATCAACCATCTCTTCTCGAGGAACACCGTTGTTTTCCAATCCAAAAGCCACGTCATCCATGACTGTCGTGCCGACAAACTGGTTGTCCGGATTTTGGAATACCATGCCGACCTGAGATCGGATCTCCCATAGGTTTTCTTCCTGGTCGGTTGTCTTTTCATTCACAGCTACAGATCCTTCTACAGGCGTTAATAACCCGTTCAGATGCTTCGCTAATGTACTCTTCCCGGACCCGTTATGGCCCACGATGGACAACCATTCCCCTTTTTGAATCGTCAAGTCGATGTCTTTCAAACGATACGGACCGTCTGCATCGTATCGAAAGGACACACCTTGAGCCTGAATCAAATCCTTCATTTTCTAAATCCTCCTCTGTGCCTGCCCCAGACACATCTCCACTCATCTCTAACAAAAACATTGATTTCTTCGAAATACACTCCCTTTCCGCGGACGAACCGCGAGCCTCCTCGCTCACCGAGGAGCTCCGTTGTTCCATGTTCGCTGTGGGGTCTCGCCTGGCTCGCTATTCCCGCAGGAGTGTCGTGAATTTCGTTAGAAATCAACAAGCTTGTTAAGCTTCAATTCCTAGTCGCATACGCTTTTCTTAAAGAAAATAAGGCATTCACCATTGCCTTCGCAAGGGAATGCCGACCGGAATGGAACTTTTGTCGCTTTCGAACCTTTTCGTTCAATGTTTTAAAGGTACGAAAAAAAGGGCATAGAAGCAGTATCATAAGTAGATTCTGTCCCGCCCTTTTCGTCGATGTTATTGCACATGAATTTGTTGTTGATTAAACAAGTTCAATAATAACCATTGGTGCACCATCGCCGCGGCGAGGACCAATCTTCTGAATACGAGTATAACCACCTTGGCGCTCTTCATAACGAGAAGCGATGTCAGTGAACAACTTCTGGATAGCACCTTCACCAGACTCTTCGTTCGCTACTTCATTACGTACGAATGCAGCAGCTTGACGACGAGCGTGAAGATCACCACGTTTGCCAAGTGTAATCATCTTTTCAACGACTGAACGAAGCTCTTTCGCTTTAGCTTCAGTAGTTTCGATGCGTTCGTTGATGATAAGGTCTGTTGCTAGATCACGGAGTAAAGCTTTTCGTGCTGCTGAAACACGACCTAACTTTTGATAAGCCATGAGAGGTCCCTCCTTCTTTTGTTATTCTTATATCTCTACGTTCTTATTCTTCGTTACGTAAACCAAGTCCAAGCTCTTCTAACTTCTCCTGGACTTCTTCTAATGACTTCTTACCGAGGTTACGAACTTTCATCATGTCTTCTTCAGACTTTTGAGTAAGCTCTTGAACCGTATTGATGCCTGCGCGCTTCAGACAGTTGTAAGAGCGAACCGAAAGATCGAGTTCCTCAATCGTCATTTCGAGTACTTTCTCTTTTTGGTCTTCTTCTTTTTCAACCATGATTTCAGCTTTTTGAGCTTGATCTGTCAATCCTACGAAAATGTTCAAGTGTTCCGTTACGATTTTAGCTCCAAGCGAAACAGCTTCTTCAGGTCGAATGCTACCGTCTGTCCAGACATCGAGGGTTAGTTTGTCATAGTTTGTGACTTGGCCGATACGGGTGTTTTCAACCTGATAGTTAACGCGGGAAACTGGTGTGAAGATGGAGTCAATCGGAATGACACCGATCGCTTGCTCTTCTGTTTTGTTTCCTTCCGCAGGTACATATCCTCGACCGCGTACTGCCGTAATCTTCATTTGAAGATGTGCATCTTTCGACAACGTAGCAATATGAAGGTCAGGGTTCAACACTTCGACATCACTATCGTGTGTAATATCTGCAGCTGTTACGACACCATCACCTTGAACGTCGATCTCAAGGGTCTTCTCTTCTTCAGAGTAAATCTTCAACGCAAGCTTTTTCAAGCTTAAGATGACTGTCGTTACATCTTCTACGACACCATCAATGGTCGAAAATTCATGCAACACTCCGTTGATTTGAACAGAGGTTACTGCCGCCCCTGGAAGGGAAGACAACAAAATACGACGTAAGGAGTTGCCTAACGTAATCCCGTATCCACGCTCTAGAGGTTCAACAACAAATTTCCCATAAGTTGCATCGTCACTGAGCTCTACCGTTTCAATTCTTGGCTTTTCGATTTCAATCATTCAACAAACCCTCCTTCAAAACGTCGAACCTCGGCTAGATCCCGTCGATCTAACCGATAGTCCCATAAATAGGTGTTTCTAATCAGTAACCTATTATTATGCAATGATCAAAATTGTTCATACATAACCATTATAGACAGGTTTCCAAATTGTAATACTTAAGGAAAGAAACCTCAAGTATTATACACGACGACGTTTTGGCGGACGGCATCCATTATGAGGAACTGGCGTTACGTCACGGATCGCTGTTACCTCAAGACCAACTGCTTGAAGTGCACGGATTGCCGCTTCACGTCCTGCACCAGGACCTTTAACAGTAACTTCGAGGGTTTTCATACCGTGTTCCTGTGCAGTTTTCCCAGCTGTTTCGGCTGCCATTTGCGCTGCAAACGGAGTGGATTTACGAGAGCCTTTGAATCCAAGGTTGCCGGATGAAGCCCAAGAAACTGCATTCCCGTGAGTGTCAGTGATTGTAACGATCGTGTTATTGAAAGTGGAACGGATGTGAGCTATTCCACTCTCAATATTCTTTTTCACTTTTTTCTTACGAGTGTTCGTTTTACGTTGTTTAGCCATTGTGTGTTAACCTCCCTTACTATTTCTTCTTATTCGCTACTGTACGACGTGGACCTTTACGTGTACGAGAGTTGTTTTTAGTCTTTTGTCCGCGAACTGGAAGACCACGACGGTGACGGATACCTCTGTAGCTTCCGATCTCGATTAGACGCTTGATGTTAAGGGAAACTTCACGACGAAGATCACCTTCAACTTTGAAGCGGTCAACGATATCACGGATTTTAGTCAATTCTTCTTCTGTCAGGTCGCGTACGCGAGTCTCTTCAGAAACACCAGCTTCTGCAAGGATTTCCTGAGCAGTAGATTTACCGATTCCATAGATATACGTTAGTGAAATCACAACTCGTTTGTCACGAGGGATATCGATTCCTGCAATACGTGCCATTGATTAGTGCACCTCCTGTTCTTAACCTTGTTTTTGTTTATGCTTCGGGTTTTCGCAAATTACCATTACGGTTCCTTTACGACGAATAACTTTACATTTTTCGCAGATTGGTTTGACTGATGGTCTTACCTTCATCCTAAATACCTCCTTATGCCACGGACTTGCACAAAATTGTGCTGACTTCGACGACAATAATCGAAAATCCTATTGAGCGAGGCACTTCAATTCGCTTAACCGTTTCACTCACTACAGTTTGGGCTAATTCATACACCTTCAAACAAGCGCTAGGCTATTTTAACATGGAATTGTCTTACTTGTAACGATACGTGATACGACCACGCGATAGATCGTACGGAGACAATTCTACAGTTACTTTATCGCCTGGCAGAATGCGAATATAATGCATACGAATCTTACCAGAAACGTGAGCTAAGATTTTGTGACCATTCTCAAGCTCCACACGGAACATAGCGTTCGGCAGGGGCTCGATAACGGTACCTTCAACCTCGATTACATCTTCTTTAGCCATCGATTTGTTCTCCCTTCTCAAGCGTATTTGCTTGATCATTCAAGAATTTCGACACGGCGAAACGCAATTTACCGTTTGTTACACGTCCTGTTTCATCGATGCTTCGCTTTACTTCGGGCGAAATATATTGAAACAGCTCAAGATGATTGATGTTCTTCTTTTTAGCTCGGTCATATTTCCGTTTATCACCGTCAGCAATGAGGACAAACTTCTCGTCCACGATACCCACTATTACATTGATTTGACCAGCGTCCCGCCCCCGCAAGATATGAACGAATTGTCCAATTTGCGGTACCGGTTCGGATTCACTCACCATTTATCACCTTCATTTTAGGCTTTCGTTAAGATTTCATAACCATCTTCAAGAATGGCAATGGTATGCTCGAAATGCGCACAATTCTTACCATCTTGCGTAACGACGGTCCAATTATCTGCTAGTGTTCGAACATATCGTGATCCTGCGTTTACCATCGGCTCGATGGCAAGAACCATACCTGGTTTAAGCCTCGGCCCTTTTCCCGGCGGTCCAAAGTGGGGGATTTGCGGATCCTCGTGCAAATTTTGTCCGACTCCGTGGCCGACGTATTCACGTACTACCGAAAAGCCCTCTGCTTCAACATACGATTGAATCGCATGGGAGATGTTCGTGAGTCTTTCTCCAGGTTTTGCCTCTGCAAGACCTTTATATAACGATTGTTCGGTTACCTCTAAAAGATGTTGGTTCTCATCGGAGATTTCTCCGACACCGTAAGTCCAAGCTGAGTCACCATGATATCCGTTATATTTCGCACCGATATCAATGGAAATGATGTCTCCATCTTTTAGCACTTTCTTTCCAGGAATGCCGTGAACGAGTTCTTCATTTACCGATGCACATATACTTCCTGTAAAACCATTATAGCCTTTAAAAGAAGGAATTGCATCGTGACTGCGAATGAATTCTTCTGCAATCTTGTCGAGCTCTTTCGTTGTCACTCCCGGCTTGATGTGCTTCTGGAGTTCTTTATGAGTCAGAGCAACAATCTTTCCAGCCTCACGCATGATATCAATCTCGCGCGGTGTCTTTGAAATGATCATTACTTCAACCCTCCAAGGAGTCGATCGATATCTACAAATACCTCATCGATATCCCGGTTTCCGTCGATGTTACGGAGATAGCCTTTCTGTTCATAAAACTTGAGCAGCGGCTTCGATTGTTCGATATTCACTTCAAGCCTTGTTTTGACTGTTTCTTCGTTATCATCTTCGCGCTGATAAAGTTCCCCACCGCACTTATCACAAACATCTTCTTGTGAAGGTGGATTGAATATCACATGATATGTCGCTCCACATTGTTTACAGATTCTGCGGCCAGACAATCGTTCCATCAACTGTTCTTTATCGACATCGATGTTCAGAACGTAGTCGATTGAACGCTCGCTTTTGGAAAGGATATTCTCAAGCGCTTCAGCCTGTGCGACTGTCCGAGGAAACCCATCAAGCAGGAAACCGTCCTTACAGTCACTTTTGTTCAATCGCTCGTCGACGATCCCAATCGTGACCTCGTCAGGTACAAGGTTACCAGCATCCATGTAGGACTTGGCTTTTATACCTAATTCGGTTCCTTCTTTAATCGCAGCTCGGAACATGTCACCTGTTGAGATATGGGGGATACCATATTTATCAACGATCTTGGCAGCCTGGGTTCCCTTTCCGGCACCTGGCAGACCCATGAGTACTAGATTCATCTAATCCCTCCATACGGTCACAAACGTACATTGTCAAGAGAAGGGGAATACGTTGGATCCCCGTTTCTCTTTTTATTTGATGAAGCCTTTATAATGACGTTTAATTAATTGGCTTTCAATTTGTTTCATAGAATCAAGTGCAACACCGACCACAATCAATAGACTCGTTCCGCCGATTTGTAGCGATTGTGGAAGACCCGCGAACTTGATGAAAAAGATCGGCAGGATCGAAACAAGTGCCAAGAACATCGCTCCGACGAACGTCAGACGATAAAGGATTCGCACAATGTACGTTTCCGTGTTCTTTCCTGGACGGATTCCTGGAATGTATCCACCTTGTTTCTTCAAGTTCTCTGCCATTTGCTCAGGATTGACCTGAACGAATGTATAGAAATACGTGAATCCGATGATCAAGGCCGAATAAACGATCATTCCCACCGGCGTTGTATAATCAAAAGTCTGTGTGATAAATCGAGTCACTGCATTCTCATCAAAGAATCCCGCAATCGTTGGTGGTGCGATGATCAGTGAGATTGCAAAGATGACTGGAATTACCCCTGCAGCGTTCACCTTGATTGGAAGGTGCGTTTGCTGTCCTCCAACCGGCTTGTTGTTCACAACACGCTTCGCGTATTGGATCGGTATCTTACGGAGACCTTGTTGGATGAAGATGACGAATACAGTCAATGCAATGACTGCAAGCGCAATAAGTAGGACTTTTACGATACCGATGAACAATGTCTGTTCCGTACCCTCAAATTGTTGAGCGTAGAACTGGTTCACTGCACCTGGTACAGCTGCAACGATACCAGCAAAGATCAGAATTGAAATACCGTTTCCTACTCCATGAGCTGTAATCTGTTCACCCAACCACATCAAGAACGCAGTACCTGCCGTAAGGATCAAAGCAATCATCAGGTAAGTCGCGACATTCGGGTTTGGAATAAGTCCTGGAAACAAGTTGTTGAATCCGATAGACATTCCGATTGCCTGGACGAATCCAAGAACAATCGTACCATATCGAGTGAATTGAGCAAGCTTACGACGCCCTACCTCACCTTGCTTCGACCATTCGGTGAACTTCGGCACAACATCCATCTGTAACAACTGGACGATGATTGATGCTGTGATGTATGGCATGATACCCATTGCAAAAATGGAATAGTTTTGCAGGGCTCCGCCACCAAACGTATTCAGGAATCCGAATACGTTCATTTGATTTTGAAAATCAAGTACTGTCTTGTCTACATTCGGGACTGGAATGAATGTTCCGATCCGGAAGATGACAAGCATTGCTAGTGTGAATAACACTTTATTTCTTATATCACTTACGCGCATAATGTTGGAGATTGTACGGAACATTACATCACCTCAGTGTTTCCGCCCGCTGCTTCGATTGCTTCTTTCGCAGAAGCAGAAAACTTGTGAGCTTTGACAGTCAACTTCGTTTCTAGTTTCCCGTTTCCAAGAATCTTCACTCCGTCTTTCAACTTGCTGATTACGCCAGTTTCAAGAAGAAGTTCAGGGGTTACTTCTGTACCCTCTTCAAAACGGTTCAACGTTTCTAGGTTCACGACCGCATACTCGACGCGAGATGGGTTTGTGAATCCACGTTTTGGCAAACGACGTGCAAGTGGGTTTTGTCCACCCTCGAATCCTGGGCGTACTCCGCCGCCAGAACGAGCGTTTTGCCCCTTGTGTCCACGTCCACTTGTTTTACCGTTACCTGATCCGATTCCACGTCCAACACGATTGCGTTCGCGACGAGAACCTTCAGATGGCTTTAGTTCATGAAGTTTCATTATCGGCACCTCCTCATGATTTATATCGTCTTATTAAGCGTTGATTTCTTTAACTGTTACAAGGTGAGACACTTTGTTCACCATACCACGAATCGCTTCGTTGTCTTCGTGTACGACTGTTTGGTGCATCTTACGCAATCCTAGTGTCTTCACTGTAACACGTTGATTTTCCGGACGACCAATTAAACTACGAGTGAGGGTGACTTCTAATTTCTTAGCCATTCAAATTCCCTCCTTAACCTAATAGATCTTCAACTGATTTGCCGCGTAGCTTCGCAACATCTTCAGCTTTTTTGAGATTTTTTAGTCCTTCGATTGTTGCACGGACCATGTTGATCGGGTTGTTTGATCCTAGTGATTTAGAAAGGATGTCACCAACTCCAGCCAACTCTAGTACCGCACGTACAGGTCCTCCAGCGATGACTCCTGTACCCTCAGATGCAGGCTTCAATAATACGTTCCCTGCTCCATAACGTCCGTTGATTTGGTGAGGAAGTGTTGTACCAACGATCGGTACAGTTACTAAGTTTTTCTTTGCATCCTCAATTGCCTTGCGGATCGCTTCTGGTACTTCTTGTGCTTTACCAGTACCGAATCCAACATGACCGTTTTTATCTCCTACTACCACAACCGCAGCAAAACGAAAGCGACGTCCACCTTTAACAACCTTTGCAACACGGTTAACGGTAACAACACGTTCTTCAAGTTCTAGTTTGTTTGGATCGATTGCACGCATGATTGAGTTTCCCTCCTTCTATTAAAATTGTAGTCCTGCTTCGCGAGCTGCGTCAGCTAATGCTTTGACACGTCCGTGATAGATATATCCACCGCGGTCGAATACGACTTCTTTGTGTCCAGCTTCAACTGCGCGCTTTGCGATTGCTTCGCCGACTTTCTTAGCAGCTTCAACATTTCCGCCATTCTCAACTTCTACATCGTTATCCATTGTAGAAGCAGACGCTAACGTTACTCCGTTTTCATCGTCGATCAACTGAGCGTAGATGTGCTTAGATGAACGGAATACGTTCAAGCGAGGACGTTCTGCTGTTCCGAAAATACTACGGCGTACACGAGCATGTCGTTTCTTACGCGCAACATTTTTATCAGGCTTTGTAATCATCCTACGCCACTCCTTTCCGTAATCTTACGTTACTATTTACCAGTCTTACCTTCCTTACGACGAACATATTCTCCTTCGTAACGGATACCTTTCCCTTTATACGGTTCAGGAAGACGAATAGAGCGAATATTCGCTGCAACAGCACCAACACGTTCTTTATCGATACCTTTGACGATTACTTTCGTATTCGCAGGTACTTCGATTTCGATTCCTTCTTCAGGAACGATTTCCACTGGATGAGAGTATCCAACGTTCAAGACTAGTTTGTTACCAGATTTGTTTGCACGATATCCGACACCGACTAGTTCAAGAGACTTTTCGTATCCGTTGGAAACACCGTGGATCATGTTGTCGATCAAGCTAACAGTTGTTCCATGAAGCGCTTTGTGATCTTTGTGCTCACTTGGACGCTCACATGTCACTTCGTTTTCTTGGATGTTGATTTTCATATCTGGACTGAAAGAGCGAGTCAATTCACCTTTTGGTCCTTTAACAGTAACGACGTTGTTACCTTTGTTCTCGACGGTTACGCCGCTTGGAATTTGTAATCTTCTGTTACCAATACGAGACATTCAGCTGCACCTCCATTCTTTCTTTCTTTTATTACCAAACGTATGCTAAGACTTCTCCGCCAACTTGTTGGTTACGAGCGTCTTTGTCTGTCATAATTCCTTTTGATGTAGAAACTAGAGCAATTCCTAGTCCACCAAGTACACGTGGTACCTCATAAGCTTTCGCGTAGACACGCAAACCAGGCTTACTGATTCTCTTAAGGCCCGTAATAACACGTTCGTTGTTTGGACCATACTTTAAGAAAATACGGATAACACCTTGCTTGTTATCTTCGATTAGCTCTACGTCACGTACGAAGCCTTCGCTCTTAAGGATTTCTGCGATCTCTTTCTTTAGCTTGGATGCAGGAACCTCTAATTTATCGTGACCTACAGTGTTCGCATTACGAATGCGAGTTAACATATCTGCAATTGGATCTGTCATGACCATTACTAATTACCTCCTTCCCGTCAACGGGGTTTACCAACTAGCTTTTTTGACGCCAGGGATTTGACCTTTATATGCAAGTTCGCGGAAACAAATTCTGCAAAGCTTGAACTTACGGATTACGGAATGCGGACGTCCGCAGCGTTCACAACGAGTGTATTCTTGTACTTTGAACTTCTGCTTACGCTTTTGTTTAGCGATCATTGATTTTTTCGCCACAGTTTTCCCTCCTTTGGCTCATTATTTTTGGAATGGCATACCTACTTGAGTAAGTAGTTCACGAGCCTCTTCGTCTGAGTTTGCAGTAGTTACGATAACGATATCCATACCGCGCACTTTGTTGACCTTATCATAATCGATCTCTGGGAAAATAAGCTGTTCTTTCACACCAAGTGTGTAGTTTCCACGACCGTCGAATGATTTCTTAGAAATACCACGGAAGTCACGTACACGTGGAAGAGAAACGCTGATTAGTTTGTCTAGGAAATCGTACATACGCTCACCGCGTAATGTAACTTTCGCACCGATTGGCATACCTTCACGAAGTTTGAATCCAGCGATGGATTTCTTCGCTTTCGTAACAACCGGCTTTTGACCAGCGATTTCAGTCAATTCTTCAACTGCAACGTCAAGTGCCTTCGCGTTGGAAACAGCATCTCCTAGTCCCATGTTGATTACGATCTTATCGATTTTTGGTACTTGCATTACTGAGCTATATTCGAACTTCTCTTGTAGAGAAGGAACGATTTCTTGCTTGTATCTTTCTTGTAGACGATTCATTCTAGGTAACCTCCTTTCACCTTTGCTTATTTATCAAGAGCTTCCCCTGATTTTTTAGCAACTCGTACTTTCTTTCCGTCCTTTTCTTCATGACCTACGCGTGTAGGTTCTCCAGACTTAGGGTCAATCGGCATAACGTTAGAAGCGTGGATTGAAGCTTCAACATTAAGGATTCCACCTTGTGGATTATCTTGAGAAGGTTTAGCGTGTTTTTTAACGACGTTCACTCCTTCAACGATCACACGGTTTTCCTTTGGTAATGCTTGAAGGATCACACCTTGCTTCCCTTTATCCTTACCTGAGATAACTTGAACTTTATCGCCTTTTTTCACGTGCATTTTAGGCATAGCGGCTTGCGCACCTCCTTACAAGACAATGCTTGAAATTCAATTATTAGAGTACTTCTGGCGCTAGTGAAACGATTTTCATGAATTGGTTGTCACGTAGTTCACGTGCAACTGGTCCGAAAATACGTGTTCCTCTTGGGCTCTTGTCATCACGTACGATGACTGCAGCGTTCTCGTCAAAGCGGATGTAAGATCCGTCTGGACGGCGCACACCGCGCTTAGTACGTACGACAACCGCGCGTACAACGTCACCCTTCTTAACAACGCCGCCTGGTGTTGCAGATTTAACAGAACACACAATCATATCACCGATGTTTGCATACTTACGTCCAGATCCACCGAGGACCTTGATCGCTAGTAGTTCACGAGCTCCAGAGTTGTCAGCAACTTTTAAACGGGATTCTTGTTGAATCATTTACGTGTACCTCCTTTCGGACTGAAAGTATCGATCCGAAACTTTTATTAGATAATGATGGATTCTTCTACCACTTCTACTAAACGGAAACGCTTGTCTTTAGACAATGGACGAGTTTCCATGATTCGAACGATGTCACCCATTTTAGCGGTGTTGTTCTCATCGTGCGCCTTGAACTTCTTAGAGTACTTAACGCGCTTTCCGTACAATTGGTCATTTTTATAAGTTTCAACTAGTACTGTGATCGTCTTATCCATTTTGTCGGATACCACACGACCTACATATACTTTACGTTGGTTGCGTTCGCTCATTTTTTAAGTCCTCCCTTCAATTTAGGCGTTCGTAATTCCGAGCTCACGTTCGCGCAATACAGTCTTTGCACGTGCAATGGCTTTGCGGACTTCACGAATGCGGGCAGGGTTTTCTAATTGGCCAGTTGCTAATTGAAAGCGAAGGTTGAATAGCTCTTCTTTAAGAGTTTTAACGTTCTGTTCGATTTCTGCAGTGGTTAAATTACGGAAATCATTAGCTTTCATTTGTGTCACCACCCACTTCTTCGCGTTTTACAAATTTCGTTTTGATTGGAAGCTTGTGAGATGCAAGACGAAGAGCTTCACGAGCTACTTCCTCTGATACTCCAGCTACCTCAAACATGATTTTCCCAGGCTTTACAACTGCTACCCATCCTTCAGGAGCACCTTTACCAGAACCCATTCGGACTTCTAGAGGCTTCGCTGTGTAAGGCTTAGAAGGGAAAATTTTAATCCATACTTTACCGCCACGCTTCATGTAACGCGTCATCGCGATACGAGCTGCTTCGATCTGGCGGTTTGTGATCCATGACGCTTCTACTGCTTGTAGACCGTATTCACCGAAAGCGACTTCTTGGCCGCCTTTAGCGCGTCCGCGCATTTTACCACGGTGTTCTCTACGATATTTAACACGTTTTGGCATCAACATAATTATTTTCCTCCTTCCTCTTGTTTCGTTCCTTTCGTTGGAAGGACTTCACCACGATAGATCCAGACTTTAACTCCCAATTTACCGTAAGTTGTGTCTGCTTCTGCAGTTCCATAGTCGATGTCTGCACGAAGCGTGTGAAGCGGAACAGTTCCTTCGCTGTAAGATTCAGAACGAGCGATATCAGCGCCACCAAGACGTCCTGATACTTCCGTTTTAATACCTTTCGCACCTGCGCGCATTGCACGTTGGATTGTCTGTTTCATTGCACGACGGAATGAAATACGGTTCTCAAGTTGACGAGCAATGTTTTCAGCAACAAGTTTAGAATCAAGATCAGCTTGTTTGATTTCAAAGATATTGACATGAACTCGCTTACCAGTCAAGTCGTTCAGGGATTTACGAAGTGCTTCGACTTCAGAACCACCTTTACCGATGACCATTCCTGGCTTAGCAGTTTTAACTGTGATGTTTACACGGTTTGCTGCACGTTCGATTTCAACTGCAGATACTGCAGCGTCTTTCAAGCGAGTTTCAATGTATTCACGAATTTTGATGTCTTCATGTAATAGATCTGCGTAGTCTTTGTCTGCGTACCATTTTGATTCCCAGTCACGGATGACGCCGACACGAAGACCTACTGGATTTACTTTTTGACCCACGATTTATCCCTCCTTCTTTTCTGATACCACGATTGTGATGTGGCTTGTGCGTTTGTTGATACGGCTTGCACGACCCATAGCACGTGGGCGGAATCGTTTCAATGTTACACCTTCATCAACATAAGCGGTTTTGATTACAAGGTTGTTAGGCTCCATTTCGTAGTTGTGTTCTGCATTTGCGATCGCAGAGTTCAACACCTTTTCTACAATTGGAGATGCACCTTTGTGCGTATGACGCAAGATCGCAATCGCTTCTCCAACTTCCTTTCCTCGAATGAGATCGACGACTAGGCGAGCTTTACGAGGAGCAATTCGAACCTGTTTTGCAACAGCTTTAGCTTCCATTCCGAGTACCTCCTCTCTTGTTAACGTCTTGTTTTCTTATCATCAGCAGCGTGGCCTTTGTACGTACGTGTTGGAGCGAATTCTCCCAACTTGTGTCCGACCATGTCTTCTGTCACGTACACTGGCACATGCTTACGTCCGTCATAAACGGCAATTGTGTGTCCGATGAACTGTGGAAAAATAGTAGATCGACGAGACCAAGTCTTGATGACTTTCTTGTCGTTGGTTTCACCTTGTGCTTCAACTTTTTTCATTAGATGGTCATCTACGAAAGGTCCCTTTTTCAAACTACGACCCATTCTAGTACCTCCCTTCGCGATTGCGCTACGGTTCGTTTGAACCGTAGTTCAATCCCGTTATTTTTTACGACGACGTACAATATACTTGTCACTTGGCTTGTTCTTCTGACGAGTCTTGTAACCAAGAGTTGGTTTGCCCCAAGGTGACATTGGTGACTTACGTCCGATTGGCGCGCGTCCTTCACCACCACCGTGTGGGTGATCACTAGGGTTCATAACAGAACCACGAACTGTAGGGCGCTTACCTAACCAGCGAGAACGTCCAGCTTTACCGATGTTGATCAATTCGTGCTCAAGGTTTCCTACTTGACCGATTGTCGCACGGCAAGTCAATAGGATACGACGAGTTTCTCCAGAACGAAGACGTACTAGTGCGTAACGCTCTTCTTTACCTAGAAGTTGTGCTTCAGCACCTGCAGAACGTACAAGCTGTCCTCCGCGACCAGGCTTCATTTCGATATTGTGGATTGTTGTACCCACTGGGATATCTTTAAGAGCCATTGCGTTACCATTCTTGATGTCCGCGTCTGGTCCTGACATTACTTCTTGTCCTACTGCCATACCTTTAGTTGCAAGGATGTAACGTTTTTCTCCGTCAGCATAGTGGACTAGTGCGATGTTTGCAGAACGGTTCGGATCATATTCGATCGTAGCAACGCGCCCTGGTATTCCATCTTTGTCACGTTTGAAATCGATGATACGATACTTACGCTTGTGGCCTCCACCTTGGTGACGAGTAGTAATACGCCCGTGGTTGTTACGTCCAGCTTTTTTGCTAAGTGGCGCTAACAACGACTTTTCGGGTTGGTCTGTTGTAATTTCACTAAAATCAGATGACGTCATGTGACGACGACCATTTGTTGTTGGTTTATACTTTTTGATAGCCATTTTACGGTCCCTCCTTTACGAGTAGGTTTATACTCCTTCGAAGAAATCGAGTTCTTTACTATCAGATGTCAACTGAACAATCGCTTTTTTGCGCTTAGCAGTGAATCCGAAGTAACGACCTACACGTTTCTTCTTTCCTTTATAGTTTTGAGTGTTAACATTTTCGACTTTCACACCGAAAATCTCTTCAATTGCGTTTTTGATCTGGGTTTTGTTCGCGCGAGGGTCAACCTCGAACGTGTACTTTCTGTCACCCATGATTTCTGTAGAACGTTCAGTGATAACGGGGCGCTTGATAATTTCACGTGCGTCTGCCATTATGCGAGCACCTCCTCTACCTTTTCTACAGCATCTTTCGTCATGAATAGCTTGTCGTGGTTCAACACATCCAAGACGTTTACACCGTCAGCAGTGATCAGTGTTACTCCAGGGATATTGCGAGCAGATAAAGCTGCAAATTCGTTATAGTCAGCTGTAACGACGAGCGTTTTAGATGCTGAAGAGAAGTTTGCTAATACACTAGCCATTTCTTTTGTCTTTGGAGCATCAAATTTAAGATCTTCCAAGACAACCATGTTGTTCTCTTGCACTTTAGATGATAGTGCAGATTTGATTGCTAAACGACGTACTTTTTTAGGAAGCTTGTAGCTGTAGCTTCGTGGTGTTGGACCGAATACAGTTCCACCGCCTACCCATTGTGGTGAACGGATTGATCCTTGACGAGCACGGCCAGTTCCTTTTTGACGCCAAGGCTTACGACCTCCGCCTCGTACCGCAGAACGGTTTTTGACAGCGTGAGTTCCTTGACGAGTTGAAGATTGTTGCATTACAACAGCTTCAAAAAGCACGTGGTTATTTGGCTCAATACCAAATACATTGTCATTCAATTCGATTTCTCCGATTTCAGAACCGGATTGGTTAAATAGCGTTACTTTTGGCACCGGTGTATCCTCCTTTCTTACTTAGCTTCTTTTGCCTTAACAGCAGATTCGACAGTAACGTAGCTCTTCTTCGCTCCAGGTACGTTACCTTTGATCAATAGTAGATTACGGTCTGTGTCGACCTTAACGATTTCAAGGTTTTGAACAGTAACTGTCTTGCCGCCCATACGTCCAGGTAGTTTTTTACCTTTGAATACGCGCATTGGGTCAACAGCACCCATTGAACCAGGACGACGGTGGTAACGAGAACCGTGAGTCATCGGTCCGCGAGATTGTCCGTGTCGCTTGATTGCACCTTGGAATCCTTTACCTTTTGATGTTCCAGTGACGTCTACACTGTCGCCTTCCTGGAAAATATCTACTTTGACTTCCTGACCAACTTCATAACTTCCGAGTTCTACTCCGCGAAGTTCTTTAACGTAGCGCTTAGGGTTTGTGTTTGCTTTTTCAGCATGGCCCTTTGCAGGTTTGTTGGTACGAGATTCTTTCTTGTCAGCATAACCGATTTGGATTGCTTCGTAGCCGTCGTTTTCAGCTGTCTTCACTTGTAGAACAACGTTAGAACTAGCTTCAACAACAGTTACTGGAATCACTTCACCGTTCTCTGCAAAGATTTGTGTCATACCGATCTTCTTACCTAAGATTCCTTTGGTCATTCGTCACACCTCCTAAAATATGAAAAATTTAATTTGTTTTATAGCTTGATTTCGATGTCAACGCCAGATGGTAGATCCAAACGCATAAGTGAATCAACAGTCTGAGGCGTTGGCTCGATGATGTCGATCAAACGCTTGTGAGTACGCATTTCGAATTGCTCACGAGAATCTTTGTACTTGTGTACAGCTCGCAAGATTGTGTATACAGACTTTTCAGTTGGTAGTGGGATTGGTCCCGATACCTTAGCACCAGATCGCTTTGCAGTTTCAACGATCTTTTCACCGGATTGGTCTAGAATGCGGTGATCATAAGCCTTTAAACGAATACGAATCTTTTGCTTTGCCATTATTTCCCCTCCTTCTCGTCCATTAAATATAGACAATTCTCAGTAGAAATTTACCGAACGTTCCCGCCATGGCAAAGGGGCCGGGTGTGTCCGCAACCTTCTACTTCATCGCTAGATGGCCAACATTACTGATTATACTAGAGTTGCAAGGGTTTTGCAACATCTCCAGAACAATAATGTTTCAGCCACACTTGAACAATTATAAAGGTTTCGCCTATGTTTTGCAAGGTTTTTTTGGGTTATATGATAAATTTCGCGGTTGGAAAAATATTGTTGAGGGCAAGTGGTGATTTTACGTTGCGCAGGCTATGTTTTGAGGCGATTTGTGTAGGTGGTGAATGGGTGTTTTAGAAAAATGAGTTGAGGTTTTAAAAAAACAGAGTGCGGTCTTAGAAAATTCGGGTGGAGTTTTAGAAAAAACCACAGGTGTTTTGTAAAAACGAGGAATCGTTTTAGAAAACGCCAAATTCCACACTCTTTTCATCAATAGAAAAAAGCACTCCCCGAAAGGAGTGCTTTTGATCTCAATAATCTATCGACTATTCGATGATTGTTGAAACGACACCAGCACCTACAGTACGTCCACCCTCACGGATAGAGAACTTAGTACCGTCTTCGATCGCGATTGGCGCGATTAGTTCAACAGTCATTTCGATGTTGTCGCCAGGCATTACCATTTCAGTTCCTTCTGGAAGCGCGATTGTTCCAGTTACGTCCGTAGTACGGAAGTAGAACTGAGGACGGTAGTTAGCGAAGAATGGAGTGTGACGTCCACCTTCTTCTTTTGATAGAACATAAACTTCAGCTTTGAACTTAGTGTGAGCTTTAACTGTTCCTGGTTGAACAAGAACTTGTCCACGCTCGATGTCTTCACGGGATACACCACGAAGTAGTGCACCGATGTTGTCACCAGCTTCAGCGTAGTCAAGAAGCTTACGGAACATTTCTACACCAGTTACTGTAGTTTTCTTAGGCTCTTCAGTAAGACCAAGGATTTCGATTTCGTCTCCAACTTTAACCTTACCACGCTCAACACGACCAGTAGCAACTGTTCCACGTCCAGTGATTGAGAATACGTCCTCAACTGGCATCATGAATGGCTTGTCGTGGTCACGTTCTGGAGTTGGGATGTACTCATCAACCGCATCCATTAGTTCAAAGATTTTAGCTTCCCAATCAGCGTCTCCTTCAAGAGCTTTAAGAGCAGAACCTTTGATTACAGGTACATCGTCACCAGGGAAGTCGTACTCAGAAAGAAGGTCACGTACTTCCATTTCTACTAGTTCAAGTAGTTCTTCGTCGTCTACCATGTCACACTTGTTCATGAATACAACAAGGTAAGGTACACCTACTTGACGAGATAGAAGGATGTGCTCACGAGTTTGTGGCATTGGGCCATCAGCAGCAGAAACAACAAGGATTCCGCCGTCCATTTGTGCAGCACCTGTGATCATGTTCTTAACGTAGTCAGCGTGTCCTGGGCAGTCAACGTGAGCATAGTGACGGTTGTCAGTTTCGTACTCAACGTGTGCTGTCGCGATTGTGATTCCACGCTCACGCTCTTCTGGTGCACCGTCGATTTGGTCGTATGCACGAGCTTCACCTTTACCAGACTTCTTGTGAAGTACTGTAGTGATCGCAGCAGTTAGTGTAGTTTTACCATGGTCAACGTGTCCAATTGTACCAATGTTAACGTGGTCTTTGGAACGATCGAATTTTTCTTTACCCATGAGTATGTTCCTCCTTTAAATATGAAAATGGTTTAGTTTTATTTGTAAGATAGGTGAAAGGCTATGTCTCACCTATCTTAGCTTACAATAAATGTACTTCATTGTACAAGTCGTAAACGATTACTGACCGCTTACTTTTTTGATGATTTCTTCAGAAATCGACTTCGGTACTTCTTCGTACTTTTCAAAGTGCATTGTGTACGTTCCACGACCTTGCGTTCTAGAACGTAGAGTCGTAGCGTAACCAAACATCTCAGAAAGAGGTACCATTGCGCGGATAACTTGAGCGTTACCACGTGCTTCCATACCTTCAACTCGTCCACGGCGAGATGTTACATCTCCCATGATGTCTCCCATGTACTCTTCTGGAACGACGACTTCAACTTTCATCATCGGCTCAAGAAGAACTGGGCTACAGTATTGCTTAGCATTCTTCAATGCCATAGATCCAGCAATCTTAAATGCCATTTCGTTGGAGTCGACATCGTGGTAAGAACCGTCGAAGATTGTTGCTTTAACGTCGATTACTTGATATCCAGCAATCATACCGTTTTGCAATGCTTCCTCGACACCATTTTGTACCGCCGGAATGTATTCACGTGGTACAACTCCACCAACGATCTTGTTGACGAATTCAAATCCTGCACCCTCTTCGTTTGGTTCGAACTCAATCCAAACGTGTCCGTATTGTCCACGTCCACCGGATTGTCGTACGAACTTACCTTCAACTTTCGCAGCTTTGCGGATAGTTTCACGGTAAGCAACTTGAGGAGCACCAACGTTTGCTTCAACTTTGAACTCACGCTTCAAACGGTCTACGATGATGTCAAGGTGAAGTTCACCCATACCAGAGATGATCGTTTGACCAGTTTCTTGGTTTGTTTCAGTTTTGAAAGTTGGATCCTCTTCAGCCAATTTCGCAAGAGCGATTGCCATCTTGTCTTGGTCAGCCTTTGATTTAGGCTCAACAGACAATGAGATAACTGGCTCAGGGAAGTCCATGGATTCAAGGATGACTGCGTCACCTTCATCACATAGTGTGTCCCCTGTTGAAGTATCTTTCAATCCAACTGCAGCAGCGATGTCCCCTGCGTATACAGTTGAGATTTCTTCACGGGAGTTAGCGTGCATTTGTAGGATACGTCCTACACGCTCACGCTTGTCCTTCGTAGAGTTTTTGATGTATGAACCTGAATCTAATGTTCCAGAGTACACACGGAAGAAAGTAAGCTTACCAACGTAAGGATCTGTCATTACCTTAAATGCTAAGGCAGAGAAAGGACCGTTATCGTCAGCTTCTCGTGTTACTTCCTTTTGTTCTTCATCTCCAGCGATGAAACCTTTGATTGGAGGTACATCTAATGGAGAAGGCAAGTAGTCAAGGGCAGCGTCTAGTACAAGCTGAACACCTTTGTTTTTAAATGCTGAACCACATAGTACTGGGTAGAATTCAACGTCTACAGTACCTTTACGGATTCCAGCTTTCAGTTCTTCAACTGTTAGCTCTTCACCTTCTAAATACTTCATCATGAGTTCTTCATCTAGTTCAGCAACTGCTTCAACTAGTTTACCATGATACTCTTCAGCAAGTTCTTTGTACTCATCTGGGATTTCACCAGCTTTTGTACGTGTACCAAGGTCATCTTCATAGAAATAAGCTTTCATTTCAACAAGATCGATGATTCCTTCGAAGTCATCTTCAGCACCGATTGGAAGCTGGATCGCATGTGCGTTAGCACCTAGGCGTTCGCGTAGTGTTCCAAGGGAGTAGATGAAGTCTGCTCCGATTTTGTCCATCTTGTTGATGAATACAACACGTGGTACGTGGTATGTCGTCGCCTGACGCCATACAGTTTCTGTTTGAGGCTCAACACCAGATTGAGCATCAAGTACCGCTACCGCACCATCAAGTACACGCAATGAACGTTCAACTTCAACTGTGAAGTCTACGTGTCCAGGTGTGTCGATGATGTTGATACGGTGGTCTTTCCATTGAGCAGTTGTCGCAGCGGAAGTGATTGTGATTCCACGCTCCTGTTCCTGCTCCATCCAGTCCATTTGTGAAGCTCCTTCGTGAGTTTCACCAATTTTGTGGATACGACCAGTGTAAAATAGAATACGCTCAGTCGTAGTTGTCTTACCGGCATCGATGTGAGCCATGATACCGATATTACGTGTATCTTTCAAGGAGAACTCTCTTGCCATTTGGGTCTTTCTCCTTCCTAAAATGGGATTGATAGTTTTTTATAAAGTAGATCTTACCAACGATAGTGAGCGAATGCTTTGTTCGCTTCAGCCATCTTATGCATGTCTTCACGCTTCTTCACAGATGCACCAGTGTTGTTTGCAGCATCCATGATTTCGTAAGCCAAGCGCTCTTCCATGGTCTTTTCACCACGAAGACGAGAGTAGTTTACCAACCAACGAAGTCCAAGTGTTGAACGACGCTCAGGGCGTACTTCAACTGGTACTTGATAGTTTGCACCACCGACACGGCGAGCTCTTACTTCAAGAACTGGCATGATGTTCTTAAGTGCTTGATCAAGTACTTCCATTGGATCTTGGTTCGTTTTCTCTTGAACGATGTTGAATGCATTATATAGAAGCTTTTGCGCTACACCTCTTTTTCCATCAACCATGATTTTGTTGATTAGGCGTGTCACAAGCTTAGATTTATAAATTGGATCTGGTAATACATCACGACGTTCTACAGGTCCTTTACGAGGCATGTGGTCCCCTCCTTCCTTAAATTGTTCCTATTGGATTAAGCTATCAGCTTATTTCTTTTCATCTTTAGGTTTCTTCGTTCCATACTTAGAACGACCTTGACGACGGTCATTGACTCCAGCAGTGTCAAGCGCACCACGAACGATGTGGTAACGTACCCCTGGTAAGTCCTTAACACGACCTCCGCGGATCAATACAACACTGTGTTCTTGTAGGTTGTGACCAATTCCAGGAATGTAAGCTGTAACTTCAATCTGGTTAGTCAAACGAACACGCGCGTATTTACGTAGTGCAGAGTTCGGTTTCTTAGGCGTCATTGTACCAACACGTGTACAAACACCACGTTTTTGTGGAGAAGAAAGGTCAGTGTTCGCTTTCTTGAAGCTGTTGTAACCTTTGTTCAATGCTGGTGAGTCAGACTTTTTACCTTTTGAGTGACGACCTTTACGTACTAATTGGTTAATAGTAGGCATTCTGTTTATCCTCCCTTCTTTCTTCGTATTCCTAGCCCACACATCCAGGTGGTTCATTTTTGGACAAAATAAAGTTTTTGCCCAGGGCGGGGACCGCCCCGGCAAAAACATTTTATCCTATTATCGCAACCGTTGCAGCCCCGACATCGATTCCACAAGCTTTTCCAAGCTTTTTCATAGATTCGACGTTTGAGACAGGAACGCTTTTCTCTTTTGCGATGTGAACGACTTTATTCGTTACACGCTGATCTGCATCATCCGCAACGATTAGCTCTTTCACTTCCCCATTCTGAAGGGCTTTTATTGTTTGCTTTGTGCCAACAATAACATTTGTCGCCTGCATTACTTTTTCATAAGACATTTGGTTTTGATATCCTCCAAAGCTACAGGTTTTAGATGGAAGCACTACGTTATATTATCAAAATCGAAAAATGTTGTCAACAACACTTTATTAATCTTGTGTAACGAGTTCTTCCGTCACGACTGCTTCTTCATTCGCTTCCACTTCGGAACTTTCCCCGGATGGAACGATGTTGCGGTATCGCGACATACCCGTTCCTGCAGGTACTAGTTTACCGATGATGACATTCTCTTTCAAGCCGAGTAATTCATCACGCTTACCTTTGATGGCTGCGTCTGTAAGAACTCTTGTCGTTTCCTGGAAGGATGCAGCAGACAAGAATGATTCTGTCTCAAGAGATGCTTTCGTGATACCGAGCAAGATCGGTCGACCGGTAGCCGGTTGGCCGCCTTCCAATAGAACACCTGTGTTGACGTCAGTGAAATTGTTGATGTCGACGAGTGATCCCGGAAGAACTTTCGTATCTCCTGCTTCGATGACACGGATCTTACGCATCATTTGACGAACCATTACCTCGACGTGCTTATCGCCGATTTCAACCCCTTGCATACGGTATACCTTTTGAACTTCACGCAACAGGTAGTTTTGAACAGCGTCTACGCCGGAAACTTTCATCAATTCTTTCGGATCGATGGAACCTTCTGTCAGTTCTTGACCAGCGACGATCTGATCGTCCACTTTTACCTTTATGCGGGCACCGTATGGGATTGTGTAGTTTCGTGATTCCGCTTCACCTTGTACGGTGATTTCGCGTTTTTCACGAACTTCATTGATTGCAGTAACCGTTCCGTCAAGTTCAGAAATGACAGCTTGACCTTTAGGGTTACGCGCTTCGAACAATTCTTGGATACGCGGAAGACCTTGTGTGATGTCGTCTCCAGCAACCCCACCTGTGTGGAATGTACGCATCGTAAGCTGTGTACCTGGCTCACCGATGGATTGTGCAGCGATGATTCCGACTGCTTCTCCAACTTCCACTTCAGAACCGGTTGCAAGGTTACGTCCGTAGCAAAGCTTACATACGCCGTGGCGCGTGTTACATGTAAATGCTGAACGGATGACGACTTCTTCGATTCCAAGATCGATGATTTCTTTCGCGATATCTTCTGTAATCAGGTCATTACGACCAACGACGACAGAATCGTTTTCCGGATGATGGATCGTCTTGAACGCAACACGTCCAACGAGACGCTCATCAAGCGGTTCAATGACTTCATTTCCTTCTTTGATCGCTTTGACCGTAAGTCCACGGTCTGTTCCACAATCTTTTTCACGGACGATGACATCCTGTGCCACGTCTACAAGACGACGAGTCAGGTAACCTGAGTCAGCTGTCTTAAGTGCTGTATCGGCAAGACCTTTACGCGCACCGTGAGTGGAAATGAAGTATTCAAGTACCGTCAGACCTTCACGGAAGCTGGACTTGATCGGAAGTTCGATGATTCGACCAGCCGGGTTCGCCATGAGTCCACGCATACCTGCAAGCTGAGTGAAGTTTGATGCGTTACCACGGGCACCGGAGTCACTCATCATGAAGATCGGGTTATATGGATCCAAGGAAACCATCAGTTTCTCCTGAATGACATCTTTCGCATTACTCCAAATCGAAATGATGCGGTCATAACGTTCTTCTTCCGTAATCAAACCTCTGCGGAATTGTTGCATAACTTTCGTTACTTTCTCTTCCGCCTCTTCAAGGATTTCCTTCTTCTCAGCAAGGACAACGATGTCAGATACACCAACTGTAATACCTGCTTTCGTTGCATACTTGAATCCAAGGTCCTTCATACGGTCTAGCATCTTAGAGGTTTCAGTGATCTTGAATCGCTTGAATACCTCAGCGATGATTTTACCTAATATACCTTTTTTGAAAGGTGTGATGAGCTCACGGCTGTTGATTTCTTCTTTTACATCAACTGTCGGATCGACGAAGTACTTCTCAGGAGTCGCAACTTCCAAGTTATATTCTGTCGGTTCATTGATGTATGGGAATGACGGAGGCAAGATTTCGTTGAAGATCAACTTACCAACCGTAGTAATCAATAATTTGCGATTTTGCTCTTCAGTAAACGATCCTTTACCGAGTGCTTTTGCTGGAATCGCAACACGCGTATGAAGGTGTACATATCCATTTTGGTATGCAGTGAGCGCTTCATTCGTGTCGTTGACGACCATTCCTTCACCAATCGCTTCTTTTCTTTCAAGAGTCAGGTAGTAGTTACCTAATACCATATCCTGTGAAGGTGTAACGACCGGTTTACCATCTTTCGGGTTCAGGATGTTCTGCGCAGCAAGCATGAGCAAGCGAGCTTCCGCTTGTGCTTCTGCTGATAATGGAACGTGGACAGCCATTTGGTCACCGTCAAAGTCCGCGTTGTACGCTGTACAAACAAGCGGGTGAAGACGGATCGCGCGTCCTTCGACCAATGTCGGTTCGAACGCTTGAATTCCCAAACGGTGAAGCGTTGGTGCACGGTTCAAGAGAACTGGATGTTCTTTGATGACTTCTTCAAGTACATCCCAAACTTCCGGTTGAACACGTTCAACTTTACGTTTTGCACTCTTGATGTTGTGTGCCAAGCCTTTGCTGACCAATTCTTTCATGACGAATGGCTTGAACAGCTCAAGCGCCATTTCTTTTGGTAGTCCACATTGGTACATTTTCAAGTTTGGCCCTACGACGATAACGGAACGACCAGAGTAGTCGACACGTTTACCGAGAAGGTTTTGACGGAAACGACCTTGTTTACCTTTCAACATGTGAGAAAGGGACTTCAATGGACGGTTTCCTGGTCCAGTGACAGGTCGACCACGACGACCGTTGTCAATCAATGCATCGACTGCTTCTTGCAACATACGTTTTTCGTTTTGAACGATGATGTTCGGTGCACCAAGGTCCAATAGACGCTTCAAACGGTTGTTACGGTTGATGACACGACGGTATAGGTCATTCAAGTCAGAAGTAGCGAAACGTCCACCATCTAATTGGACCATCGGTCGCAATTCAGGCGGGATGACTGGAAGTACGTCCAAGATCATCCATGAAGTCAGGTTTCCAGAGTGACGGAAAGCTTCTAGAACTTCAAGACGCTTGATGGCACGTGTTCTTCTTTGTCCTTGTGCCGTCTTCAACTCTTCTTTCAGAACTTCGACTTCTTTATCAAGGTCGATGTCTGCGAGTAGTTTTTTGATGGATTCCGCACCCATTTGTGCAGTGAATCCTTGACCATATTTTTCACGGTACGCACGGTATTCTTTTTCAGATAGCAATTGTTTCTTTTCGAGTGGTGTCTCACCTGGTTCGGTTACGACCCAAGAAGCGAAGTAGATGACTTCTTCCAACGCTCTTGGAGACATATCCAATACGAGACCCATACGGCTAGGAATACCTTTGAAATACCAAATGTGAGAAACAGGAGCAGCTAGTTCAATGTGCCCCATGCGCTCACGTCGAACTTTTGCTCGAGTCACTTCTACACCACAGCGGTCACAAACGACGCCCTTATAACGGACGCGCTTGTATTTTCCACAGTGACACTCCCAGTCTTTTTGAGGACCGAAGATTCTTTCACAGAAAAGCCCATCTTTTTCAGGCTTCAATGTACGATAGTTGATCGTTTCCGGCTTCTTAACTTCACCGCGTGACCAAGAGCGGATCTTATCAGGTGAAGCAAGACCTATTTTCATATACTCAAAGTTATTTACATCGATCAAGGGGTCTACCTCCCTTATGATATGCTGCTATACCCTTATTCACCGACAGGTTGGGTTTCTACGTTCAAGTTCAATTTATCGTTAGGGTTTTCCTCATCTTCATCAATCTCACGCATTTCGATTTCTTGTTCGTCACTCGTGAGCATCTTGACATCCATACCGAGACTTTGAAGCTCTTTGATCAAGACTTTGAATGATTCTGGAACACCAGGCTCAGGAACGTTTTCACCTTTGACAATCGCTTCATATGTCTTCACACGGCCGACAACATCATCTGATTTGACAGTGAGGATCTCTTGGAGCGTGTATGCTGCACCGTATGCTTCAAGTGCCCATACCTCCATCTCACCGAAACGTTGTCCACCGAACTGCGCTTTACCACCAAGTGGTTGTTGCGTGACAAGCGAGTAAGGTCCAGTAGAACGAGCGTGTAGCTTATCGTCTACCATGTGAGCAAGCTTGATCATATACATGACTCCGACAGAGATACGGTTATCGAACGGCTCTCCTGTTCGACCATCGTAAAGTACTGTCTTACCATCTCTTGATAGGCCTGCTTCATCTAACGTTGCCCAAACATCTTCTTCACGCGCTCCATCAAATACCGGCGTAGCCATGTGAAGGTTCAATTCACGAGCAGCCATTCCGAGGTGAAGCTCCAATACCTGACCGATATTCATACGAGATGGAACCCCAAGAGGATTCAACATGATATCGATCGGCGTTCCATCTGGAAGATACGGCATATCTTCTTCAGGTAGGATTCTAGAGATAACACCTTTGTTTCCGTGACGGCCGGCCATCTTATCTCCTTCATGGATCTTACGCTTCTGTACGATGTAAGCACGTACGAGTTGATTCACACCTGGAGGTAATTCATCCCCATCTTCACGGTTGAATACTTTCACATCGTGTACGATTCCATCTCCACCGTGCGGTACACGTAATGAAGTGTCTCGTACTTCACGCGCTTTTTCTCCGAAGATCGCGTGCAATAGACGTTCCTCAGCTGTCAGTTCTGTTACACCTTTTGGCGTTACTTTACCGACTAGGATATCTCCGTCTTTCACTTCTGCACCGACACGGATGATTCCGCGTTCGTCAAGATTCTTAAGCGCATCTTCACCAACGTTCGGAATGTCGCGTGTAATTTCTTCTGGTCCAAGTTTCGTGTCTCGTGCTTCTGATTCATATTCTTCAATGTGAATTGAAGTATAAACATCATCTTTCACAAGACGCTCGCTCATGATGACCGCATCCTCATAGTTGTAACCATCCCAGGTCATGAATCCTACGAGTACGTTACGACCAAGTGCGAGTTCGCCTTTTTCCATAGAAGGACCGTCTGCAAGGATTTCACCTTTCGTTACGCGGTCTCCCTCGCTTACAATCGGCTTCTGGTTATAACATGTTCCTTGGTTGGAACGGATGAATTTCATCAAGTTATAGCGGTCAAGGTCGCCTTTTACTTCCTTGCCGTCGACTGTTTCAATACGACGCACGTAAACCGTAGCGGCAGATACTTTCTCTACAATTCCTTCGTACTTACAGATGACTGCAGCACCAGAGTCTTTTGCAGAGACGTGTTCCATACCTGTACCGACAATCGGTGATTCCGGTACCATCAACGGTACAGCTTGTCGTTGCATGTTCGCACCCATCAATGCACGGTTCGAGTCGTCATTTTCAAGGAACGGGATACATGCAGTCGCTGCAGAGACAACCTGCTTAGGAGATACATCCATATAGTCGATCTTGTCACGTTTTGCAATCGTGTTCTGATCACGGTAACGTGCGATGACTTCCTCATCAAGGAAGGATCCATCTTCACCTAGTTTCGCATTTGCCTGAGCGACAACATAGTTATCTTGCTCATCTGCAGTCAAGTAGTCGATCTGCGCAGTCACTTTCCCTGTTTCAGGATCGACACGACGGTATGGCGTTTCAATGAAACCATACTCATTCACTTTCGCATAACTTGAAAGTGAGTTGATCAGTCCGATGTTCGGACCTTCCGGCGTTTCGATCGGACACATACGTCCATAGTGGGAATAGTGAACGTCACGCACTTCAAATCCAGCACGTTCACGCGTCAGACCACCAGGTCCTAGTGCAGAAAGACGACGTTTGTGTGTCAGCTCTGCCAATGGATTCGTTTGATCCATGAATTGAGAGAGCTGAGAGCTTCCGAAGAACTCTTTGATAGAAGCGATAACCGGACGAATGTTGATCAACGCTTGTGGTGTGATCGAATTCGTATCCTGGATTGACATACGCTCACGTACGACACGCTCCATACGAGAAAGTCCGATACGGAATTGGTTTTGCAACAATTCACCTACTGAGCGTAGTCGACGGTTACCTAAGTGATCGATATCATCCGTTAGTCCGACGCCATGCAATAGGTTGAAGAAATAGTTGATTGCTGAAATGATATCAGCCGGCGTAATATTCTTGATTGTACGATCGATCTCACCATTTCCGATAACGTTGATGACTTGATCGGTTTCACCTTCTACAGGTGAATATATTTTAATAGACTGAAGACGGATCGTTTCATCTTCAATGACACCACCAGCCGGTGTCACTTCTTTAAATGAATCTTGGTTTTCGAGCATAGGTAGAATACGCTCTAGCAATCGACGATCAAGAACCGTTCCTTCTTCCGCGATGACTTCCCCTGTTTCAGGGTCCGCAATCGTTTCAGCCAAACGCTGATTGAAAAGACGGTTTTTGATGTGAAGCTTTTTATTGATCTTATAGCGTCCAACGTTTGCAAGATCATATCGTTTCGGATCAAAGAAACGGGACTCTAATAGACTTTTTGCGTTATCAACTGTAGGGGGTTCTCCAGGACGTAAACGCTCATAAATTTCAAGAAGCGCTTTTTCAGTACCTTCTGTGTTGTCTTTCTCAAGTGAATTACGTAGGTACTCATCTTCCCCTAGCAAATCGATGATTTCTTGATCAGAACCGAACCCTAATGCACGCAACAAGACCGTTACCGGTATTTTTCGAGTACGGTCGATTCGAACATGCACGACATCTTTCGCATCTGTTTCAAGCTCTAACCAAGCGCCTCGGTTTGGAATTACCGTAGCTGTGAAACCTCTCTTGCCGTTTTTGTCCAATTTTTGATTATAATAAACGCTCGGTGAACGGACGAGCTGTGAGACGATTACGCGTTCTGCTCCGTTGATAATGAATGTTCCTGTGTCCGTCATAAGAGGGAAATCTCCCATGAAGACCTCTTGCTCTTTCACTTCGCCTGTCTCTTTATTGATCAGGCGTACCTTAACACGAAGCGGCGCCGCATAAGTGACGTCCCTTTCTTTGGACTCCTCGACAGAATACTTAGGCTCTCCTAAACTATAATCGATAAATTCAAGCACCAAGTTACCTGTGAAATCCTCAATTGGAGAAATGTCGTGGAACATTTCTCTCAAACCCTCATCAAGAAACCATTGATAGGAGGAAGTTTGGATTTCAATGAGGTTTGGAAGTTCCAAAACTTCATTAATTCTTGCATAGCTTCTCCGTTGGCGGTGGCGTCCAAACTGAATGAGTTGACCTGTCAACTGATTCACCCCTCAAATCCAGCATAGTATCGTCATACAACTAGTTTTTAAGGAAAACTAGAAAAAAACATAGCAACGCCTTATTTGTGTTGGCGGTTGCTCATCTATCTTTCAACCCTGGCAGATGACAGTGTAAGAGCGGATCCTGATTCAGAATCCATCTGAACGTCATATGTACCAGAGGAAAAAAGAAAAACTTGGCTAGTGCCAAGCTCAAACAGCGGCAATAGCCTTAAATCCTAAAGGCTTACTAAAGGCTCTTGCACAAACTCTTTGAAAGTAGCGTTTCACCACTTTCATAAGGTGCAAAAAGAAAAAAAGGGTCATATAACCTCATTTTTTCCAAACAAACAAATGATTATACTATTTTTCCCATACCTTTTGATTTTTATGCAATTTTCAACGTAAAAATCAGGCTGGTGAAAATACACGTATCTTTGGCATTTTATAATATTACCATAGACCCAAAATCGAGTCAACATCTTTTCGAACGAATGATATAGTAGCCTTTTTTCCTTTCTACCATTTCTACTTCATCGAAAATGGATTCCAATTTATCCATTGCAGATGGAGCCCCTTGTTTCTTTTGGATCACAATCCACAATTCCCCTCCAGGCATAAGGTGGTCGTATGCTTTTTCAAAAATGGCATGCACCACATCTTTACCGGCACGAATCGGTGGATTGGTAAGGATACAACTATAATTTGTTTCTTTCACGTTTTCAAACAAATCGCTCTGATAGATTTCTACGTTGTTGATCTGGTTACGATCTGCATTCTTTTTTGAAAGTTCGATCGCCCGTTCATTCACATCTACCATCGTCACTTTGGTTTCAGGATACGACGCCGCTAGCGACAAGCCGATCGGTCCATATCCGCAGCCCATATCGAGCATGCCCCCTGTAACTTGCGGTTTCGTGAAAGATTCAATCAACAAACGGCTGCCAAAGTCTACTTCATTCTTCGAAAACACACCAGAATCTGAGTAAAAACGGATCGTTTTCCCCCTCAGTGTAAAAGACCAATCTTTTCGATTGCTTTCTGATGTCGGTTTGTTTGAGTAATAATGATCTCCCATATTGCCATCTCCTTAGACAATGCGATCATAGGCTTCTATCATTCTTTATGACTCTTTTCATGGTTTCATATACCTTTATAACGATTTCTCCGAAATCATTTTTTAAAGAATCATCAACTCTAGTTCAAACGAGAGTTGATTCTTTTACATGAAAAAAGCCCGCGTATCACGCGAGCTTCTTTTGTAAAGTAATTCGTAGAATTACTTAAGTTCGATCGTTGCTCCAACTTCTTCAAGCTTAGCTTTCATTTCTTCAGCTTCTTCTTTAGCTACGCCTTCTTTAAGTGGCTTAGGAGCTCCGTCAACTAGTTCTTTAGCGTCTTTAAGTCCAAGACCAGTGATTTCACGTACTACCTTGATAACTTTGATCTTAGAAGATCCAGCACTTTCAAGGATTACGTCGAATTCAGACTTCTCTTCAGCAGCACCTTCAGCAGCGCCACCAGCTACAGCTACAGGTGCAGCAGCAGTTACTCCAAATTCTTCTTCGATTGCTTTTACTAGATCGTTAAGTTCTAGTACAGACATTTCTTTGATTGCATCAATGATTTGCTCTTTACTCATTGTGAAAATCCTCCTATTAATTCTTATTAGTTTTATTTAAACAAACGATTCGGTCAATCTGAAATTCAGATTATGCACCTTGCTCTTCTTTTTGATCTGCAACAGCCTTCGTAGCCAATGCGAAGTTACGCATTGGTGCTTGAAGTACGCTAAGCAACATAGAAAGAAGTCCTTCGCGAGATGGAAGTTCCGCAAGTGCTTTGATGTTTTCAACAGATGTGATTTGTCCTTCAACCACACCAGCCTTGATAACAAGTGCTTCGTGCTCTTTTGAAAAGTTGTTCAAAATCTTCGCTGGAGCTACAACTTCGTCTTCACTGAAAGCGATCGCTGTAGGACCAACTAGAGTTTCGTTCAACTCAGCAAGACCAGCTTCTTCAGCTGCACGACGAGTCATCGTGTTCTTGTATACCTTGAAAGTGACACCAGCTTCACGAAGTTGCTTACGAAGTTCTGTAACTTCTGCAACATCTAAACCACGGTAGTCCACAAGGATTGTCGTTTTGCTGTTCTTCAATTGATCAGCAATTGTTGAAACCAACTGTTTCTTTTGCTCAAGTACGCTCATTTCTACACCTCCTGTTATTTCATACCGTAGTGATTTTCATCATGTAAAAAGCCTTCATGTCAGTAGACATGAAGGCGTAGTGTTATAAAATCATAGCAATGTATGAAATCCCAACACACCTCGGCAGGAAATTAAGCGATTGTTCGCACCTACTGTCTACGGTATGACCTATTCAATTTCCAAAAGCAATTATAACCCGGGTGTGCGAGAATGTCAACAGCTTATTTTACGTTGAAGCTGTTTGGTGTAACTTTGATTCCAGGTCCCATTGTAGAAGCGATCGCAATGTTCTTGATGTAAGTTCCTTTAGCAGCTGATGGCTTCACTTTGATCAACGTGTCGATGATCGTAGTCAAGTTCTCAGTAAGCTTTTCGTTATCGAAAGAAACTTTCCCGATTGGTACGTGAACATTACTTTGCTTGTCTACACGGTACTCGACTTTACCAGCTTTGATTTCTTGAACAGCTTTTTCAACTTCGAATGTTACTGTTCCAGTTTTCGGGTTCGGCATCAAGCCTTTCGGTCCTAGGACACGTCCAAGCTTACCAACCTCTCCCATCATGTCTGGTGTTGCAACGATTACGTCGAACTCGAACCAACCTTGGTTGATCTTGTTGATGTAATCTGCATCTCCAACATAGTCAGCTCCTGCAGCTTCTGCTTCCTTCGCTTTTTCACCTTTTGCAAATACAAGAACACGTTGTGTCTTACCAGTTCCGTTAGGAAGTACAACTGCTCCACGTACTTGTTGGTCAGCTTTCTTAGGGTCAACCCCAAGGCGGACAGCAACTTCAACTGTTTCGTCGAAGTTCGCTGGAGCTGCTTTTTTCACAAGCTCAATTGCTTCGTTTGCGTCATATTGAACGGAACGATCAACAAGCTTCGCAGCTTCTTGATACTTCTTTCCTTTTTTAGCCAATTTAATTTCCTCCTTAATTGTGGTTTTTACGGAATATCCTCCCACTTTTGCGCCTGTTCGGCGCCATAAGAAAGGTTGCGAAGCTCGCAACCTTATGTGCTATGCATGATTAGTCTTCGATTACAATACCCATGCTGCGCGCAGTTCCTTCTACCATTCTCATGGCAGCTTCAACGTCTGCAGCGTTAAGGTCAGGCATTTTCGTTTCAGCGATTTCTTTCACCTTATCACGCTTCACCGTCGCAACTTTGTTGCGGTTCGGCTCACCGGAACCTGACTCGATACCTGCTGCTTTCTTCAACAAGACTGCAGCTGGTGGAGTTTTTGTAATGAATGTAAATGAACGGTCTTCAAACACCGTAATTTCAACCGGAATAATCATACCAGCTTGATCAGATGTACGAGCGTTAAACTCTTTACAGAATCCCATGATGTTAACACCTGCTTGACCCAATGCTGGTCCTACTGGTGGTGCTGGGTTTGCTTTCCCTGCTGGGATTTGCAATTTAACTACCTTAATTACCTTTTTAGCCACGTGACACACCTCCTTAGTCCGTGATGTGGTATATTGGGCTCTTTTGGCCCTCCCACTCATAAAAACGAGCCTTCAGATTTCGAAAGCTCCCCGTTTTGTTTTATCGGGTTATTTCAAACATTAAAATTCTATCATTTCTTTTTGTGTTTTTCAACGGTTTCTTAAAAATTCCTTACCATCCCGTTAGAACAGCTATAAGAAATGACAGAATCCATACTTACTTAAGTCAGTTTATCGACCTGTGTAAAGCCAACCTCAACCGGTGTTTCACGGCCGAACATGTTGACGTGGACTTTCAGCTTTTGTTTGTCGGCATCTATATCTTCTACAGAGCCAACGAAATTCGCGAAAGGACCTTCTTTGATCTTGACGCTTTCTTTAATCTCAAAGTCTACTTCAGCTTTCGGCTTCTCCATACCCATGCTATGAAGGATACGGTCCACTTCTTCCGGTAAGAGCGGCGTCGGCTTTGAGCCTGACCCAGTCGAACCTACGAACCCAGTCACTCCAGGTGTATTTCGTACGACATACCAAGAATCATCTGTCATGACCATTTCCGTCAAGACATATCCAGGGAAAACTTTCTTCATAGCTGTTTTCTTTTTGCCGTTTTTGATTTCTGTCTCTTCTTCTTGCGGGACGAGCACGCGGAAGATCTTGTCCTCCATACCCATTGACTCAACGCGTTTTTCCAGATTCGCTTTAACTTTATTCTCGTATCCAGAATACGTGTGTACTACATACCATCTTTTTTCCATAACTTGTGAGGACATGGTCGTCCTTTCCCTCCCAAACGGATTTACTTTACCATTGTAGCCATTTGTATTTCAGCTTAATCAGCTAGATTCTAGTTTTCCAGGAATGTTTCAATTACCCAACTTAATCCTAAATCAATTACAGTAAAGAATAAAACGATAAATAACACAGTCGTAATGACCGTGATCGTATAACGAGTCAATTCCTTACGGTTTGGCCAAGAAACACGCTTCAGTTCCTTGACGACATTTGAGAAAAATCTACCAGTCTTTTGTACAATTCCAGCCATCATCTTACCCCCAGAATAAATTGGTTATGATAAAAACTCATTAAAACATTCCGCTTTGCCTACGCTTCGTGAATAACAAGTCTAAAATGAAAAACTATTGCTGAATACAGGCAACACGGTTCTATTTATTTGAAAATTGATCGGATTTTATTTCGTTTCACGGTGCACAGTGTGCATTTGGCAATGCTTACAGAACTTCTTCATTTCAATACGACCTTGATCGCTGTCCTTGTTCTTCGCAGTCGTATAATTTCGTTGTTTACATTGTTCACATGCAAGTATCATTTTCGTGCGCATCTGTAACCCTCTCCAGAAAACCGTTAGACCCGAATCAAGTCCGAGTTTTATCCATACTATGTCCATTTTATGCTATACACTTTATCATAGGGGTATAGTCCTGTCAACGCGTCCTGAACGTTCCAAGCCTGTTGTAACAAGAGTTTTCCTGCGTTGATTTCATCGAAATTCACTCGTTTTCCGCGGGTGAACCGCGAGCCTCCTCACTTCCACAGGATGTGGTGGCTTCGACGTTCATCACAGGACGTGATGGTGTTTAGTCGAAGATCCTATACTCGTAAATTCCGTTTGAAATCAACAGTAATGGTTGTTCAGTACTTACCCCAAGAAAAAAACAGGGAAGGATCCCTGTCGAAGTATTCTTACATTTTAAATTACACTTTTCCCTGCTTGAAGCGGTAGGTCATAAGCCGACTTCTCTAAGCTCAAGATACCTTTCCAACTTCCGTTTAACCCGTTGCAGGGCATTGTCGATTGATTTCACGTGACGATTCAAATCAACAGATATCTCTTGATAAGATCGCCCATCTAAATACAACATCAAAACTTTTCGTTCCAAATCACTCAGAAGCTCCCCCATTTTGAGCTCGATATCATCAAATTCTTCCTGATTTATGATCAGCTCTTCGGGGTCTGTTACCCTTGATCCACATATGACGTCTAGTAACGTTCGGTCCGATTCTTCATCGTATATTGGCTTATCAAGTGATACATATGAATTCAGCGGAATGTGTTTTTGTCTCGTTGCCGTTTTAATGGCGGTGATCATCTGGCGGGTGATACAGAGTTCAGCGAAGGCTTTGAAAGAAGAAAGCTTGTCCTCTTTAAAATCACGGATAGCCTTATACAGACCAATCATACCTTCTTGAATGATGTCTTCGCGATCAGCACCGATCAAAAAATAAGACCGTGCTTTAGCGCGGACGAAATTCTTATACTTGTTGATTAAGTATTCAAGTGCGGCGCTTTGTCCTTCGTGAACCTGCTCCACAATCGACTCATCTTCAAGCTCGTCAAATTCCGGGTGTACAATCTCTTTGAGTTCTGTGCTCACGAGAATCCCTCCGACCATGGCGACCTATATATAGAAATATTATACAGTAGGCATTCGACAAACGTCAACCGCTCAACGGTCCCCTCGGCGCCATTTTTCAAAAATTTCAGCCACTTCATCGGATAAAGTCAGGCTGGATGACCGACGTTGTTTCTTCATGTCATCCACCTGTCTGCTGATCCTTTTTTCGATCTGATTTACTTCTATAGCAAGCTCTCGCGCCGATTTCCTAAGCGCTCCGAGACCGAAAGTTACCCATTGTTCCAGGAAGTCAGAAGTCGCTACATGGATCTTTGTGCGTATGTCTTTTAATTCTTTTGCTAATTTTTCAATTCGCTCATCTGCTGATTCATTTTCTTTTGTAAAAATGACCTCGATCCGGTAATTCTTATATTTCGTCTCCGTCCCTGGGACGAAGTGTGCATCGAAAACGACAATGACTCTCATGCCCGTATACGCCTGATATTCAGCCATCTTGTCCACCAGAATGTCACGTGCGGCTGCAAGGTCTTTCTCTCTTAAAACTCTGAGCTCCGGCCAATCCCCTATCATGTTATAACCGTCTACCAAGAGAATTTCCATTGTTATTCCCCTGCTGACATGCGCTGACGATAGACCTCGTACATGAGTAGACCGGCTGCAACCGATGCGTTCAGAGACGTTACTTTCCCCTTCATCGGTAATGAGACGAGGAAATCACACTTTTCCTTTACGAGTCTGCCGATTCCTTTACCTTCACTTCCGATTACAAGGCCGATCGGCATATCATACCGTGCTTGTGTGTAATCTTGATCACCTTTTGCATCAGTAGCGACAAACCAGACACCTCTGCCTTTCAAATCTTCAATGGTCCGGGCGATGTTGGTTACACGGACAACAGGTATATATTCGATTGCACCTGTAGATGATTTGGCAACGGCAGAAGTCAGTCCAACCGCTCTTCGCTTTGGAATGATGACGCCATGTGCACCTGATGCATCCGCCGTCCGTAAGATAGAACCTAAGTTATGTGGATCTTCGATTTCGTCCAATACGAGGAAAAACGGATCCTCGTTCCGCTCTGATGCTAGTTGGAAAATGTCTTCGATGTCCGCATAATCATAGGCCGCGACATAAGCCAATACACCCTGGTGATTGACGCCTTCTGCTAAGGTGTCGATTTTCTTTTTCGGGACATATTGGACTTGGATCCGCTCTTTCTTTGCTAAACTGATGACTTGTCCGATTGAACCTTTCTGAGCCCCTTCTGCCACCATGATCTTATTGATATCCCGACCAGATCGAAGGGCTTCGAGGACTGGATTACGTCCGATTACAATATCGTTATTCAACTGATTTCCCTCCTTCTGCTTGTTCAATGATCGAGATGGATTGACGAATGATATCATCCATACGTTCTTGTTCTTGTGACAAATAAAGAAAACCGATCAAGGCTTCAAAAGCCGTCCCGTAACGGTATGTCTGTATATCGGTGTTCTTTGGTACTGCGCCCATCTTACTGTTCCGCCCGCGGCGGACAACCCCTTGCTCCTCTTCTGAAAGTTCCTGTTGCTCAAGCAACGCTAAAATAGCGATCGCTTGAGCCTTTGCAGAAACATATTTTGTAGCAAGTTTGTGGAGTTGTTGTGGTTTGACCTCACCTTTTCCTAACAAGTAAGAACGGATATATACTTCAAAGACGGCATCTCCCATGTAAGCGAGAGCTGATGATTTTAATAATTTTGGATTGGAGACTGCTCCACTGTATGGTTCCTTCATGATTTTCGTTTCCACCTGACACCTTGTGGAGTATCCTCCAGGATGATCCCTTGGTCAGCGAGATCGTCACGGATTTGGTCTGCGAGTTGGAAGTTCTTTTCTTTACGCGCTTGATTCCGTTGTTCTATCAAGGACTCGATTTCTTCATCCAACAAGTCTTTTGCTTGCTTCAATTCAAGACCCAACACATCGCCGAATTCATCAAAGAGTGCAACGAAACGCTCCAGCACCTTAACTGTCGTATTTTCCTCTTGAAGGTAGACGTTAGCCTCTTTCGATAAGTCGAACAATGTTGCAATGGCATTTGACGTGTTAAAATCATCGTCCATCTCTTCGATGAATCTTAATTTGTACTGGTCGATCTTTTCAAGCCATTTCTCATTTTCAAGACCAAGATCCGCACTATGTGTAATACGATGTTCGAGGTTTTCAACAGTCGTACGGATACGTTCGAGACTCGTCTTGGCGCTTTCCAGCAGTTCATCCGTAAAGTTGATCGGATGACGATAATGGACGTTCAACATGAAGAATCGGAAGGCTTGTGGATCATACTTTTGGATCAAATCGTGCAGTAAAATAAAGTTGCCAAGAGATTTGGACATTTTTTCATTATTGATATTGATATACCCGTTATGCATCCAATAATTCGCCATCGTCTTCTCATTGAGCGCTTCGGATTGGGCGATTTCATTTTCATGGTGTGGGAATGACAAGTCCTGCCCACCCGCATGGATGTCAATTGTATCCCCAAGATACTTCTTCACCATCGCCGAGCACTCGATATGCCAACCAGGTCTCCCTTGCCCCCATGGGCTCTCCCAATAGATTTCTCCCTCTTTCGCAGCTTTCCAGAGAACAAAGTCTAGTGGATCTTCCTTATTCTCTCCCACTTGAATTCTTGAACCTAAGCGGAGTTCGTCGATGGATTGATGAGAAAGCTTACCATACTCATCGAATTTTTTCGTACGGAAATAGACATCGCCTCCAGAAGCATATGCATAATCTTTCTCCACGAGCTTTTCAATGAATGCGATGATGTCTTCCATCGTATCCGTCACCGTCGGATGGAGATCCGCTTTTCTTACGTTCAGAGCGGAAGTGTCTTCGTGATAGGCTTCAATGAATCGTTTGGACAATGTCGGCACTTCTTCGCCTAGTTCATTCGCAGCTTTAATGATTTTATCATCGACATCGGTAAAATTAGAGACGAAATGTACGTCATACCCTCGATATTCCAAATAGCGACGAACCGTATCGAAAACGATTGGAGGGCGGGCATTTCCTATGTGAATATAGTTGTAAACGGTAGGTCCGCACACGTACATCTTTACTTTTCCTTCTTCGATCGGTTGGAAGGTTTCTTTTTGTCGTGTCAAAGTATTATAAATTTGTATGCTCAATTGTGCCCACTCCTTTTCATTTGTTCGATTTCTTCTTTCAAACGTTCCAATTCATTTTCCATCTGCTTGAATTTATCCGAAACAGGATCGGGTAATTTATGATGGTCCAGATTGCCTTTGATTTTGACGCCATCCTGAATGACGACTTTCCCCGGTATACCGACGACAGTAGAATTCGGCGGTACATCTTGCAAAACAACAGATCCGGCACCGACTTTAGAATATTGCCCGATTGTAATCGAACCCAAAACCTTCGCACCTGTTGCAACCAATGTATGATCCTCAAGTGTCGGGTGACGTTTCCCTTTTTCTTTTCCGGTCCCGCCTAATGTCACGCCCTGGAACAAGGTGACATTATCGCCGATTTCACACGTTTCCCCGATGACGACCCCCATGCCATGGTCGATAAAACATCGTCTACCCACCTTCGCTCCAGGGTGGATTTCAATTCCGGTGAAAAAACGGCTGATTTGGGATATGACACGAGCAAGAAAGAACATTTTCTTTCTCCAGAACAGATGTGCAAACCGATGCGCCCAGATCGCATGCAAGCCGGAATAGGTCAAGATCACCTCGAAATAACTACGGGCAGCTGGATCCTGGTCAAACACCACATCGATATCTTCCTTCAAGGTCTTAAACATGAACGTCACGCCTCCTCTCGAGTATTTTCTATGATTATCAGAATGATGATCAGTGATTTCTTTCAAAAATAAAGTTTAACGATACTTCCTTTGCACCAATGGCACCACTGAAATAAGGACACCTTCGAGTATTCTTCACTGCTCCCCTTTAAAAAAATCTTTGACGAGTGTAACGAGTATCTATTGGGTAAATTGAATACGTCAAGTTTACTTGTAAGGATTCATTTAGACCCAATAGATGTAAAGGGGAGCAGTTTTGAACCGAAAATAAAAAAACGCCTCTGTGACAACAAATCACAGAGACGCTTACGGCGCGGTCCCACTCTGTTTAGAAGAATCAAAACAACCCTTCCCTCTCAGGCTTCCTCTAACGGTGGAAGAACCGCCCCCACCTACTCTATTTCAACAGGGGTCTCTGAGGTGCATTTCAAGAGTCGACCTTTAGACCACTTTCACCATATGTGGCCCTCTCTGAAAAAGGAACGAGCTTCTTTACTTCTCCTCATCGTCGATTTAACGTTTCATGTTTTCTTTACTATATTATATTTTATTCAAAATGTGTATTATTTACTTCGCAAATTGTTGAACCGCTTCATCCAGTCTTGAAAGGACGACCTCTTTTCCAAGTAGAGAAAGAGAGTCTGGCAGTTCAGGTCCGTGGGTTTGCCCAGTCGCAGCGACACGAATCGGCATGAACAACTTCTTGCCCTTGTGACCAGTCGCTTTTTGTGTTGCTTTGATTGCAGCTTTAATTTCAGCAGGCTCGAACGTTTCCATCGGTTGAATTTGATCTTTCAATCCATTCAACACTTCCGGAACTTGCTCTTCACTTAAAATCTCCGCTGCTGCATCGTTGTATGCAACCGATTTGTTAAAGAAGAGCTCAGTGAGAACTACGATTTCCGCACCATGAGAAAGTTGCTCTTGATAAAGAGATACGAGCTTCTTCACCCACTCGTCTTCTTCAGGTGTACGATCTTCTGAAATGCGACCCGCTCGCTCCAAGTGAGGCACAGTCAACTCAAGAACACGATCAAAGTCTGCATTTTTGATGTACTGGTTGTTCATCCACTCGAGCTTCTTCGTATCAAAGACAGCTGCTGCTTTGGACAGACGGTCTGCATCAAAGATTTCAATGAACTGCTCTTTCGTGAACAATTCTTCTTCTCCTTTTGGAGACCACCCAAGTAGTGCGATGAAGTTGAAGAGTGCCTCAGGCAGGTAGCCAAGGTCTTCATATTGCTCGATGAACTGGATCGTAGACTCATCCCGTTTACTTAACTTTTTACGATTTTCATTAACGATCAATGTCATATGTCCGAATTTCGGTGGTTCCCAGCCGAATGCTTCATAGATCATGAGCTGTTTCGGTGTATTGGAAATATGATCATCCCCACGCAATACATGGCTGATCTTCATATGGTGGTCGTCAATCGCAACCGCATAGTTATAAGTCGGGATGCCATCTTTTTTGACGATGACCCAATCTCCGATACCATTCGATTCAAATGTCACTTTCTCTTTGACGATATCGATGAATGAATATTCTTTGTCACGAGGAACCGCAAAACGAATACTCGGTTTCCTTCCCTCACTTGCAAGTCTTTCTTGCTCCTCTTCTGTCAGATGACGGCATTTCCCGGAGTAACGTGGCATTTCTCCACGTGCTTGTTGAGCTTCTCTTTCCTGCTCAAGTTCTTCCTCAGTACAGTAACATTTATATGCAAGACCACGGTCTAGAAGATCTTGATAATGTTCACGGTAAATATCAAGACGTTCCATTTGTCGGTATGGTCCATAATCTCCACCAACATCAACGCTCTCATCCCAATCGATTCCGAGCCATTTCAAATAGTTCAGCTGGCTGTATTCTCCGCCTTCCACATTTCGTTTCTGGTCGGTATCTTCAATACGGATGACGAATGTTCCGTTTTGACTGCGTGCGAATAAATAGTTGAATAGCGCTGCACGTGCATTTCCTATATGTAAATGTCCAGTCGGGCTTGGCGCATAACGTACTCTAACTTGATCTGACATGAGTTCATCTCACCTTCCACATTCTTTTGTTGATAGTTTATCATAGTTCAAAATCGTAAACCTATGTATGTCCAACAGGTTTATTTTTCCATAAGCACAACCGCTTGTGCTGCAATTCCTTCGCCTCTACCGGTAAAACCGAGTTTCTCAGTTGTCGTCGCCTTCACGTTCACTTGATCGAGTTCCGCTTCTAATAGTTCAGCAATTACTTTACGCATGTCGGAAATGTGCGGCGCCATCTTAGGTTGTTGTGCAATGATCGTCGCATCTACATTCCCTAGGGAGTAGCCTTTCTCTTTCGCTAATTGGTAGGCACGTTCCAATAGAATCTTAGAATCAATGTCCTTGAAATCGGCGCTCGTATCAGGAAAATGCTTTCCAAGATCCCCTTCCCCGATCGCTCCAAGAACGGCATCTGTAATCACATGCAATAATACATCGGCATCGGAATGACCGAGCAATCCTTTTTCATGCGGAATGGTGACTCCACCGATAATCAATGGTCTTCCTTCTATCAACTGATGTACATCGAATCCTTGTCCAATTCTAAACATTGCTTTGCTGCTCCTCCCTCTCACGGATGATCGCTTTCGCGAACAATAGATCTTCTTGTGTCGTCAGTTTGATATTCAGATAATCCCCCTGGACGATTGAAACTTCATATCCGATATGTTCCATTAAGCTTGCATCATCTGTTCCAAGATATCCATTCTTCACAGCTCGTTCGTGTGCTTCCAGAATTAGAGGCAGATGAAAAGCTTGTGGGGTTTGAACCCCCCACAAGCTACTTCTGTCTACAGTCTTGACGACTTTTTGCTGTTCAATTTGCTTGACCGTATCCTTGATCGGCACACCGAGTACAGCGGCTCCGCTATCTACAGTTTCCAACACAAGGTTGTGTATCGACTCGATGGAAACGAACGGGCGGGCACCATCGTGGATCAGCACGAGCGGATTATTTTCAACTGCCTTCAAACCTTCAAAGACACTATGCTGACGTTCCTTTCCTCCAGGAACAATTTTATCCACTTTATTCACTTGATGCTGATCGACGAGAAGACGAAGGTCATCCAACTCATTCTCATTTCCGACCAAGATAATCCCGCTACACCATTCATCCTCCTGAAAAATGCGTAAGGTATGAATGATCAATGGTGTGCCATCCAGCATCAAAAACTGTTTATTCTTTCCTGCCTGCATTCTCTTCCCTTGACCTGCAGCAGGTATGACTACGACATAATCCACGATTTCTCATCTACTTTCAGAAAGAATTACAATGCCTTTTCCAACAACTTAGGCTTTGCAAAAATCATTCGACCAGCAGATGTTTGCAAGACACTCGTGACGAGGACTTCGATAGTTTTACCAATGTAATCCCGACCATCTTCAACGACGATCATCGTTCCGTCATCAAGATACCCGACACCTTGGTTCTGCTCCTTGCCGTCTTTAATGACCTGTACATTCAACTCTTCACCAGGTAGGACGACCGGTTTGACAGCATTGGCTAAATCATTGATATTGAGGACCGGTACACCCTGGAACTCACATACTTTGTTCAAGTTATAGTCATTTGTTACGACCATACCTGATACGAGCTTTCCGAGCTTGACCAGTTTACTATCCACTTCTTGAACGTCCTCGAAGTCGCCTTCATAGATTTCAACTTTAATGGCGAGTTCTTTTTGGATCCGATTGAGGATATCCAAACCTCTTCGACCGCGATTTCTTTTCAGAACATCCGATGAATCCGCAATGTGCTGCAATTCTTCCAGGACAAATTGTGGGATGACAATCGGACCTTCCAGAAATCCTGTCTGACAAACATCTGCAATTCTACCGTCAATTATGACACTCGTATCAAGGATTTTCAACACGCTGCTGTTCTCTGACTTTCCTTCTGCTTCCGCTTCCTTTTTCTTGTTGGCAAAGCGGGCTGACGTAAACACATTCACAAGCTCTTCACGCTTTTTAAACCCGAAACGGAAACCGATATAACCTAGAAGGGCTGTACAGAAAAAGCCGATGACATTCACGACGATACTGAGCTCCATACTATTCAAAGCGAACATCGCGAGATAAGCGACGACCAATCCGAAAATAAGACCGAATGAACCGAACAACACATCTGCGACAGGTGCTTTCATCAATGATTCTTCAATCCATTGAATGAAACCGACAATATAATCTGCTAACCAAAACGTGCTGACAAAGAATAATAATGCGCCAATGATCGAACCGATATAAGGTGATGTTATAAAACCAGGTAAATCTCCTAAATTGACCAAATCATTTAATATTAGAATAAGTTCAGGTACATATAAATAACCTAGTGTTCCACCAACGATAATGAAAAATAATTGAACAATTCGTTTCAGCAAAATTGTTCACCTCCTTCTCTTCATTATAGACATTTCAATAGATTTGAAACCTGCTTATCTCTAATTTTACATAAAATAACATGTAAATTACAAACCTTTTGGGCAAGTTCTTCTCTTCCAAATTTCCTCAAATATGACGATCAAGGAATAATTGCTCCTGAATCCGCTTCAGGCCGTCTTTAATCTTACGGGCACGGATTTCTCCGATGCCTTCTACATCATCCAGCTCCTCAATCGATGCCTTGAGTGTCATTTGTAAATGTTCAAAATGGTGGACCAGATTTTCAATGATCAAAGACGGCAGACGAGGAATCTTATGGAGTATACGATACCCTCTAGGCTTGACTGGTTCTTCATAGATATTCGAAGATGGCAGGTAGCCTAATAACCGCACAATCGCATTTTCTTCTAACAATTCTTCACTGGAAAGCTTCTTCAACTCATTGAGGATGTAGAACGGGTCGACTTTTGAATCCTTTGAATAATCTTTGATGATCAGAGCGGCTTCCGACTCAATGTTCGCGACGAGTTCTTCCATTTGCATGCTGATCAGTCGCCCTTCGGAACCAAGCTCGTTTACATACTTGATGATTTCATTCCGGATGCGCAGCACCATTTCAATCCGATGGATAACCTGTGATACTTCCTGGAAAGTAACAAGTTCTTCAAACTCTAATGCGCCAAGATCAGTCAAGCTCTGATCAAGGACAGACTTGTATTTTTCCAATGTCTGTAAGGCCTGATTCGCCTTGGTTAAAATCACACCGATATCTTGAAGGGAATAACGGATATGCCCTTGATATAAGGTGATGACACGTCTCCGTTGAGAGATGGATATGACCAAATTCCCAGTTTGCTTCGCAACGCGTTCTGCCGTCCGGTGACGAATTCCCGTTTCTTTCGATGGAATCGTTGTATCGGGGATCAGTTGAGTATTGGCATATAAAATCTTGTTTCCTTCGTCATTGAGGATGATTGCACCATCCATTTTCGCTAGCTCGTATAAATAAGCGGGAGAGAAGCGACAGTTGATTGAAAAGCCGCCATCAACGAGTTTTTGCACTTTCTCGTTAAAACCGACAACGATCAATCCACCTGTTTCAGCACGTAACACGTTGTCAATCCCATCACGCAATGGTGTTCCCGGTGCAACATATTGTAGCATTTTACTTACGATCAACTCCCTCATCGCAGTATCCATACGTTATCCTCCTTGTGTATGACGTAGTGCATCCTGGACAGTCGCTACACCTACCACTTCAATGCCTTTCGGTACTGTCCATCCACCAATGTTCTTCTCTGGAAGAATGACACGTTTGAATCCGAGCTTAGCCACTTCATGGACTCTTTGCTCGACACGAGACACTCTTCGTACCTCTCCTGTCAAACCGATCTCGCCGATAAACACATCTGTCGGGTTCGTTGGTTGATCCCGAAAGCTCGATGCGATACTCATAGCAATCGCTAAATCAATGGCTGGTTCATCCAGACGGACCCCTCCAGCGACATTTACGTAAGCATCTTGATTCTGCATCAATAAGCCGACTCGTTTTTCAAGGACGGCCATCAATAACGAGACTTTATTATGGTCGATTCCGTTCCCCATCCGTCTCGGGTTACCAAAGCTTGTCGGTGAGACCAACGCCTGAATCTCGACCAGGACAGGTCTCGTACCTTCCATAGAAGCGACGATCGCAGAACCTGCCGCTCCGTTCGAACGTTCCTCCAAAAAGACTTCAGAAGGGTTTTCTACTTCATCCAACCCTGCCTCTTTCATTTCAAAGACTCCGATTTCATTCGTCGATCCGAACCGGTTTTTCACCGCTCTTAAAATCCGGTACGTATGGTGCCGTTCTCCTTCGAAGTAAAGGACCGCATCAACCATGTGCTCAAGCAATCTCGGTCCGGCAATGGACCCTTCCTTCGTAACGTGTCCGACAATGAACGTGGCGATTCCATTCGACTTGGAGATTCGCATGAACTGGGAGGTACATTCCCGGACTTGCGATACGCTCCCTGGAGCAGAGGTCACTTCGGATCGATAGACCGTCTGAATCGAGTCGATGATCAACAATGTCGGTTTAATGTCTTGTATCGCCTTCTCGATGAGATCCATATCGGTTTCAGCATGGACATAGAGCTGGTCTTGATTGATTCCAAGCCGCTGTGCCCTGAGCTTCGTCTGTTTGATTGATTCTTCTCCTGAAATATACAAGACTCGTTGAGAGGATTCTGCAAGTTTTGCTGAGGCCTGTAATAGCAACGTCGATTTCCCGATTCCTGGGTCCCCGCCGACAAGGACTAGGGAGCCAGGCACGACACCGCCACCTAGTACTCTGTTCAACTCATTGATCCGCGTATCGATTCTCGGTTCTTTTTCGCTCTTGATTTGAGAGATCGGTTCAGGTTTTTGACTTGTCGTATTCCCCGTCTGAAAGGATCTTCTATGCCCTTTATCCGGCTGGATGATTTCTTCGACCATCGTATTCCATTTATTACAACCAGGACATTTCCCCATCCACTTAGGTGAATCGTACCCACAGTCCTGACATAAAAACACGGTTTTTTTCTTAGCCATTATTACTATTCCCCATTTCCCTGACATCTTCCGTATCGTTTTAAGTTACTGCCATCATATCACAAACGCGTCAGGGAACACCTTATATATGTATTGTATTCGATAATCTCGAGCATATGGGTAAAACCGCTCGATTGTTATAAAGTGTTAAGGAAATGAGACCTGTCCTTGTCAGGCGTAATTGTTGATGGTAATGGGAATTCCCATCCAATAAAAAAGCCAGACACCACATATGGTGCCTGACATTTTTTATGATTTCTTTACGTACCTGCTCCGACCGTATTCACTGTGAAGTCATTGTTCTCCACATCGATCTTGACGGTTTGCCCTTTTGCGATGGTTCCTCTGAGCAACTCTTCAGAGAGGCGGTCTTCAATCTGACGCTGCAATGCACGACGTAGTGGACGTGCACCATAGTCTGGATCGTAGCCTTCATCCGCAATCTTATCAAGCGCTGCATTCGTCAACTCGATATCTATGCCTTGTTCAGAAAGCCGCTTCTGAAGCTGGTTCGACATCAAGCTGATGATGTGCTTGAGGTGTTCTTTTTGAAGCGTATGGAACACGATTGTCTCATCGATACGGTTCAAGAACTCAGGACGGAATGCTTTTTTCATTTCATCCATGACCTTCGATTTCATGTTTTCATACTCTTGGTTCTCAGATTGTGCTGTGAATCCAAGACTCTTACCTCGCTTCAACGTACTTGCTCCGACGTTGGAAGTCATGATGACGACGGTGTTTCGGAAGTCTACCGTGCGTCCTTTCGAGTCTGTCAGACGACCATCTTCTAGCACTTGAAGTAAGATGTTGAACACTTCAGGGTGCGCCTTTTCGATTTCATCCAGAAGGATGACGGAATATGGGTTACGACGGACCTTCTCGGTGAGCTGGCCGCCTTCTTCGTGACCGACATACCCTGGAGGTGAACCGACAAGACGGCTCGTTGTATGTTTTTCCATATACTCGGACATATCGATACGGATGATGGAATCTTCATCTCCGAATAACGCTTCCGCCAGCGCTCTCGCCAATTCCGTTTTACCGACCCCTGTTGGTCCTAGGAAAATGAAGGAACCGATCGGTCGTTTCGGATCTTTCAAGCCTGCGCGTGCTCGACGGATCGCTTTGGAAATCGCCTTCACCGCTTCGTCTTGACCGATAACGCGGTCATGCAAGATGGATTCCATATTCAATAGTCGTTCCGTTTCCTCTTGCTTCAGCTTGGATACCGGAATTCCAGTCCAGTTTGCTACAACAAGCGCAATATCTTCTGGAGTCACTTCTGTATTTTCTTGTCCTTGTTTTTCTTTCCAGCTGTTTTTCGTCGTTTCTAGCTCTTCTCTCAACTTCTGTTCGGAGTCTCTGAGAGATGCTGCTTTTTCGAACTCCTGACTTTGGACAGCTGCGTCTTTTTCCTTACGTACACCTTCGAGTCGCTGTTCAAGCTCTTTAAGATTCGGTGGTGCTGTATAAGAGCGTAAGCGAACTTTAGAAGCCGCTTCATCAATCAAATCAATCGCCTTATCCGGAAGGAAACGATCGGAGATATAGCGGTCTGATAGTTTGACAGCTGCATCGATGGCATCATCTGTAATCGTCACCCGATGGTGTGCTTCATAACGGTCACGTAGCCCTTTCAGAATTTGAATGGATTCATCATTGTTCGGCTCATTGACTCGGATCGGTTGGAAACGACGCTCCAATGCCGCATCCTTTTCAATGTATTTACGGTATTCATCAAGTGTCGTCGCTCCGATACATTGCAACTCACCGCGAGCTAACGCAGGTTTAAGGATGTTGGAAGCATCGATTGCACCTTCTGCTCCCCCCGCTCCGATCAACGTATGAAGCTCGTCGATGAAGAGAATGATGTTACCGGCCTGACGGATCTCATCCATGACCTTTTTCAGACGGTCCTCAAACTCACCACGATATTTGGTACCCGCAACGACTGTACCCATATCGAGTGTCATGACGCGCTTATCACGTAACGTTTCTGGTACTTCGTTATTGATGATCTGTTGCGCCAAGCCTTCTGCAATCGCAGTTTTACCAACACCTGGCTCTCCGATCAGTACCGGATTGTTCTTCGTACGACGGCTCAACACCTCGATGACACGTTCAATTTCCTTGCTTCGGCCGATGACAGGGTCAAGGCTACCATCTCGAGCAACAGCCGTCAGGTCTCTTGCAAGACTATCAAGTGTCGGTGTATTCGCATTGACTGATGAACCTCCAGCTGAAGAGGAAGATTCATTGCTACCAAGAAGCTGCAATACTTGTTGGCGAGCTTTGTTAAGGCTGACTCCAAGGTTATTGAGGACGCGCGCTGCTACCCCTTCTCCTTCACGGATCAAACCTAATAATATATGTTCTGTACCCACATACGAGTGGCCGAGTTTACGAGCTTCATCCATTGATAGTTCGATGACTTTCTTCGCTCGTGGAGTATAGTGGATCGTTTGAACCGACTCCTGACCTTTACCGATGAGGGTTTCTACTTCTTTTTGAATCTTTTCAGGACTTAAACCAAGAACAGAAAGTGCTTTTGCAGCTATTCCTTCGCCTTCACGAACCAGGCCGAGCAGGATATGCTCTGTACCTACATTATTATGACCTAAACGAATCGCTTCTTCTTGTGCAAGTGCAAGTACCTTTTGAGCTCGTTCAGTAAAACGTCCAAACATCATCGTGATCACCTTCCTATTCGTTGTTCTTCTCTAACTTCAATCTTTCGCGAATCAATGTAGCACGTCGGATATCCCTCTGATCCGGGGTCAATGTCTCCCCCGCATACTGTTGTAGAAATCCAGGTTGGGTAAGTATCATTAGTTCATTCAATATTTTCCGTGAAATCCCTTCTATCATTTGCAAATCAATTCCGAGTCTAACATCCGACAAGCACTTCGTCGCTTCTTTCGACTGGATGATTCGACTGTTTTCGAGGGTACCCAGGGAACGGTATACCCGGTCTTCAAGCTGTATTCTCGAGGTTTCGAGCAAGTTATTTCTGGCTGCTCTCTCTTCCTCAATGAGCTGCATGACGACTCCTCTTAAATCTTCGACAATATCCTGTTCTGATTTACCGAGGGTCATCTGGTTGGAAACTTGGAAGACGTTACCTTGTGCTTCGCTTCCTTCACCATAAATTCCTCTTACGACAAGCCCTAACTGGTTGATCGCGGGGACGATCCGATGCATCTTCTGGGTCATGACCAGTGCGGGTAGATGCATCATGACAGAAGCTCGCATTCCAGTACCGACATTGGTCGGGCAGCTCGTTAAATATCCATGCCTTTCATCAAACGCATAGTTCACCTTTTCCTCAAACCAATCATCGATTCCACTCGCTAATGTCAGAGCTTCCGATAATTGAAAACCTGGGAAAAGACATTGGATGCGAATATGATCCTCTTCATTGATCATGATGCTGATCGATTCATCCTCACTCATCAAAACAGCTGAATGCTTTGGTTCATCAGCAAGGTTCGGGCTGATCAAATGTTTTTCGACGAGCACTCGTTTTTCGATCGGTTTCAATTGATCCACATCGATATACGATAAGCTGCCTACACTACCATATGCCTGATTTTCATAATGATTGCGGATTTGTTCGTTCACTTCTTTGGACTGTTGCTCGTTTGCAACCAGGGGAAAGACGTGATTTTCGAGATTACGGGCTAACCGGATCCGACTGCTCAATACAATATCCGAGTCTGGTCCTTCCCGTTTCATCCATGGACTGATGGCTTCACTCATGAATCTTTTCAACGACACCGTCAATCCCTCCCCTCAAGCCGCTTTTGCATAGAACGGATTTGGTCTCGTACATGTGCTGCTTCTTCAAACTCTTCTTCATTAATGAGCTGTTGTAATTTTTGTCTAAGCTGATCGATTTTTTTCCGTTCCAACAAATCATTTCCTAGACGTTTCGGAATTTTCCCTGAGTGGTCCGTGTTGCCTCCATGAATCCTTTTAAAAACCGGATCGAGTTTCGATGCGAATGTCTTATAACATTCCGTACACCCGAACCGACCGATTTTCGCGAACTCAGGATACGTCATGCCACACTTCGAACACTGAGTGACCTGTTTGCTTCGTGGCGCAGCATTGGTCTCATTAAGTGGTTGTTCAAAATTCAATAACCCCGACAGCAAGTTATGAATCGAGAACGAATTAGAGCCTGGTATGAAGTCCCCTTTTTCCTTTGCACACTGTTCACAAATATGGAATTCGTTCTTTTCCCCGTTAATGATTTTCGTGAAGTGCAAAGTTGCTGGTCGTTGTTGACATTCTTGACAATACACGCCTTACACTCCCCTTTTTAGTTCTTATACTTTAAGCTGTAGATCATGGATTTCATCAGGTTTGCTCTGAGTTCATCTCGGTAAGGAAGCACGATATTGATGGTGGATCGATCGATTACACTCTTCATCAACCTTGCTTCACGTATACTGATGATTTGTTCTTCTAACAATCTATAAATGATGTTTTCAGCGGCAGACTCACTGATGCGGTTCTTAATCAATTTAAGGATCTGATCGAGCAGGATTGTCGTACTATCCGTCTCTACCTTAATGATCCGAATATATCCTCCTCCTCCTCTTTTACTTTCCACAATAAAGCCTTTCTCAATCGTAAACCGCGTATTGATTACGTAATTGATTTGTGAGGGGACACATTGAAACTTTTCAGCAATTTCACTGCGCTTGATCTCAATTTCCTTCTTGTTGCTTCCCTTTAAAATTTCTTTCAAATGCGCCTCAATGATGTCAGAAATGTTTTTCATCCCATCACAGCCCCTCCTTCTGCTCTGACTTTGACTTTCTTTGACTATAATTATATACAATTGGGTGCAAGTTGCAAAGTGTTTGATGTTTCTATTATAGACAGGGATTTTTTGTTATAAACTTTAGGTTTTGTTAAATTTGTTCGAAGCAGAAGGAAAGAAGATGCTTCCCGATTTTGCGGGAAGCATATGAAGAGAATGAGTGAAATTACTCTGTTGCAAATACTTTATGAACGTGATCGATCGATTGAATCTTGTCATATACTTCAGGAAGCTTTTTTGTGTTCGAAACTTGAATTTTAAAAGAATACTTTATCAATGAGGTCGATGCATCATTCGGATGATCGTCGATTGTCACGTGCGAGATGGGCACCTTGCACGATTCCAGTTCATTGATGATTAGAGAGAGTGGAACCTCTTTATTTTCTACAATCACCGTCACATGATGGAATCGCTGTTTACGTAGGTAGAGATCTTCAAATTTGTTTAAGAAAAGCAAGCTCAGGATCATGACAAATGTTGTGAAAATCGCTTCGTAATACATGCCGATTCCAACGACCAACCCTATACCTGCTACGACCCAGATGGAAGCAGCGGTCGTCAATCCTCTTACTGTAACGCCATGGACAAGAATCGTTCCTGCACCCAAGAAGCCGATTCCACTGACAACATAAGCTGGTAAACGGGATGGATCAAAGCCCTGGACTTGTTCATGTGTGGATAAGAAGTCTTCGAATCCGAATATCGATAAGAGCATCATGAGACAAGAACCTACCCCTACTAGCAGATGTGTACGGAATCCCGCAGGGTGTCGTTTGAACTCCCGTTCGATTCCGACGAGTCCGCATAATATAGCTGCGATGAGTAAGCGAACTGTAATGGTCACTGTTTTATCTGATATCCAATCATAGGATAATAAGTCCATTGTCATCTCTCCCAATATGTCTAATTATTATCATCTTATGGTTTATAGTATTCAATTATAGGCAATCGAGGGAAAAAGGTAAATGTGGAAGGTTGATTTCTTCGAAATTCAATCCCTTTCCGCGGGCGAACCGCGAGCCTCACTTCCACAGGATGTGGTAGTCTTTAGCCGATGATCCTTTACTTAATAACATTGGACCACGAGCTTAATAAAAATCTGGTTTTAAACCTAAAAGAATTGATTTAAAAGCGATTTATTACTCTTTGGAACTGTTTTTTGCGCAGAGGAGTAAAAATCACCTCTTTTGAAGAGAAAATGTTGTGGCATTTTCTCCCTTATTCCCTTCGTGAGAAGATTTTTGTTTCTCAATTGGGGAACTTTCAAGCTGACTTAGGGAATTTAGTAAAATGTTGCTACTTTTTCCTGCAATAAACGATGGATCTCATAGTCTCACTTCGATGATTAGACCTCCGAGCTTCTTTTGAAACACAAAAAAGAACAGCTTCGCAGCTGTCCTTTCGATGTGCCCGGCGATGTCCTACTCTCACAGGACTTGTACAGGATGTACTGACTTCGACGTTCAGCACAGGACGTGCTGGTACTTAGTCGAAGATCCTTTTAATAGTCCATTGACGCGCGAGCTTAACTTCCGTGTTCAGTCTTCGGCTTGCGATGAACGGCGGATCTCTTCGTCATCTGCACTCGCCTCCGTCCTCGCGTATATCATACGCTCCGGTCGTGGCTCTCTTGTTTCCTCGACCTCCTTGTTCCTCTCAACCCTCAACTTCGTAGCCTTTGGACCTTACGGTCCTTCTTTTGAAACACAAAAAAGAACAGCCTCATAAGGCTGCTCTGTTGTTGCCCGGCGACGTTCTACTCTCACAGGGGGAAGCCCCCAATTACCATTGACGCTGAAGAGCTTAACTTCCGTGTTCGGCATGGGAACGGGTGTGACCTCTTCGCCATCGTCACCAGACTATGAAGTTGAAGGAACCATTCCTTCAAAACTAGATAACGGTTCTTGAAAACATCTTCGATGTTTAAGTATTGTGGTTAAGTCCTCGATCGATTAGTATCTGTCAGCTTCACGTGTCACCACGCTTCCACACCAGACCTATCAACCTCATCATCTCTGAGGGATCTTACTCGCTTGACGCGAT
>NZ_JBPXRR010000003.1:0-89472 GCF_051842935.1 Pseudalkalibacillus sp. Hm43 | reverse complement strand
CCCCATTGATCCGCTCGACTTGCATGTATTAGGCACGCCGCCAGCGTTCGTCCTGAGCCAGGATCAAACTCTCCAATAAAGTGTTTGATTGCTCATTAAATGTAAATCGAAATTGATTCGGGGTTTTTATATAAAAACCCGTTTCACGCTTGGCTTTTGTTCAGTTTTCAAAGAGCTGTTTGTATGTCGTCGTTTTTTTGGCGACTTAAGCAATGTACCATTTTCGCAACTACAGTGTCAATAACTTTTTTGAGAAAGTTTTTGTCTTGTTTGAAATCGATCATAAAGAGAATCAACGTGAATTGAAAGGCTCTATATTTCGAAGGAGTTGTATAAATGGTGGGCCTAAGTGGACTCGAACCACCGACCTCACGCTTATCAGGCGTGCGCTCTAACCAGCTGAGCTATAGGCCCATAATTTGAATGGAGCGGGTGATGAGAATCGAACTCACGACCAGAGCTTGGAAGGCTCTTGTTTTACCACTAAACTACACCCGCATATATGATGGTCGGGAAGACAGGATTTGAACCTGCGACCCCCTGGTCCCAAACCAGGTGCTCTACCAAGCTGAGCCACTTCCCGTAAATGGCGCGCCCGAGAGGAGTCGAACCCCTAACCTTCTGATCCGTAGTCAGACGCTCTATCCAATTGAGCTACGGGCGCATGTTAATGAAATGAGATATGAAATTTATATGGTGCGGTCGAGAGGACTCGAACCTCCACGGGTATACACCCACTAGCCCCTCAAGCTAGCGCGTCTGCCATTCCGCCACGACCGCTAAATGGATATTCAAACTAGCGATGCTTTTCTGTAAAACCGTGTTGCACCATTTAATGAATAATGGTGCGGGTGGAGGGACTTGAACCCCCACGTCGCAAGGACACTAGATCCTAAGTCTAGCGCGTCTGCCAATTCCGCCACACCCGCAAAGAAAGTGGTGAGCCATGAAGGACTCGAACCTTCGACCCTCTGATTAAAAGTCAGATGCTCTACCGACTGAGCTAATGGCTCGTTAAATGGCTGGGCTAGCTGGATTCGAACCAACGCATGACGGAGTCAAAGTCCGTTGCCTTACCGCTTGGCTATAGCCCATCGATTTAACTAACATTTTTAATATTAATGGCGGACCCGACCGGATTCGAACCGGCGATCTCCTGCGTGACAGGCAGGCATGTTAACCCCTACACCACGGGTCCATCGTATTTCTCCAATAAAAAAAGTGGTGACCCCTACGGGATTCGAACCCGTGTTACCGCCGTGAAAGGGCGGTGTCTTAACCACTTGACCAAGGGGCCAAAATGAATAATTAGAATGGCGGAGAAGGAGGGATTTGAACCCTCGCGCCGCTTACACGACCTACACCCTTAGCAGGGGCGCCCCTTCAGCCACTTGGGTACTTCTCCATATGGCTCCACAGGCAGGACTCGAACCTGCGACCGATCGGTTAACAGCCGATAGCTCTACCACTGAGCTACTGTGGAATAAAGTGTGATTCGTTTTTTAGCGACAATAAGTATCTTACAACAGATAAAAACCGAAGTCAATATCTTTTTTTATGTTTTTAAATCTTTTTTTGCTTTGTCTTGTCGATAGGACGCATGTCCTTATCGCGACTTAATTAAAGTAACATAATCTAAAGTCTTAGTCAATGACTATTTGAGAATTAATTTGCCTCTACATTTCCCACAACCATACTTTCTCGTATCGACCTTCCGCTTACGCGGGTATAGTTGCCCGCACTTTTTACATAGGTAGTTGTATTTCACCTGTTCTTGTCTGCGCTGTCCGGGAATCACCTGACAATAACGACTGCCGCCCACTCGCTTCAACAACTGCTTAAAATCTTGATCACGGTGGCGATATCCTCTTCCAAGCAAATGTAGATGGTAGTGACATAGTTCGTGCTTGATGATGCCAACGAAGGCGTCCATTCCGTTCACTTCCAGTTGTTTAGGGTTGAACTCAAGATCATGGGAACCGAGTAAATAACGACCTCCTGTCGTCTTCAATCGATTGTTGAAACGCGCTTCATGCACAAATGGTCTATTGAAGTATTTTGATGAGATGTCTTCGACTAATTGCTGAAGCTCGCTCTGTTCCATCTGGATCCACCCTTCCCCTTCTTCTTATATATTGTGCCAAAACTCTTCTGAAATGAAAAGTAAAGAGAAGTCACGAACATTGGCAAGCCGTGACACATAGACTAATAACCACCCTTAGGAAAGTGAGGAGGGCTAACATGCCTTACTGGTTCAAAAAGCAGTTAAGGAATGCGTACTTCAATAAAGACCGTTATCAGATCAAATTACTCAACCAATGTTGGTTCTTTTACAGAAAAAAACACTGCTCCTAAGAAGCAGTGCTTTTTGTTTTTAATGACTTACCATCGTTAAGGCGATTCTTTGTTTTTGGAGGTCGACTTGTTCGACCCAGACTTTGACGACTTCTCCGACATGTACAACGTCCATCGGGTGTTTGACGTAGTTCTTACTTAGCTTGGAGATATGGACAAGCCCGTCTTGCTTCACACCGATGTCAACGAATGCACCGAAATCTACGACATTTCGGACTGTACCTTCAAGCTCCATTCCTTCTTCCAGATCCTCCATCTTCAAGACGTCCGTCTTCAATAGAGGTTTCGTCACTTCATCACGAGGGTCTCTGGATGGCTTCACAATAGCATCAATGATATCTTTTAGTGTCAGTTCGCCAATATCAAGTTTTTCAGCGTACTCCTTAATATCTAGAGATTGAAGCTTCGTTCGGATCTCTTCTGTTCCGATTTCTTTTTCCGTTACACCAAGTAACGCAAGAAGCTTTTTCGTATCGTCATAGCTTTCCGGATGGATCGGAGTCTGATCAAGTGGATTCTTTCCATCAATGATTCGTAGGAAGCCGATACACTGTTCATAGGTTTTAGCCCCAAGCCTCGGGATCTTCTTCAATTGGACCCTGCTCTTGAACTTCCCTTCTTCCTCCCGCTGCTTGACGATGTTGTTCGCGACGGTTTTTGAGAGACCTGCGACATATTGCAATAAGGAAGGAGAAGCCGTATTGACGTTCACACCAACCTGGTTTACGACCGTTTCGACAACGAAAGTCAGTGAATCGTTCAATTGTTTTTGCGCGACATCGTGTTGATATTGTCCGACGCCAATCGATTTCGGATCGATTTTGACGAGTTCAGATAACGGATCCTGCAATCTTCTTGCGATGGATACCGCACTTCTTTCTTCTACTTTCAAGTCCGGAAATTCCTGTCGGGCTACATCAGAAGCCGAATACACACTGGCCCCAGCTTCATTGACGATGATATACGCAAGCGGACGGTTGAGTTCCTTGATGAGATCCGCTACGAATTGTTCTGTTTCCCGAGATCCGGTTCCATTGCCGATTGCAACGATTTCAACATCGTGCTTTTCAATCAATGCTTTGAGGATGGACTTGGATTTTTCAATATCGGAACGAGGTGGTGTTGGATACATGACACTGACATCCAATGTTTTACCTGTCTCATCTACGACTGCAATTTTACAGCCGGTTCTATACCCCGGGTCGACGCCAAGCGCTATCTTTCCTTTCAATGGTGGTTGTAGTAACAGATGGCGCAGGTTTTCCGAAAAGATCCGGATGGCCTGTTCATCTGCTTTTTCCGTCAGTTCGTTTCGGATATCCCGTTCGATAGAAGGTGCGATGAGCCGCTTATAGCCATCCAGGATTGCTCGCTCGATGTTCTCCCGTGTAGAGGAGCCTGGTTGCACATACTTTTCATTCAACTTTCGCAAAATCTTGTCCACCGGTGCGATAGTAGAGACTCTTAATACTCCTTCTTTTTCGCCTCGGTTCACAGCAAGTGTACGATGGGGGACGATTTTCTTCACCGGCTCCTGATATTCGTAATACATCTCATACGTTTTTTGGTCGGATTCATCCATCTCTTTCTTTTTTACTTTCGTTTCAATGATCCCCTCTTGGAACGTGAGTGATCGAATCCAGGTTCTGTTATCCGAGTCATCCGAAACCCATTCTGCGATGATGTCTTCTGCTCCTTGGATTGCATCCTCTACAGACTGTACTTCTTTTTCCTTTGATAAAAACGCTGTTGCTTCTGAATCCAGGTCAATCCCTTTAGGTTGCTCCATGATCAGATTAGCTAACGGCTCCAAGCCTTTTTCCTTAGCGGTCGTGGCACGCGTCCGTTTCTTTTGCTTATAAGGGCGGTATAAGTCTTCCACCTGCTGAAGCTTTGTGGCGTTATGTATTTCTGCTCTCAATTCGTCCGTCAGCTTATCTTGTTCTTCAATTAAACGTAAAACTTCCTCTTTTCGCTTTTCGAGGTTGTTTTTATACTCCCATGCCTCAGAAACATTCCGTATTTGGACTTCGTCTGCGGCACCTGTCAATTCTTTACGATAACGTGCAATGAACGGTACTGTATTCCCTTCTTCCAGAAGGTCGATGATGTTTTTCACGTACTTTATGGAAAGTTTCGTTTCACTCGCTACTTGTTTGATGAGTTCATTGTTTCCTTCCAATCTTGTTCCTCCTCATTCACTGTTCAAGAAATCTTAGGTTGAGCCAAAGGCAAAGCGATGCTCATGACTTACTCGCTAGATACCCTCAAGCGCTGTGTAATCTCAAGTGTACCATAACTAAGTTGCCTTTTTTAAAGCACAAAAAAAGAGCCTTCCCTTACGATGAGAAAACTCTTTACGTCAGTTTACCAATGACACATGTCATATCGTCTACGGTTTCCATACATTTTTGCTTCAAATAGCTAGCAGCAATTTTCGGGCTTCGAGCGCGCATGACATTCCGCTTATCAGGAGAGCTCAAATCAACGCCATCGGAATAAGCGATGAACATCGAGCCTTCTGGATATTCAATCCGTCTCACATCAAATTTCGTCGGCTTACCAGAAAGGAATCCTGATTTAGGGATCGCATGGACCAGCTTTCCTGATGGTAACCCAATGACCAATCGGATATTTCCAATGCCACAATATTCTAAGACCTTTTCATTGAAATGGACTTTGAATAAGGTGAGTACAGCACCCCGCGATTGCGACAGAGCATCATTGCACAGTTGTATCAACGTTTCTACGTCCTGCTCGTGGTGTTCTTCCACAACCTGGACGGCTTTGGTCGATGCATCGTGCGCAGCTTGACCACTGCCGAGACCATCAGCCACGAGACAAACGAAGTAATCCTCCGTTTCTTTCGTGAAGTAGCTGTCTCCATTGCACTGTCCCTCTATTTTCGATCTTTGAAATGTACTAAGATCGATTCTTTGATGTACTGATTGCTCCTCAATCATTTAAAGCCTCCGAAGAATCGACGCGAATCGCATCTTTTAATTTTTCAAGCGCTCTACGCTGAAGCCTCGATACGTGCATTTGAGAAATGTTCAGTCTTTTACCTGTCTCTTTCTGGCTTAAATTCTCAAAGTACGTACATTGGAGAATTTCTTGTTCTCGTTCTGAGAGTACACCGAAAGCTTTTTGTAAAAGCATTCGTTGATCCGTTTGCTCGTATCCGCTTTCTGTACTTCCTACCAGATCCAACAAGGTTACGGTGCTTCCTTCTTGATCAGCCTCGATTGAGCTATCGACTGATAAAGCTTGATAACTCTTGCCCATCTCCATCGTTTCAAGGACTTCTTCCTCTGAAGAATCTAGATATTCTGCGATTTCGGCTACCTTCGGCGAGCGTTGCAGTTCATTTGTCAGCTCTTCAACTGCTCTTTTGATCCTAGGGCTCAGTTCTTTTATTCTTCTCGGAACATGGACGCTCCAAGTCTTATCACGGATGAATCGCTTGATTTCACCGATGATTGTCGGTACGGCAAACGACTCGAAACTTCTTCCGAAATCAGGGTCATAACGTCGAAAAGCAGCCAGTAGACCAATCATGCCAACTTGCACTAAGTCATCGTGGATGCTTTTCCCCTTCGAAAATTTACGAGCAAGTGAATGTACCAGGTCCTGATAATGCTCTACCAGAATCGTTTGGACTTCTTGATTTTCAGGATCTTCTCGTAATTGTTCTAATAATTCATAGATGTGGTCTTTATTGTGACGGGGCTGGCTTGTATTGGTCGACACTTGCATCCACCCCATCTCTGTTCAGGTATTTCGTCATCATAACTACAACTCCAGCGTCATCGCTAATATCTACTTTATCCATTAGCGTTTCAATCAAGAAAAGCCCCAACCCTCCTTCGTTGATTTGCTCAACTGGTTTTCCATTGACGGGTCCGGTCGTTTGCTTGATCTTGTTGACATCGAAGCTCTTACCTTTATCCATAACAGTGATTTCGAGTTTATCTTCGAACATACCATAAGATAGACGAATCTTACCTTCATCAGAAGAACCATATGCATGATTGACCGCATTCGTAATCGCTTCTGATACCGCAATCTTGATATCTTCTATTTCATCAAACGTATATCCCATACGACTAGCGATACCTGAAACTGTCAAGCGGGCAACACCGACAAAATCAGGCTTCGCTGGAATCGTCATTTCGATTAGATCGCTCATCGCGCCTCCCCCTCTGCTGTAGGTTCAATGTTCATGACATCTGTCAATCCAGTAATTTCAAACAGGCGTTGTACGCGTTCAGTCATACCGGTCAACGTCAATTTACTGCCGTGCTGCTGAGAGGATTTCAAAGCTCCAACGAAAACGCCTAGCCCTGTACTGTCCATATATTGCACTCCACTCAAGTTGACGATGATTTCGTGTCCTTCCTTTTGAGTGGATTGGATTAATGTTTCTTTCAGTTTCGGAGCAGTATAAGCATCCACTTCTCCGTTCAAGATCAATTTTTCTGTATGTTGTTGCGTTTCTTCCTTTTGAATTTGTAAGTTCATTGTTCTTCCCCCTTGGTATATAGGCATGCATTATTATATCCATACCACTTCCGGAACAACCTTAAACCGACCTTTTCAAAATAATCAAGGTAAAATCATCCCTCAATTCAAATTCCTGTAATTCCTCCAGGTCGGAATAAACATTGTCCACGATTTCTTGTGGTGATAAATGCATGTATGATCGAATTAATGAAATTACTTCTTCCCTCGAGATGAAGCCACTGCTTGTCCGACACTCTGTCACGCCATCAGATAATAAGACGATCATGTCACCGATCTCGACCGTCTTCTCATATTGCATATATTTTGTCGATCTAGAAACGCCTAACACAAGACCTTTCGCCATGAACTCCTCGAAGTCATTGGTCTTTGCATTGTAATAAAACCCTGGCTCATGACCGGCACCTGCATAAAAAAAGCGATGGTGCTCTGCATTATAGTGACCATAGAACATCGTGATGAACATCGTCGGGTCCACGTTCTGCTCCACAACTCTGTTCAAATTCTCCAGGACGTAGCTCGGGTTGTTCTGCTGCTCCGGTAAACTATCCATCGCGTATTTGATCATGGACATACAGAGAGCAGCAGGTACACCTTTACCAATGACATCTGCAACTGCAACACTGATCGATTCCTGGCCATTTTGGACAAAGTGATAGTAATCTCCGCTCATCTTCTTAGCAGCTTTACTGATGACGCCAATTTCAAGACCATCTATATCCGGAATATCTCCTTGAAGCAAGGTTTGTTGCATACTCGCAGCAACCTCGATTTCAGACTCAAGTGCCATCTGTTTATCCCTTAAAATCTGGTGCTCCCTGTAGGCCATACCATAGCCCATCATCACTTCAATCAAGAAGTCAAAAGAATCCCTAACCTGTTCGGGAATATCCCCATTCAAAGACTCTAAGACAGTATAGTGTATATTGATAACCTCTTCAGGGGAGATGTTCTGCTCAATCATCTTTCGACTGAACTGCTGTGCTTTATATAATGCTTGTTCTGTTCTTCCACTTAGGTAAGCAGATAAGAATTGTTCATATCGCTCTACTAGGATTCCCTTATCCCCCAACATGCTTTATCCTCCTAACGGAGCCATTTCGTAATCGATATCTCAGTCCCTACATTCACTGTAGATTGTATCGCAAACTCATCCATGAGTCGTTTGACACCCGGCAGACCTGCTCCTAGTCCACCTGATGTTGTATATCCATCTTCCATCACTTTGCGGATATCCTGTATTCCCGGACCTGTATCATTTGCACTGATGCGCAACCCTCTGCGGTTCCCCTCTTCAATAGGTTCAATGCAAATTCTTCCGTTCCCTGCATATAGATATATATTTCGGGCAAGTTCGGATATCGCTGTCGTGATTCTTGCTTGATCTACACTTGAAAAACCTAACTCTCTCGCCAAGTCTCTCCCTAGTTGTCGTGCGCTGACAATATCCCATTCATTCCGGACATCTACACAGGATTGGACGGTCATGTTCATCCCTCCAAATCCAGTCGAAGTTTATCTAACCCTTGTTCTAAATCTAAAGCAGTCGGCACATCTCTCATATTAATGCCTAAATCGATCAACGTAATCGCAACCGGTGGCTGGATTCCCGTTAAAACCACTTTCGCACCCATTAAGTTTGACATCTTCACGACATCACCTAATACCTTTGCGATAAAAGAATCAACCATATCCACAGAAGTAAGATCGATGACGATCCCTTTTGCTCCGGTATCATGGATTTTTCCAAGCAGGTCCTCTTGGAATTGAAGCGCCGTCTTATCATCAAGCTCTACTTGAATGGAAATCAATAGATATTCATGTAATTTAAGAATTGGTACTCTCATCCGTAGCCCTCCTAGGATAAGGATTCAATTTTTTTATTCGTAATTTCTAAAGCGGATTCCACGCCTTTAAGCAAAGTGCTTCTTGTTGGGAAATCACTTAGATCAATCCCTAGGTTCACGATCGTCTGTGCAATCTCAGGACGAATCCCTACCAAGATGCATTTCGAACCGATCAGACGTACTGCTTCTGCCGCTTGGATGATATGATGGGCAACCATTGTATCTACAACAGGCACACCCGTTATGTCAATCAATACAACCTGGGAACGGTTTTCAATTACACCGTCCAACAGGTTTTCCATGATTAATTTCGCTCTTTCTGTATCAATCGTTCCAATCAATGGCATCACACTGATATGTTCAAACACCGGAATCAATGGTGCAGATAACTCAAGCAATGCCTTCTTCTGTACCGACACAGTGTTGCGCCAATTTTGGGTAGAAAAGGAGACGATCGACTCAAACAGATTATCAATCGATTGATCGAATTCCTCAAACGTATCCATGACATAATCAATGTCTTCTTTCTCGCTGATGATCGTCTTCAATCCAATGCGTCTGAATACTTGGAGACCTTTCGTCACATAACTGAGCGGCCATCCAATCTGGACTGTCCTTTCAAAAAAATCTTGAAGGTCTGATCCAATTTCATCACGTTGTTCAACAACGTGTTTCATCAAGCTATTTATAAATTCAGTATTCGAATTCAGGAATACCTCTTTAGTAACTGTTGTTAGTTCACGCTCGTCCTCTCTGAAGTTCAACATTTGATTTTGCCATGCGTCTTCAATAGAAGAACGATTCTGTTCCATAACTTCATATACGTTTGAGTTCATCCCTATGCCTCCGTTCGTTCGATAGTCATACATAAAAATATTATTTCATTATTATCCAAATCTTTCAACGGTTTTGGTCTTAGAGCCACAATTTAACATTTCAACAAGAATGCATCCGTCGTTTAAATAATCGAAATGCGGGGTAAAAATGAGTACATCGAAGTCCATTTTTAACAAATTTGTTCCTAATCAGATCTTTTTTACTACATAAAACATTCTGCACTCCGAGAATTTTTTAAACAACAAAAAAAGCCGCTTATTTCAGCAGCTCCGTACCCTTTAAAAAATGTTAAAAATCAATGAGCCCTAAGCTGATTTGTAGAGCGTCATCAACTTTCTTCATCATTTCGTCATCTAAATGTGTGATTTTATCTGTTAATCGTTGCTTATCGATGGTTCGAATTTGTTCAAGTAAAATAACTGAATCTCGTTCGAATTTGTATTTTTTAGCACTGATTTCAACATGAGTAGGTAGTTTAGCCTTCTGTATCTGGGCTGTAATGGCCGCGACGATCACTGTTGGACTAAACCGGTTACCGATATCATTCTGTATGATCAATACCGGCCGGATACCTCCTTGCTCCGACCCTACTACTGGAGAAAGATCTGCAAAGTAAACGTCGCCACGCTTTACTATCAAATCATTACACCCCGCTTACTAAGCGGTCCAAAGTTAGATCAGCTTCCTCCTCGGCAAGAAAGGCTTCTGATGCAATGTTCAAGTTGATTTTGGCCATTTCCATATATCCTTGACGCATGGATTCACGGATATGGCGACTTTCCCGTTCTCGCAGATACATTTCGGTTGCTTGATGAATAAACTCGCTTCTATTCAAGTTCTCGTTCATAATCGCTCCGTCCACCTCTTTTATCAGTTGCTCCGGTAAGCTTATTACGATTCGCTTTTTGTGCAAATCAGACACAAAAATCCACCTCCAGCTAACTGCTTCGATCTCTCTGAAAATCCCTTATTAATAGTACCATTAGAAACCCATTATTGCAAAGCCATCTTGAGGCATCTCCGTATAATCCATTCGCCAAATTATGCCGAATTCCTTTAATAAATTACGAATTATTTAGGATTTGATTCATTGTTTCAATGATCACATTATTTTTTTTGTAGATTCTCGGCACTCTTGAAGAGATCAAGCAGGGTATTTCATAGTTGATCGTATCGTTTTGCATAGCGATGTCATCAACGGTGATTTCAAGACCTTTCTGCTCACCGACCAATGTGGCTTTGGTACCTACATCCACCTTGTAAGGCAGCCTGATCAACAATTGATCCATACAAATCCTGCCGACGATTTTGCAATAATGTCCCTCAACGAGGACATGGCCTTTATCGGCATAACGGCGGGGCCAGCCATCTGCATAGCCGATCGGAACAGTCCCGATCCACTCTTTTTCAGACGCTTCGTAAGTCGCCCCGTAGCTGACCGTATCGCCAGGACCAATCTGCTTTACATGCGTCAGTCTGCTATGCAAGGAGAAAGCCTGTTTCAGAGAAAACGGCAATACCTCTTTCATTTCCTCGGATGGCGAAAGGCCGTATAGCGAGATGCCTACACGGACATATTGCTGCTCATATTCCGGAAAACGGATAGCGCCTGCACTGTTGCCGAAATGGACGATTTCAGGAGTGATTCCTTCCTTCTTCATCAGAGAAAGGTAGTTTGAGAACCGGCTCATTTGTTGATTGACAAGCTCAGAGTCTAGTTCATCAGCAGTCGCAAAATGCGAAAAAGCCCCTTCTAACTTCAAACTCGGATTTTGTTTAATTGTATTAATGATTAGCTTTGCCTCATTTTCATCATTTATACCAAGCCGATTCATACCGGTATCAAACTTCAAATGGAGTGTGAGAGGCTGAGAGGTCTCCTCCAGGGCTTGTAGCCATTCATTTTGGAATACAGTCAAGGTGATTCCATACCTCGCGGCTTTAGAAGCATATTCAGGAGCGACCCATCCTAGAACCAGGATCGGGACCTCGATCCCATAGCTTCTCAGCGCAATCGCCTCATCGAGAAGCGCAACGCCGAGGTAATCGACTCCACTCTCAACTACGTGCTTTGCGACTTGTTGTGCACCGTGACCATACCCATTCGCCTTCACAATCGCCATCACTTTCGTTCCGCCTTGTAGATGGTTCTGTATATTCACGTAATTTTCTTTGATATAATCCAAATTCACTTCGACCCACGTATCTCTGTAAAATTGCATGCTCGAAACGACTCCTACACCTAGTTTCCTTCTATTGTACATGAACCACCACAAGCGGGTAAATTCTTTGTTGGTGCCTGGCACCGATTTCGACCCCTTGATACAGCTGGATTCCTGATCGGTGCCAGGCACCTTCCGAAAACCCTTGCGCCAGTTGAGATCCTAATCGGTACCTGGTACCAATCACTTCACTTCAAAAAAACAGGCTGAAAAGAATGGTGGTATCTATTCTTCCAGCCTTATAACCTTTTATTTGCCTTGCGTACTCATCATCGATGAAGCGATGGCTGCCATGTCTTCCTCGGTCAATTCGTTGGAAGCCAGGTAGTAATCGACTCCATTCACTGACCAGCTCAACGTCTTTCCGCTCAAGACACCGACTGCGAAACCGAGGTCAACGAGGTTCCCTTCGTCCATCGTAAGCATTTTCGTTGCTGGAGTGACGACCGCCTGTCTTTGGATGATGGTAAACGACTGATCACCCGCATAGGTCAGAATGACTTCGTCCCCATCGTTATTGGCCAACTGGTTCAATAAAGCCGTACCTTCTGGAACGTAGTTCGGGAATACCGGCGTCAACGCTTTTTCTTCAGAAGAAGCCATTGTCGGCACTTCCAGTTGAGCCCCCTCCATGTTCCGCTCCATATCAAATTGTCCATCATCAAACTTCGCATTCATTTTCGTGTTTTTGAACTTTACGTCCACCAGCACTTTCATGTCTTTATCCATGACTTTGACCTTGCTCGGCATCAAGCTCGACTTATCAAGCGTGATTTCCTGCTGGTAAAGATTTTTGTTCTGGTAATTCGTTTTCGTATTGAACACGTAACCCTTTTCTCCAGCCTTGAAGTTACGCTCATCATCATTCAGTATGTCACTAACCAGAGATTCCATTAAGTACACTTGGCTGCTGTTTTCCGGCCATTCGCTTTGGAAACGGAAGCTTTTGTTCAACGCAGGTGTCAGAACAAAAACGCCTTCGCTGTTGCGCAAGATCATCTGGCTCTGATCTTTTTCGGCATTTTTCAAGCTCACCCGGTAAAAACTCGGTTTCTTGTGCCAGACTTCGATTTCATAGGTGATTGGCTGCTCCCCTGTTTGCAGCGTCATGGTTGCTTCCGCTTTATAACCTGACATCTTCTTCATCGTACCTTCCAAGTCAGAAAGTACATCCTGTTGACTCTTTGATCCACAAGCTGCTAAAGCCGTAATAAGAAGTGCAATGACAAGAAGCGAGAGTGCTCTTTTCAAATTTTTCATCTCCTTTGCCTCATATAGATGACAAAAGAGGGACGTTACATACGTAAGGATAAGATGGTCTGTGTCGCGCATGCCGCCAGGGGCATACTCACATCAGATTGCTATTTGTTCGAGAAAAACTGAATCCGTGAATGCAAGCATCTGTCTGAATCTACACCCCCTTGTTCGTAACCTTTGGCGGTTGCATCCACTCGACCATCTGCACATATGCATCAGCGTTCCCTCTAACCGCACTACAAATATATGAGACAACTTCTTGCAATATGCAGACTAGCTTGACGAGCTTTCAAGGATTACTTGCGCAACTGCGTACTCTTTACTGTGTGAGATGGAGACGTGCGTCACCCAGTCAGAGGTTGCCTTCAACACAGGCTTTCCTTTTTCGTCTGGTAAAATTTCTACGTCCTGCCAGCTCAGCTTCTCCCCAATTCCTGTTCCGACGGCTTTCGCATACGCTTCTTTCGCCGCGAACCGACCTGCAAGAAATTCCAGCTGCTTCCTTCCTTTCAACTTCTGAAAATAGCTTCTTTCCTCCACAGTAAGAACACGCTCAGAAAATTTTTGCTGTCGTTCATGTGTATGTTCAATCCGAACTATCTCCACGATATCGATTCCGATTCCGACGATCATGAGGGGACCACTCCTTTCTATACTGTTAAAATCACGCATTCAGACTTGGTAATCTGAATATGGTAAACTATATGGACAACGTAACACTTTCAAAAAATCCACCGGCAAATGAGGGATTGCTATGTTTGTCCGAACTGAAAATTTCCGTTCATTCATTCGATTTTATCCTATTATCTCCATAATTATCGGGATTCACATCCTGCTTTTCATAGGGGTCAACCTGTTTCCAGCATTATTGAGGCTGACAGCAGGCATCAACATTTACATATCAGCAGGGGAATATTGGAGGCTCGTGACGCCAATCTTCATCCACGAAGCTTTCCCGCATTTTCTCTTCAATTCCTTTTCATTATACCTTTTCGGTCCTGCATTAGAACGACTGCTAGGTAAATTCAAATTCATCATCGGTTATCTCGGGGCAGGTGTTGTCGCCAATATCGCCACTCTCATGCTTCAGGGGCCGTATTACTCACACATCGGTGCGTCTGGTTCGATCTTCGGCCTGTTCGGACTTTATGTATACATCATCTACGCACGTAGAGAATTAATCGACCAACAAAACAAACAAATCGTCTTGACGATCCTGATTCTGAGTCTCGTCATGACCTTCGTCACACCTCGAATCAACATACTCGGTCACCTGTTCGGTTTGGTGGGCGGTGCCGCTCTAGGACCGATCCTACTGACAGGCAAACGATTCAGAAGATCATAATCCATTAAAAAAACAGGAGCCATCCGGATCCCCGCTATCTGCGGTATCGAGATCCAGCTCCTGTTTTTGTATGTTTCACCAGGTCACTGATGGCATCTTTCAAGGTCGAAACAAATCTCAAGTGATATTCCGTATCCAAATGATTGAGGACAACCGCTTGCTGAGGTGTAATTCCAATAATGATAGCTTCGATCTGCCCCATATACCACAACGTTTTGAACAGCTGCTGTAACTCTTTGAAGCCTTTCTTCGTAATATCACCCACACCCGTAAAATCGAAGTAGAGTCGCTCTTGGTTCCTTCGATGAGCATTATCGAGGATATTTTGTGTAATAAGCTCCATCTTTTCGTCCGTCAGATCACCGAAAAGCGGAATCAGTGCCGCATCATCTGTCAGCGAGATGAATGGACCGGAAAGTTCATTGATTCTGTGTAATGCCGATTCCAATTCATTCTTCTTATCTAACAGCTCGAAATTCGTATTCTGTAAACGTGATCGAAGACGATCGATCTGTCTCGACAACTTCTCGTTGTGAGAATTCTTCTCTAAACAGATGATTTCACACGTACTGTCTGTATTCCAGGACATACGGATTTCAAATAATGAAAAAGGATTTTGGAACGTCTTCATGACGAGCTCGAATTCGGTATCATCACTCTTGAATTGGAGGTATTTTTGCGCTTTCTCCATGCTGTCTCCATCCACCAGTTCAAGGAACCCGTCTACATTCGGGAACAACTTCTCAGCTAAATGAGACCGAGTTCGGATTTCATAGTCCTTACTGATTTGAAAATATGGAATTGGAAGGTTGATTACGTTTGCCATCTGAGATCCCCTCGTTACTTAATGCTTCCAGCCACGTCTTTACCTCTTCGATACCTTTAAGGATGACCGTTTCTTCACTGCAATATTGCCTTAAATCATATAAACCACTGAGTCGCCCTCCAACCATCATTGTCGGACCGTTTGGAATTCGACTGAGTGTTTCAACGTAGTCTTTCAATTTCGGTAAATGATAAAGAATGGCTACAGAGACCCCGATCAAATCCGGCTTCCATTCTTTCGCCTGAGTTTCTGCATATTCAAGCGGAAGGTTCGCTCCGAACAACCGGACCTCCCAGCCATAAAATTCAAAAAGGCTCGCGATCATCTTTGTACCCAGATAATGCTGCTCATCTTCGAGACACAGGAACATCGCCTTCTGACCTGTTTTCTTCCCTATTTTACTCGTAATGAACCTGTATCGGTATTGAGAAAGCACATAATCGCATGTAGCTGTCGCAAGGTGCTCATCTGCTACCGAGACTTCATTATTCTCCCAAAGCTCTCCGATATGTTGCATCGATTTCGTCAGTAAATCAAATACGCTAAGCACGTTTTCCTTCTCAGGCAATTCATCGATCATGTCTTCACAGCTCAATTCATCACCATTCAACAAGTACTTTGTAAACCTTTGGACATCCGCTTCCATCGTCTCACCGCCTGCATTATTCTGACGTCTTTATCTCAGATGTACTCAAAGCCTTTAACGCTTCATCCAAAGAAGCTTCATAATGCTCTTTTCTTTCTTCTTCAATATCATTATCCATTACTTGCTTGATTATCTCAAAGTTTACGCGTAGGTGCTCAGCACTCATGCCATGTTTTTGCAGGATTCCGTTCAACCAAAGCGCATAATCGACGAAAAATTGTACATTGTCCAATTCATATGACGTTTCCAGGTACCTGAGATGGTGCTCGTTGTCTTCGCGACATTTACGAACTCCTTTTTCACCGAACTGCTCTTTCAAATTCGGGTATCTGTCATATAACTCTTCTACGACTCGGTCAACTACATGCGGGTACAGGACCTTTTTCATTCCGCCACCACACTGAACATCTGGACCTTCGGGACAATGCCCGCCAATTCTTTATCTGGATACTTCTTTTCGAGCTCATGAATCCGTTTGAAGTCATCACTCCGCACCCAATTCAAATAGCTCTTCTTATCTTCGAACTTGATTTGGACCGTCAATTCCTCAGGTGATTTATCATTCTGAAGCAATTCAAAGGACATGAACCCCTCCGCCTGGTCGACTTGCCGAGAACGATTGCGATAGATGTCGATGACCTCTTCTGTCTTTCCTTCCGGTACTGTGACCGTGGAGTGGACGATAAACATGGAATGACCTCTTTTCCGAAAAATGTATTATAGCTTTCTGCACTAATCAATCGTATTCCTGTTTTTTCTTCTTAAGAATTTTTGGTAAAAAGAAACATGCTCCTTATGATAGGAGCATGAATACTTTCATCGTAACATTTCTTAATTCGATTCTCGAGTGTACCATCCGAACGCTTCCAGACTTTCTTTCAAGTCGACATCCTTTAGGTGGAAGTTTCTACCTACACCTGCTGACAAAATCGCCGTCTTCATGGTAGCCAGTCGCTTTCGTCTTTGGAAGAAGGATTCCATCACTTCGAAGTCTTGCATTCGCCTTTTCTCAGTAATCAACAGTGATCTGGAAAAGAAGCGCGATTGCATATAGAACGTTTTTTCCTCGACCAACCATTTGCCATCTTTATAACGAAGTATTCCAAATAAGGCGAGAACGGCTATCGGTAAAAGAAGCAGAATCCACAAGTTGGATGGAAGCCACCAGAACGCTGGAATCAAGATGACAGAAGGCAACACGGCCCGGATGAGATAGCGTCTTAACGACCGCTTCGGTAATGCATGCATATTGGACGGCAATTCATAGCCAGGCAAAATCTTCTTCAACTCATCATTCAATCTGGACCGTTTGATAATCGGGAGAAGCATGGCGGATACGCCTACTTCAGGCCCTGCCCCGCCGGCACTCTCCACATGGACAGTCGAATATCCGAATGGTTGACGCAACACATTCTCCACGACCCGTACCCCTTGGACACGTTGCAACGGGAAGGTCAACTCTCGCTTCTCTAACAGACCTCTTGTGATGACAATCCGGTCCTCATATCGCTTCAACTGGAAATTGGCATATTTCAAAATCACGCCCATGAACGATATGAACCAAGCAATGAAAACCGAAAAGAATGCCATCGCTGCAATGATGACCCAGCTGAAACCGCTCAACCAATTGAATGCAGTGACATAAAAGTCCTCTGGAATGAGCGCATCCAACTGCGAACCGAACGTACCGACAAGCGGAAGGGTTACACTCAATCCCCCGGATGTTGAAGCCGCAATAATCAAATCTTTCAAGGAGAGTGTATAGGTGTATGCAGGCAATTCTTCTGTCTGCTGAACCTCGGCTTCTTCTTCGTTTTGTCCTGTGCCATGGTCACGCAGTAGAGCTGTGAGACGATCAGCATCGGATTTGTTGATGGCGGAAAGAGAAGCCTCAGCACCCACGCCACCACCTGCTGTTTCAATGTTCACTTTCACCACGTTAAAAATACGATGTAGGATTCCTTGAGTATAATCGATCGATTGGATTCTCTTTTTCGGAATGTACCGTTTCTTCCGGATGAATACACCGTGTTCGATCTTCAATTCTTCTCCCTCGATGTGATAAGTGAATCTGAGCCAATGGATGAAGCCATAGACGGCAAGAAAGAAGATGAACAGGAAAGGTGCATACGTCACCCAGGGCAAGCCAGTTTCATTCCCTGGACCGAATAGGAAGAAGATCGCCAACGGGATGATCCACTCTCTTAACATTTTCAGAAACGACAATCCAGCTGCTAATGGATGAAGGCGAGTCGGTTCAAACATCTTCTTCTGTCACCCTTGCCATATTCGAGATGAAGTCCCGGACTTGATCAGCTGTTTCATTATCGAGCGCAGGAATCTCATGGATCGTAGCGGCAGTAGAGATCGTAACAGAAGAAAGGTTGTAATGACGCAACAACGGTCCCTGTTTCGTATCCACATGCTGGACGCGCACCATCGGAATCAACACTCTTCGAATGATGAATAATCCAAACTTCAATTCAATTTCATATTCTCTTACTTCATATCGCCATATTCGATAGCGGATTTTCGGAACCACTTGAATCATTATGTATGAAAGGAGGATCGATAACACGATGACGACAACAGGCACCCATATAGGAAGGTCGGTCAGTGTGACCAGCACAACACTTCCGATGGAAACCGCCAGGAAAAACAAACTGTTGAGTGCACCACTGATTCTCCAGACGGAAAGGGCTTTCGGAGCGATTTGTTGAGACGGTTCTTTACGCATGAATATTTAGTCCTTCCTAGCTGAAATATAGTCCGTTCAGCTTCTGAATGTATTATAACGTAGAAATGTCCGATTTCCTATAAAAGTAAAAAGGATGCACGTCCTTGTCTCACCTGATGGTTTAAATCCACAGCAGACAAGTCAGTGCATCTCTTATCTTCTAAATTGATTGATTTCATCTAACATCTTATCCATACGGTCTCGCTTCCGCCTTCTCTTCAATTTCAGGCGGTATCCATTCAGAATGAACAACATAAGTAAAGCTCCTAAGCTGACCAGAATGAACACAGCCCAGGACGGACCTTCTTCATTCTCCGGCTGGACATCTCCCATCACCGCTTCCGTCGGCTCGGAAGATGCTTTCGCTACACTTTCTTCAGGAACTTCATCTGGCAGTAACGGGAACGATGCGAGTTCTTCATCGACCATGTTGGTGACGACGAGATTCCCTTCAAGATCCACGGTCGTTTTGAACCTTTCACCGATGGGCTGTGTGAAGAATTTGTCTTCCTTCAGGGTGTATTCTTTCCCCTCTTCATCCACCAGGACGGTCCCCTGTTCGATCTTCTTCGTTTCGAAATTCTCGAATCCGTAATCCATCAGGGCAATTGTGTCAGCGTAAGCTTGCTCAGAGGTGTCACTTTTCATCGTCACAGCGATGTAAGAGGTCTCCCCTTTTTTTGCAGCCGTAACCAACGTGTGCTGCGACTGACTTGTATACCCATTCTTCACGCCAAAAGTGCCATCGTATCTCCATAGAAGCTTGTGATGGTTCACCAGTGTCGTATCCCAACCTTTTCCGATCCAAGGTAGGGTTTTCGTACCGACGATTTTTTTGAAATCCTCATTTTCCAAGGCGTACTGGGTGATTTGCGCCATATCCGATGCAGTAGTGTAATGATTTTCATCATAGAGCCCACTCGGATTGACAAAATGAGTATTTTCAAGACCTAGCTGATCGGTGGCGAATGTATTCATTTGTTTCGAAAAGTCTTCAACGCTTCCTGCAAGATGTTCTGCGATTGCGATTGCTGCATCATTTCCTGAATTGATCATCAGCCCTTCAACGAGCTGTCGAAGTGGCAATTGTTCTCCCTCAAGCAAATACACTCTCGTGCCTTCAACAGTTGCTGCTTTTTTACTGATGGTGACTTGCTCATCCAGTTGACCTGATTCAATCGCGAGGATCGCTGTGACGATCTTCGTGATACTCGCGGGATACATTCTCTTTTCAGAGCCTTGATCCAACAGGACTTCTCCAGTGGTTGCGTCCACTAAGATGAACGTCTCACTGAACAAGTTGTCTGGTCGATCGGATTCAGCATATGCATGGAAAGGGATAAGCCAAAACGCGACAATGAGGAAAGATGTAAGGAAGCAATTCACCTTTTTCATTTTGATTAGCCCCTATAGTTTATTGTTATCTATATAGTATTCGTATGGTTCGGGTAATTTGACAGGACCTTGTCACTATTCCCATTTTCTTTCATTAGAGGCTGATCCGCAAAACATTATTTCCCAATTTGATAGGGTTTTGAGGCTTTTTCCAAGAATTCTTGTAGGATTCGTAGGTCTTCAGGGAATGAAAGGGACATTTGAGGTAATTCTTCAAGTGAAACCCAACGGATTTCATGAATGAGCTCGTCTGGATCCTGGATAGTTGGTTGCCCACCTATGATTTCCACCTGGAAGTAATGTACTGTCACATCGATTCCATATGAATATCCTCTTTTGACGAACAGTTTTGACTGCGTTTTTCCTATGTAACCCGTTTCTTCTTCCAACTCTCTTAAACAGCATGCTTCAAATGATTCGTTCTTGTTTTTCCCTCCGGAAGGAATGGACCATCTTTTCGGTTCATCTCGTTTCCCTTGTAACACCATCAAGACTTTATCTTCATTGATACATAAAGCTGCCGAGCCTTCCCACATATACATCGCTCCCTTCCCGTACTCCTTTCACATATGAGGAACGATTTCCTCGTCTCATCTATGAACGTTTCATGACAGCTCAAGTCTTTCACCATAAAAATAGACCAGTCGAATGACTGGTCTATAACTTCTATTATATTAGAAATTCACAGTTCGGACTGGCATGCTGCGGCGGGAAATCGCTTCTTTTCCAGTCCGCAAGTTTAATAGGGAATAGCGATCGGATCGGCCCGTCTTAACATCCAGCTCTTGAATCAAAATGTCCTTCCCTTTTACAAAAAGGAACCTCGGACATATGGATACATCGTACTCATGTGTAATTTCATATTCTGCATCCAACATGAGGATCTTTTTGGGACTATCCTCTGTTAGAGGATAGGCTGAAATATATAGACTCTCTTGGAGCACAAGGATATCTGCGGGTGCAAAGTGAGTTCCAAGTTCCACGAAATCAATCGAGCGTCCATTCAAAATATATAGTCTTGCTGTGTCGAGATCGACAACATAAGTTGAGACACTAACGGCATCATTATAGAAGTTGACGTCCCATATGAATCCATCAATCTCCCATTCATGTACGAGTTTCAAGTCTTCTTTCGCAAACTGATACACAAACCCGACTTCCCCGTCACCTTCACAAGCGACGACCACATATTGATCGAACTCGTAAATGTTCGGTGTACCTACTACCTTTTTCTTAAGGATCATACCCGTACGTTCGTTCATTGCGACCAGGTCGTATTTCCCTTTTCTGTCAATCGGATAATAATACCAGTTATTGTTCTCTGCGTCGAGGAGAAGTTTCTTTTTCTTTGTTTGGGTATTTTTCACTATTTTATGTTCTGTCGTTCTTGTCGATTTTCCTAGGCTAGATTCGCGAGAAGCATAAAACGGGTCTTTCGGTTCGTGGCGGTCGTGAAATAAATTGTTCATATTTCCCATTATGCTATCCTCCCATTCATGTCATAATTAAAACAAGAACATTCTTACTATGATAAGTGTTGTAATCTTCTCAATAGAGTGAAAAACTAGTTTGAAAGACTAACTGAGATTTCCTTTTTGTGTTATATTAATTTTATCAAAGGAACATATGGTCCTGTATTGGGAAAAATGGTAGTTTTGATAGACAATATTTGAGGGGTTTTCGGGTCAATTTTCCCAAGTTTGGGAGGGGGGATATTTTGATAGGACAAAGAATAAGATATTACAGGAAAACAAAAGGCCTCACTCAAGAAGAACTAGCCAAAGGGATTTGCTCCGTCTCTTACCTCAGTAAAATAGAAAACGGCGACGCCAAATCCAGTGAAGACGTCATCCAGCTCTTGTGTGAAAGGCTTGAGATATCTCCAGAAAGCCAAGAACTTGATGTGAACATCCTTGGGATGTTAAATGAATGGAATTATTTAATAATTGTAAGAAAATTTGAAGAGGCAGAAAACCTTCATAATAAAATTAAAGAATACTTACCTTTTATTGAAGATCCTGATTTACTTACCAGATATGATTTATTCCTCATCAGGGATAACTTAGTTAAATATAAAATTAAGGAAGCTACAAGTTTATTAAAAAAAGTAGATAAGCTTCAAGAAATTAGTTCCGATCCTTCAATAAATCTATATTATTTCTACGTTAAAGGACTTCATTCATATCTTATACAAGATTATAAACAAGCTATAACCTTTTTTGAAAGAGGGGAAACATACCTTACTCAGACTCCTCTAAATCAGGTTGAAAAAGGAGTTTATTATTATAGTGTTGCTCTTACACACAGCTACTTGTTCCATAGTACGTCCGTGATGACCTATGCATATAAAGCTCTCGAAATCTTTGACAGAGAGTACCATTTTAGCAGAAGTTCAGACTGTCAAATCCTGCTAGGTATCGCAAATAGGAGAATTAAAAGTTATTCACAGTCTGAATACCATTTTCACCAAGCTTTAAAATTCGCAGAATCATTTAACGATAATAAAAGCTTAGGAATTATTTATCATAATTTAGGGTTTTTATTTTCAAATAAAAATGAGCCTGAATCTGCTATTGAATACTATTTAAAAAGTATCTCAATTAAAGAAAACAATGACCTTAAAAACCTGGCAAGCACATACTTTCTAATAGCCAAAGAGTATTTAAACCTAGGAGATCAAAAGCTGTCATTAAAATGGTTGGATAAAACTAACAAGATATTAGAAAGCGAACCAAATGAAGAGTATCAAATACATGCAGTAATTCTAATGTATCGGTTAGATAATGATTTAGATAAGGATTTTGAAAATTACATTAAAAAAACAGCTATTCCATATTTCAAAGAAAGAAATGTGTTAGAATATGTAAGAGAATACTCTACATTGTTAGCTGACTATTATTACAATAACACTCAGTACAAAAATGCTAGTGAGTTTTATAAACTAGCGTTAATAAATAACAATAAAATTACCTAAAGGGTGTGTGTGATGAAAAAGAAAATTGTTTCAGTATTATTTATAGTCACTCTATCGTTATTAATTATTAGTGGGTTTTCACAACTCAATTACAATACTCCAGTAACTCATGATAACAACCCGCCAGTGAAGTCTGAATATCTTACACATGATAACAACCCGCCTATGAGCATTATTGCTCATGATAATAACCCACCAATGAGTTATAAGTATTACGCACATGATAATAACCCACCAATGAGTTATAAGTATTACGCACATGATAATAATCCGCCACCAATGATAAGACTTTAAAGAAGGCATCCGCCTTCTTTTTTTATCTTATTTATTGTTCATAAAACACGCTTCACTATGATCAGGTTGGATGAATCCTGCTGCCATGAGGAAGCTTTCTGCTGTAGTCAGTCCTACGTGTTTGAAAGTCTTCTGAATGGCTTTTTGCTTTTCAATCGTCTCCTCTGGCAAGGAATCGAAGAAGTTTTTCAGGCTGCCATGTTGTTGAATCAATTCCTTTGCTACATTTGCGTTGTGTATTGTAGCTTCAATCTTCCTTCTATGGCGGACAATCCCCTTATCTTGCAATAACTCTTCCACTTTTTCATGATCGTAATTTTTCACCTGATCAATAGAGAAAGTTTCGAAGGCTTTCCGGAAGTTTTCACGCTTATGTAATATCGTTTTCCAGCTTAGACCGGCTTGAAAAATCTCAAGAGTGAGTGCTTCAAATAATGCATCATCTTCATAAACGGGTTGACCCCACTCCTCATCATGGTAATCGATGAGAAGAGCGTCTTCCTCACACCATTTACATCGCGTCAATTCTTTCGTCTTTTCCATTTCTGAACCCCCGTCCTATATAATATAGATAACAACTTACCCACTTTAACTTTACTTGTTTCTTTAAATAAATTCTATGGTTTCTGAAACGTAATTCATTTGCCCTACGTCTGTAGGTTAAAGAGCGCAAAAAAAGGAGGTCAGCAGGTTGGAAGAATATCAACCGAGGCAACGGTCGAAGATACAGTTGGATAAGATCATCGGACGTTACCCGAAAGAAGAAATCATTGAACATATGATGGATCAATACGGGGAGAAATTAACCCGTCTTGCGTATACGTATGTGAAAGATTGGGGTCGGGCTGAGGACATTGTACAGGATGTCTTCGTCACTTGTTATACGAAAATGGATTCATTTCGCGGTGAATCCTCAGTAAAGACATGGATCTACAGGATCACCATCAACCGGTGCCATGATTACCATCGTACTTGGTCGTTCCGAAACCTTCAATTTACAGATAAAATTTCTCGCTGGATGAAAGGAGACTCCAAAACTCCTGAAAGTGACCTGCTTGCCAAGGATGAGAAGGAAGCCCTGGCCAATCAAGTCCTTTCACTCCCCGTCAAATATCGAGAAATTCTATTGCTGTATTATTTTGAAGAGCTTTCCGTCCAGGAAATCAGCCTAATGCTCTTTATTAATGAATCGACCATTAAAACACGCCTACATCGCGGAAGACAAATGTTGAAAGAAGCTATCTCATCGGAAAGGAGCATGGATGATGGAAGAGCAACTTAAAGATTTGAACAAAACGCTGAATAAAATGTTGTCGACGGAAGATCGATTTACAGAAAAGCAGCGTCAACATATACGAGATAAAATCGCCAAAAAACGTTCTGGTAAATTTTCAACCCTATTTTCCAACTGGAAACCGATCGTGAGTACTGCCGTGACATTGGTGTTATTATTTGCAGTCGCTCAAATGTTGTTTGATAACATCTCTCTGAACGGCGTTAATCATACAAGTGAAAGTGCAGACTCAGCTAAAGAAAGTACCGAGAGTAATTATGCAATGAAAGATGAAGCTCATTCGGGTATGGCTACTGGTGAGGGTTCAGACGTTGCAGAAGGACAGTTAGATAAGGCTGCTGAAGAGAATGCATCTCCACCTCTTGACCCAGAACCAGATGCAGTGGTGCAAGAACCTGTGTTACCTCTTGATGAAAAGCTTATAGAGGTTTATGAACAGCTTAAAGCTTCTCAAAACCAGAAAGCACTCGAAGGACTCGGTGTCTTTGAAGTAATGCAAATTTATTTTCACACCTCAGAAATGGAAGACTACGAGACACAGTATATGTTATTGTATCAAGATCCCGCAGGAGTAATGGTGTCGAAGAAATTATACGCTGATGAAAGAAATAAAGGCCCTGCAGTATCACGGAAGAACTCAAAACTGTTCATTGAAGAACTCAAACAAGTCGATCGGTTTGAGATCATCTACCTCAAACATGACACTGGCAACCCAAGAGCTCGGGTGGCATGGGGACCACAAGGCGAAAATCGAAAGAGCTTTCAACTTATCAGGGATCAACAAAAAGATATTTGGACTGTAATGATGGCACCCATGCAATAAACTGAAAGGCTGAACCGCAACGGTTCAGCCTCTTCTATGTCCATTATTGTGGTGCTACAATCTCAACCTTGATTCTGTCAGGGTCTTCGAAATAGACGGCGTAATAATTAATTCCACCTGCATACGGATGACGATCTTCATAAAGGATCTCGATCCCTTTTTTCTTCAATGCTTTTGTCAGTTGATCCACATGTTCCCTGCTTTCTGCATGAAACGCCAGGTGATTCAACCCGACACGGCATCTGTGGTATGGGACATCCATATACTTCTTCTCGGTCTGGACGAACACGAGATACGAATCGGATAATTTATAACTCTTTCCTTGCTCCCACTTCTGATATTCGGAATATCCCAGCTCCGAGAGCAGCCAGTCCCAGAAATCCAACGACTTCTGAAGGTCGGACACATACAGTTCGATATGGTGGATCAGACCTTTCTTTTTCTTATGGTTCAATTCGGTCACCTCTTTACATTTTCTCCGGTGCCTTTATGCCGAGCAGACGTAATCCTTCTTCCAATACGACAGTGACAACTTTCACTAAATGAAGTCGTCCTGATTGTTCTTCAGCTGTACCTGATAGGATACGAACTTTTCCATAGTATTGGTTGAAGTAACGGGCCAACTCGATGAGATATCGAGAAAGGATGGAGGGTTCATATTCCTTGTAGGCTCGTTCGATTACTCCCGGGAATTTCTCCAACGTAAGGACAAGATCCCATAAGTACGGCTCTTCTACATTATATGGCGCACCATGACCATTCATATCCTTCCATTCGCCTTTATCCAATAAAGTACATGCTCTTGCGTAAGTGTACTGGATATAAGGACCCGTCTCCCCTTCAAAGCGAAGCATCTGTTCAATGTCGAACTCGACATCATTCAAACGCGATTGTCTCAAGTCATTGAAAATGACCGCACCGACACCGACCATCTCCGCAACAGCCTCTTTGTTTTCGAGACTCGGGTTCTTAGTCTCAATGTTTTCTTTAGCCCGCTCGATGGTCTGCTTCAATACTTCTTCAAGCAACACCGTCTTTCCTTTTCGTGTCGACATCTTCTTTCCGTCCTGCAAGATCATCCCGAACGGAATGTGCTTCATATCGTCCGCCCACTCGTATCCTAGCTTCAGAAGCACTTTTTTGACCTGTTCAAAATGGAGGGATTGCTCGTGACCGACAATATAGAGCGATTCTACAAAGTCATACGTATTCTTCCGGTAGTGTGCCGCAGCCAAATCCCGGGTTGCATATAGGGAAGCTCCGTCTTTCTTTTTGATCAATGCGGGTGGAAGATCGAAATCGGAGAGATCGACGACCATCGCTCCTTCGGACTCAACGAGAAGTTTTTTCTCGATCAATTCATCTGCGACTGCCTGCATTTTATCGTTGTAAAAAGATTCTCCATGGTAAGAGTCGAAGGAAACGCCCAACAAGTCATAGATTTTCTGGAATTCCTTTAGTGACTCATCTCGGAACCATTTCCAGAGCTTCGTCGCTTCGACGTCACCGTCCTCGAGCTTTTTGAACCATGCTCTTCCTTCATCATCCAGGCTCGGGTCCTCTTTCGCTTTTTCATGAAATTCGACGTATAGTGCATTCAACTCTTTGATCGGGCTTTGCTTGACTGCTTGTTCATCGCCCCATTTTTCATAGGCTGTCATCAGCTTTCCGAACTGTGTTCCCCAGTCTCCCAAGTGATTGATTCGGACCGGTGAATAACCGTTCTTCTCAGCTAGATTAGCAATCGCGTTTCCGATGACAGTTGAACGCAGGTGTCCCATCGAGAAAGGCTTGGCAATATTCGGAGAGGATAAATCCATCGGAACCGATCCTTTATCTTGTACTGGGGCATTTCCGTAATTCGAGCCTTTCGATAGCACCTCGTTTATGACCTCTGTGGTTACGGTTTTCTTTGGTAAAAATACATTCAAATAAGGGCCTTCAGCCTTGATGGTATCAAATGCTTCTGAGCCTCCCAGCTTCTCCTCAAGCTCTTTTGCGATGTGGACAGGGGATTTTCTCCATTGTTTGGCTAGGATGAAGCAAGGAAAAGCCAGATCTCCCATCGAACGATTTGGAGGGATTTCCAATAGTCGCTTGATCTCCTCCACCGTTTTGTCCTCGATCACTGTCTTTAGTTGTTTAGCTGTATAATCTTGAATCGTCACATCTTCCACTCCCTTTTCTATGACAAATAAAAAACGCCTCTCAATCATATTGAGAGACGAGAATTCCCGCGGTACCACTCTAATTGTCCAATTCTGAAATTGGACCTGCTTGAGCCCCTTTAACGCCAGGGTGCGTCCCATCCTACTTTGTTTTCGGACGAGCTTTTCAGAGGTGCGTTTCAATGACAGGGTCATGCTGGACTTCCACCAACTCCAGCTCGCTTCGATGAACCTTGACATTTACTCTCCTCATCATCAAATTTGGTAATTTTTAATCATTATAGTCAGATTTTGCGTAATACGCAACACCAACGGGTATAGAAAATGGATAAAGGTAATCAGGATGGGTACCGAACTTTTCCATATGATGGAATTTTGCTATCATGGAAAATGATTGAAATGTTCTTGGAACTTTATTCGTTCTTGTTCGTCTATACAGTGAATACCCATTCACATAGATGTCACTGGCAACTGGGAGGTAGCTTTCATGAAAGAAAGAGAACGCTGGTATCAAAACAGCTTTGCTTTTACCGCATTACTGTTATGGATCAAAACATATCTCGTTTATAAATTAAGCTTCAATTTACCTACGATGAACTGGAAACAAGAATTGATTCTGATCATCAATCCTCTAAGTTCTGTCTTATTCACTTTAGCACTCATTTATTTCTTCCCAAAAAGATTCCATAATCGAACGACGTGGATTATCGCGCTCATCTTTTCGATCGTACTCTATGCCAACACATTGTATTATCGATTCTTCAATGACTTCATCACCGTACCCGTGTTATTTCAAACGAATAACGTCGGCGATATCGGAAACAGTTTGATCGCCCAAACGTATTGGTACGACATCTTTTTCTTCTTAGACATTATTTTGATCTTTTATTTTGTAAAGAAAGGGTTCCTTAAGCCTTCCAGCTATACGAAGCGTAGTTTAGTCAAGCTTCTTGCAGTGGCTTCCATATTCTTAACGGTCAATTTGACCCTTGCCGAATCGGAACGCCCACAACTTCTGACGCGTACGTTCGATCGTGAATTGCTCGTGAAGAATCTCGGTACGTACAATTTTCATATATACGACCTTCTTCTCCAATCCAAAACGACTGCCCAAAAAGCACTCGCTGATAATGTTGATGTCGTAGAAGTAAGGAACTATACGGATCAGAAAAAAGTTCCTGCAAACGAGGAGCTATTCGGAATTGCAGAAGGTAAAAATGTCATTTTGATCTCGATGGAGTCGACGCAGCAATTCGTCATCGGTCGAGAAGTTGGCGGTAAAGAAATCACCCCTTTCTTGAACGATTTCATCCAGGAAAGCTACTATTTCGAAAACTTTTACCATCAGACTGGACAAGGAAAAACATCCGATTCGGAATTCCTGTTGGATAATTCCTTATACCCGTTGCCCAGAGGGGCTGTCTTCCAAACGCATCCTCTGAACGAATATTACGCAACCCCTGAGATCATAGAGGACCATGACTATCATAGTGCGGTGTTCCATGGAAACAACAAAAGCTTTTGGAACCGGGACATCATGTACAACACGATGGGCTATGACGAGTTCATTTCTGAGGAGTACTACTCCATCAACGAAAACAATCAAATCAACTACGGTTTGAAGGATAAGCCTTTCTTCGAACAGTCGATGGCGTACTTGAAAGAAATGCCACAACCTTTCTATGCGAGATTCATTACGCTGACCAATCATCATCCATATAAGTATCATGATGAAGATCAGGCGATTCCAACTTTTCAAACGAATGATCCAATCGTAGATCAATATCCAGTAACCGTAAATTATACGGATCAGGCGATTAAACAATTCATTGATCAGTTGAAAAAAGAGAACCTGTATGAGGACTCGATCATCATCATTTATGGAGACCATTATGGTATTTCCGAACGGCATGATAAGGCGATGGCTCAAGTATTGGGCGTGGATGAAATCAGCCCGTTCGATAATGTTCAATTGCAACGCGTGCCATTGATCATCCATATCCCTGGCATGGATGGAGAGACGATTTCTCGCGTCTCTGGTCAGATCGATTTGAAACCGACGATTCTCAACTTGCTCGGCATTGAGGATCAGGGCATCCACTTTGGTACGGATCTTTTCTCAGATGAACATGAAGATATTGCAGTCTTTCGAGATCGAAGTGTCGTAACAGACAGATATGTATGGACATCGGACATGTGCTATGAACGTGAAAGTGGAAAAGAAGTGTCTGTTGAATCATGTCAGGAAGCCAAGGATCAGTTGAAAGAACTGGACTTGTCAGACAGTTTGATTTACGGGGATTTACTACGATTTTCGAATTTTGCCATTGAATAAGAAACTGAACCATAATGAACAGAGCTCGACATAGACTAGTCGGCTCTGTTCTTTTTTAATCTCGCTCACCGGTTTCAGTGGTTATAAGCCCATTTCAGAGATTTTAATCCAAAATGAGCAATTATAGGCCGAAATCGGAAATTATAAGCCAAAATCAGAATTTATAAACCAAATCCTGAAATTATAAGCCAGAATGAAAAAAGCTGACACCAAAAGGACGGTTCAACCCTCCTTTTGATGTCAGCCACATCTTTTAACAATCAATGGGCATTTCCCAGTTTTTAATCCATCCTCTTGCGATCATCGCTTTGGCGAGCCTACCTACGCCGACGAGATAAGCTGCTTCCCGCATTTTCACACTTTTAGCGTTTCTCATATCGTAAACGGCTTTAAACGCTTCCTCCATTTTCTCTTCGAGCTTTTCAATAACTTCGCTTTCTTTCCAGGAGTAGTGCATAGCATTCTGCACCCACTCGAAATAGGAGACCGTCACCCCGCCTGCATTACACAGGATATCAGGAATAACGAAGACTCCCTTATCCTCTAAGATTTTATTTCCTTGCGGTGTCGTCGGTCCGTTTGCAGCTTCTGCCACTATTTTCGCTTTGATCCCCTCTGCATTATCACCAGTGATCTGGTTCTCTAATGCCGCTGGTACTAATATGTCACATTCTAGCGAAAACAGGTTCTCGTTGGACAGATGTTCACTGTCAGGGAATCCTTCCACTGTCCCATTTTCCTCGACAAAATCAATCAATTCCAACACGTTCAAACCATTTGCGTTATAGGCGCCACCTTTTGCATCCGTCACTCCAATAACCTTGACGCCGCTTTCTTCTAAGTACTTCGCTGTAATGGATCCGACGTTTCCGAACCCTTGGATGACAGCGGACATTTTATGAAGATCCATATCCAATCGTTTCGCTGCCTCTCGAATCGTGATGACCACTCCACGGCCAGTCGCTTCGACACGACCTTCAGAGCCACCGATAATCAGCGGTTTTCCTGTAATGAAACCAGGCACATTATGCCCTCTCAGCCGATCGAACTCATCGAGCATCCACCCCATGATCTTCGGACTCGTGTTGACATCCGGGGCCGGGATATCCTTCTCTGGTCCCATAATCGGTTCCAGCTCACGGATGTATCCTCTGCTCAGTTCTTCTATTTCACGTTCGGATAGATCTTCGGGATCGACGATGATGCCGCCTTTTCCTCCACCGAACGGTATACCTACGATCGCTGTTTTCAATGACATCCACATGGAGAGTGCGATGACCTCGTCCTCATCCACACCTGAGTGGAACCTGACTCCCCCTTTCGTAGGTCCGAGAATGTCTGTATGTTGAGCCCGGATTCCTGTGTAGTTTACGACATCTCCATTATCTCTCCTCACAGGTATGGAAACCTTCATGATACGTTTCGGTTTTTTTAATATGTCATAGACACCTTCTTGTAGATCGAGTGTCTGGGTCGCTCTTTCAATTAAGCGCTGAGCAATATGGTACGGATTGGTGATTTCAGCGCCATCCTTCTCTTCTTTTGCTGGCATTTCAGACTTCACTTTGCCAGACAATTCTTTGACCAGGTCCTCATCTACCAGGTCTTTCAAATCATTAATGTCTTCGATGCTTTTGTTTGCTGACATCTGACAACCTCCCATTTTGACAGTACTTAATACCTATGTTTCCTATCTGTATCCTCACGAAACCTCAGTCGACTTCTTTGAGGTTAGTATAACCTCAGAGGAACAATTTCAACTCAGCATGATGTTTGTCGACAGGTACCACTTCACTCTAACTACTACCAAACGCTTAGTATTAATTCCAAATACCTATTAAACAATCGGGGAAACTGTGTCGATATGAAAGGTAACGATAAGAGATTTTTGACACATTTGACCTGATCGAGATTTAGTCAACATTGAGATATTCTAGAATGATTTAAAGTGAGGATGACCTTTATATGGATAAAGCTTCAGTGATCGGTATTTTTCTTGGGGTAATTGCGATAGGTGTAGGTATGGTGCTGAAAGGAGTAAATCCTACGGCATTATTCAATCCGGCGGCATTGCTGATCATTTTTGCAGGAACGGCTGCATCCGTGTTGATCGCGTTTCCACTGAACGAAATCAAGAAACTACCGAAATTATTTAAGATTCTGTTTACCGATAAAAAAACAACAACCGTTGAGGAACTTGTCCCTATTTTTGCAGAATGGGCAACGATTGCAAGAAAAGAAGGCCTTCTTGCATTGGAAGCACACGCTGATGACATTGACGATCCTTTTTTGAAAAACGGGATGAAAATGGTCATTGACGGTCAGACCCCTGAGTTCATCAGGGATGTAATGGTTGAAGACCTTGCAGCGATGGAGGAACGTCACGAAAGTTCAGCTGCCATCTTCACTCAAGCCGGTACGTATGCACCAACACTCGGTGTTCTCGGTGCCGTTGTAGGTCTGATTGCAGCACTTGGAAACCTGGATGACATCGAAGCGCTTGGACATGCCATTGCTGCAGCGTTCATCGCGACCTTGTTCGGAATTTTTACAGGGTATGTCTTGTGGCACCCTTTTGCGAATAAGTTGAAACGTAAATCCAAGCAAGAAGTAATGGTCAAACAGGTAATGGTGGAAGGGATCCTGTCCATTCAGGACGGGGCATCTCCAAGAGTCATTGAAGATAAGTTGAAGATCTACATTCCAGCGAACCAAAGGAATGCCGAAGCTCCTGTGTTACAGCAGGAAGGAGAGGGGATCAATGCTTAAAACCCGGAAAAAGAAAAAAGAAGAACACATCGATGAATCCTGGCTCATCCCCTATGCAGATATGCTGACATTGCTGTTGGCCCTCTTCATCGTCTTGTTTGCGGTGAGTACGGTTGACGCTGCGAAATTTGAGAATATGGCCAATTCATTCAAAAGTGCCTTGAACGGCGGAACTGGTCCACTGGATTATACAAGTCCAGTCAGTATCGTTGAACAGACTTCGATTCCGACGAGCGAAAATGCATTAATACCGACAGATGACAGAAAAACGAACGGCGAACTGGATCAACTGCAATTACAGGAAATCAAAGAACGAATTGATGATTATATTGAAGCAAACGATCTGAACAAAAGCTTGAAAACGACGCTTACAGAGAGTGGACTGATCATCACCATACTGGACAAAGCATTGTTCGACTCCGGGAGTGCTGAGATCAAAGAAGGTGCTTTAAACCTGGCAAAGGAAATCTCTCAATTATTAGTGACAGATCCTCCTCGACAGATCGTCATCGCTGGGCATACAGACGATATCCCGATCAAAAACACCAACTTCCGCTCCAACTGGGAGTTGAGTGCGCAACGTTCCATCAACTTCATGGAACTTCTGCTTCAGAACAATCAGCTCGACCCTACGAAATTCAGTCAGGCAGGATATGGTGAATACCAACCAGTCGCGTCAAATGACACACCTGAAGGACGCGCGAAGAACAGACGAGTGGAAGTGAAGATTCTTCCTTTCAATGCACAATAAGCACAAGTAAAGGGCTCCCCCTAGCGGAGAGCCCTTTTTTGTATGTTCAATTATGGTCGAATCACATTTGGTGCTTTCAAAACAGGTAACGTACCACTCAATTGATAAGGTCCGATTTGTTCAATTGGTGCATTGATGAAATCCACTTGTTCATAGCCAAATTGATTAGCCGCCATGAGGATAGACTCCAGCATCGCAACAAATTTCATGTTGTCTTCAAGTGTCGTCCCTTCCGAAAATTCGATGGTAACCTTCTTTCCGTCTTCAGTGATTTCTTTGAAGAAGACGTTCTCTAGTATCGTCTCTTGGTAGCCAAAGCCTTCCATATCTTTGCTCATCCAATGCAGTGCATCTTCAAACGTCCTTAGTTGTACATCTCCATTCAACTGTATCCCATTGACGAGCAGCAACGTGCCTGTATCGGTAAGGATTGCGCTGACCCCTTTTTCGGGTGCACTCACTTCAATGGTTTCAATCGAACCTAAATGGGAGAAATCATATCCGTTCTCACCTTCAGTTTTAAATGTAATGTAGTCATAACCTAAGCTATGCGCAGTGCCCTTGACTGTATTGACAAAAATACGTTCGCCAGTAGATCCTTGAATTGCACCCGACTTTATATCGACCACAAACGTATTATTTGGGTATTCTAACAGGTTTACACTTGCTAATCCTGACTCCGATAATCCTAGTTCTTGTGAAGAAATCGATGATAGAGCCTGCTGCAATGCTTCTACTCTAGATAACTCTTTCTCAGCCAGGAAAGATACTGGCACGACGCCCATTGCTTCCTGATCCGGATAGTAGGTGGTAACCACTTGTTTATCCTCTGGAACCTCCGTTATCCCTGCATGATATTTAAACTCTTCTTCCACTTGCGCATACGGCACTACTTCGGAAGTATCCGCTGCCTCTTCTGTCGGTTCGGCAGGTTCCACTTGCTCAGAAACCGGTGCTTCTTTCTCATCTGGTGATTTTGTGCTTGTTGAAAGTGCCGAGCCATTTTCTTCTTGCGAAATCTCACCTTTTGGAAGATCGAATTGGTCCATGATTGTCGGAGATATGATGGCTGCTATCGCTAAAATACAGGCAGCCGCTAAAACAGGCATGAATCGAAACGGTTTCGCCTTTTTCTCTGATTCTTCTTGTCCCATTTTATTTTGAATTTGATCGAACAACTCCTCTTTAGATCTTGAGTCTTCCACTTTCGGGAATTCTCGGAGAGTTTGTATGATCTTTTCCTCATTCCATTTAGATTGTCCCATTTGACAATTCTTCCTCCTTCTTGCTGTCGTCAAGGATTCCTTTCAATGTCTTCAGTGTCCGATGTTGGACGGTTTTGACTTTCCCTTCTGTCCAACCCATGATGGACGCTGATTCACGAATTGAAAACCCATGGATGTATCGCAACAGAATCAGTTCTCTATGCTCAGTCTTGCACTGTTCTAAGGCTGTGTATAATTGTTTCACGGACTCATTCTGCTCTATGATTTCATCCGGAAGACGATCTGGATGCACCAACTGATCCTTTCTGTCATCTATGTTGAAAACACCAAAGAATGTCTTACTCTGTCGCTTTGATTTCCGTATGTGATCAATGGCCACATTACGCGCGATGGAAAACAGCCAAGTCTTTTCACTGCTGTCCCCTTTGAACTTGTCATAGGAATGCATGACTTTGATGTAGACATCCTGTACAAGTTCCTCAGCTGTATCCCGGTCTCGTAACATGTAGATCAAGAACTGATATAGTGACTGGTGATAGTCAACATATAACCGGTTAAATATGTGTTCCACCACGATTTTCTCCCCCTCTTACCTACTTAGTCGTTTTTCTCAGAAAAAAGTTTCAAATACGGAATTTTCATTTATAGGACATTTTTTATATTTACGGATTAAAAACATTTCGTTTCTTCTAGTATCGCATAGTTTTACAAATTTTTGGTAACCGTAAAACTAAATAGGTCTGCACTCTTGAAAGGGGGGATATGTGATGTTTAAGTGGCTGAAAAAAACCAACAAAAACACAAATGAAGAGCCAGCAACCCTTTCGGACCTTTTTGATTTAGCCCGTAACTCCGAGGATTTTGTTCATTATGAACTCGTTAATATACACGGCTCTGTTTGGATTTCTTATTTAAAGACGCTTGTGGATATCGAAACTTTACATCGCGATGTCTTACCTTATTTACAACAAAACAACCTGAAATCCCTACAGGAAATCAAAGGCTACATACCGATCGAGGGCATGGAAGTTACGAAAGATGTAACAAAAATAAAACGGCACTTCCTGAAAGGTTACATCATCATTCAATTACGCCAGAAGAGCGATGAATGTCTTCTGATCAAGGCGTTATCCAGCTCTACTCGTGAGGTTGCAGCACCCGAGATTGAATTCAGTGTCTTGGGACCGAAAGAAGCATTTGTAGAATCACTCGACACGAATATCCACTTGATTCGAAAAAGGTTGCCCGACATTCATCTGAACGCAAAAGAAATCAAAGTCGGGACAAGGTCCCACACACGGATCAACATTCTATATGTATCAACGGTAGCAAATGAAGAAAACGTACAAACCGTTATCCAAAGAATTGAAAACATAGAGTTCGATCAGATCAGCGACAGCTCATTCATCACTCAACTGATTGCAGACAACCAAAATTCGCCCTTCCCACAGCTGATTGATACGGAAAGACCCGACCGAGTGGCTTCTGTCTTAGGTGAAGGTAAGGTCGCCATTGTGGTAGACGGTTCCCCACAGGTTTTGATTGGTCCAACGAACCTGTTGGAGTTCTTCTCTGCTTTCGAGGATTATTTCTTGAATTGGCATCTTGCGACAACTTTCCGTCTTATCCGGATGTTTTCGGTATTTTTCTCTGTACTGGCAACACCGATCTATGTTGCTGTCATGACCTTTCACTATGAGCTGATTCCAAAAGATTTGCTCAGTACATTGATTACCTCCAGGAGCACGGTGCCGTTTCCACCCATATTGGAAGCCCTCATTTTGGAGCTCACAATTGAACTTTTACGTGAGGCAGGAGCAAGACTGCCGACCAAGGTCGGTCAGACCATCGGTATCGTAGGAGGTATCGTAATCGGGACGGCGTCCGTTGAAGCAGGTCTGACGAGTAACGTTCTACTCATTATCGTCGCATTATCTGCTCTCGCTTCCTTTACGACTCCCGTCTACAAGATGGGTAATACAATTCGACTGATTCGCTTTCCGTTTCTCTTTTTCGCGCAATTATGGGGTTTGTTAGGAATTGTCATCTGCTTCTGTTTTGTATTGGTCCATTTATTAAGGCTTGAATCACTTGGGCGACCTTATTTGCAGCCCTTATTCCCTCCCCGCATTGCAGATTTCAAAGATACCATCGTACGATTACCTTTTGCTTCACAATCGTTGAGGCCTGTCAATTTGCAGACTCAACAAACGAAACGGTTCGATAAGAAGAAAGCAAAGAGTAAAAATGACATCGACGAATGATGGAAGGAGCATTGTATGAGTACATCAATCAAAGATCGATTCCTTGTGTCGGCTGGCTTAGCTTTCTTTTTGACTCATACCATGCAAATCGGAATCGGGGTATTAGGATATGAACGTTATATCGCCCGTGATGCTGGGTATGATTCCTGGTTGTCCATCATCCTTACGAGTATCACGATCCACATCATCCTTTGGATGATGTATACCATGATGAATAAGGAAAAGGGAGATTTAATCTCTATTCACAGAAGGGCATTTGGAAAATGGATAGGAAACTTCTTCAGCTTTCTATTTGCCCTCTATTTTTTAGCGTTAGGAATTACAGTTCTACGAAGTTATATAGAAACCGTCCAAGTATGGATGTTTCCCAACTTGAATTTATATTGGTTTTTATTTGTATTTTTACTACTCACTTATTACACAATTTCCGGTGGATTCCGTGTTGTAACAGGAGTGGCTTTCTTTGGAGTCCTCATCCCATCCTTCCTTATATTCTTTTTATACTACCCGTTTCGTTACGGAGATTGGAATTTTATTTTTCCTGTTATGAACCATTCGGTAAAAGAAATTTTCCTTTCATCTAAGGTAGCCGTATTGGAGTATATCGGTTTCGAGGTTCTGCTTATGATCTATCCATTTATCAAAAACGGGGAGAAATCACAGAAATGGGCCCAACTGGGGATCCTCTTTTCTACTTTCATCTATGTTGCGGTAGCCCTGGCTTCATTCATTTATTTCAGTGAGGAACAATTGCAGCGGATGATATGGGCGACATTAAGCATGTTCAAAATCGTGGAGTTTCCTTTCGTCGAACGATTTGAATATATCGCAATCGCCACTTGGGCGCTCATCATTTTCCCGAATGTCTGTATTGCCTTTTGGTGTTCAAGCAGAGCCGTAAAACGCCTTGCACCCTTTAGACAGCGCTGGGTCTTAATCGTGATGTTGTTGATTGCATACGTGATCAATATCGGCCTAGAAGATCGAAAATATATTGATATGTTCATCAACGGCATTTCTAAAAGCGGATTATACATCCTCTATTTTTATATCCCTTTCTTGTTTCTCGTTTTCCATATCCGTTTCAAAAGGAGTGCGACCAAATAATGAAAACCTTACTTGTCCTTCTTTCATGTGTAACTCTCCTAGGGTGTTCAACCAGTCCAAAGGTACTTGATGATATCACATTGGTCACCTTTGTAGGCTATGATTTAGTTGAAGATCGAGATGATAAGATTGAAGCAACAATTGCAACACCCATTTTTGAAGCTGAAGGTAAAATTCGGAATGAATTTTTCACGTCTGAAGGAGAATTTGGGAAGGATCTTGAAAAACATTTCATGTTAAACACACCTAAACCTGTAGGAAACGGAAAGCTTGAAGTAGCCATTTTCGGAGAGGCTTTTGCAAGACAAGGGGTAATGGAAGCTACAGATGTAGCCCAGCGTGACCCGAGTGTTAGTTCAAACTTGAAATTAGCTGTATATGATGGGAAGGTCAGAGATTTTGTCAAACAGCAGACTCTCCAAAATAATGATTTGGGTATTTATGTATCTAAGATCATTGAACACAACATGCAATCTGAGACAATCCCTAAAACAAACATCCATCTATTCTTTCAGTCATTTTATGCTGAAGGAATAGATCCGTTTTTACCGTTGATCGCTCTCGATAAAGGCCAAATCAAATTAAAAGGACTTGCTTTATTTAAAGATGATGAATATGTAACGAGTATCGACGAAGACATCTTATATCGATTTACAATGTTACAAGAACCTGTAAGAAGTGGGAATTTAATTATTAAACTTGAGAATCTAGAAGCTGGTGTCTCATTGTCACATATTAAATCTGAACGAAAGGTGAAGATTTCCGGCACAGCAGAAGCACCAAAGATTACGTTTCATCTCACTCTAAAAGGTTTCATCAATGAGTATTATGGAAACGTAAAAGGTATCGAAAAACAGATCAAAAAGGTTGAGGTGGAGATTGATAAACAACTTAAAAAAGAACTGGAAACCATGATTACATTCTTTCAAGAAAACAATGTGGATCCAGTAGGATTTGGAAAAAAAGCCAAAGCCCATTTCCGCAACTGGGATCATAAAAAGTGGCAGGAAGTTTATCCCGAATTGGATGTGAAAGTTATAGTCAAAACGAACATCATCGAATCTGGGGTCATCCGGTAAACATAATGTGAAGGAGATTGGTTCAAACTAACGTTATCCTCTTCTTGGAGGTGAAACGAATGGAGCGTAAAGACAAAAATCCATCCATCGAGGGAACTTTACCCCATCAAGCCAACGCCCCGATTTTCAATCAGGTCGACCAGAATGAAAGACAACCGTTTGTGAATGAATATGGTGTGACAATCGGTGATAGTCACTACGAATCCGACAATTCACCTCTCCAAAACTGGAGTGATGATGTCGATCCGTCCATCATGTCTGGAGATCAGTGGGTCCATCCTTATAATGATATAGGGTGGAATTCATCTGAAAACCGTGAGCTTGCAGAAAAGAATCAAGTACCGAACGGAAGTCCGTTCATGCATCCGACCAAGGATGTCAGCTACGCCCGCGACTAATCATTTCATAAAAAAGAGGCCGACTAAGTGTCAGCCTCTTTTCCATTAGAAACCGTATATGGTCATTCCGCCATCGACGAATAAGGTTTGTCCCGTTACATAGGAAGATGCATCTGATGCTAAGAATACCGCAGGACCGACCAATTCCGGCAGTTCTCCGACCCGATTTAAAGGTGTTCGAGAGAGGATGTCGTTCAAGTATTTTTCATCAGATAATAGATTTTCTGTCAATGGTGTCTTGAAATACCAGGGACCAATCGAATTTACCTGAATCCCATACTCTCCCCACTCCAGTGCCAGATTTTTCGTCATCTGGATCATAGCTGCTTTCGTTGCCGCGTAAACGACGCCTGTTCTTAAAGCTGTCGTGCCGGCAACAGATGCAATATTGATGATTCGACCTCCACCACTTTCTTTCATATGGACGCCGAATTTCTGTGATAGTTGGAATGCAGAGCGGAGATTCGTATCCATGATGGACTGCCATTCCTCTTCCGTGACTTCAAATGCAGGAGTCCGGATATTCATCCCGGCATTGTTCACAAGGATATCCACCTGCCCGTGATCATTGATGACGTTCTTCACAACACGATCCAGCTGATCTGCATCGGTCACATCAGTCGGGTAAATATGAGCTTGCCGTCCATGTTGACGGATTTCTTCAGCTGTTTGCTCTAAGTCCGATTCTGTCCTTGAAAGCAGGACAACATCTGCGCCTGCTTCAGCATAGCCGATTGCAATTGCCTTTCCGATCCCTCTCCCTGCACCTGTAACCACTGCGAGCTTTTCGTCCAATCGAAAGCTTGGTAACACCGTCAAAGATAACGCCTCCATCCATATAAAAAAGTCAGGTCATTCTTTACTTCAGCTTACACCATGTAGATGGAGGTGCAAAACATGTCGTATCGGAATGTCTGACTTTTTCTTGTTCTCTTATAAGGAGGAGGTTTTTCGATATTTTCGTTCGATGATTTTCCTCTTCTGCTGCTTGTTATCCTTGAAAAAGCTTTCGACAGAACTGAAAGTATCATACAAGAACAGCAACAGGTCACCTGGTTGCGATGATTCCCATGCTACTTGGAACGCTTTCCGTTCATCCAGTTCAATGATCCTTTCATTGGACGGAAGGTGTTTGGATAACACTTCATCCAATATCGCTGCTACCTCTTTCGGTTTCCGGCCCCGAAGATTTTCATCTTCCTTGATGACAACGATGTCTGTTTCTTTTCCGATGATATCCGCCATGTTCCGAATGTCCTCATTGAGTCGGTCTCCTGGAGCTGAAACGGCTGTGATAAGCCGCTCGCATGGAATCGCTCTGACCGTGTTATAGATTGCCTTCAATCCAGCGGTGTTATGGGCATAGTCTATGACAATCGTTCTTCCATCCTGGTCGATCTTATTGAAACGCCCTGGACTTTGAAGGAAATCTGGGAAGAACGACATCGCTTTCGTGCGTAACATCTCGTAAGATACGCCTAAGACATGAGCTGACGCCAGCGCTTGGAGCAGATTGCTGACATTATGCTGCGCGTATCCGTTGAATGTAATCGGAATGTCCGCATACTTCATAAATCGGTCAACCTGTCCGTCCTTTGCATGCATGATCCAGTCATCCTGGACATACCAGCATTCCTGCTTGCGCTCCATGTGCTTTTGGATGATTGGATTATCCACTTTAAGGGATGTAAATACGACAGATCCTTTCGTGTATCCCGCCATATCTGCAACCGCTTCGTCATCCGCGTTGAGGATGCTGTAGCCTTCCGGGCGAACGATTTCTGGAATCAACCGCTTCAGCTTGATCAGTTCTTCCATCGTTTCGATCCCATCAAGACCGAGATGGTCTTCCGAGACGTTCGTCACGATTCCGACATCGCAATAACGGAATGCTGTCCCTTCTCGGAGCATACCGCCTCGAGCCGTTTCGAGAACAGCCGCATCGACTTCCGGATGATGCAGTACTTTCCGGGCACTGCCTGGTCCACTACAGTCTCCTTTATCAACACAACGCTTCCCGATATAGACCCCATCCGAATGAGCCATCCCAATGGTTTTACCGCTTTGTTGCAGAAAGTGGGAGATCAGACGTACAGTCGTCGTTTTTCCATTCGTCCCAGTTACCGCAACTGTTGGAATTGCCGCATCCCGATAGTCTTTGAATAAGTAATCGATGATCGCACCACCTACATCTCTTGCTGTTCCTGAGCTTGGGTAATGGTGCATGCGAATGCCTGGTGCTGCATTCACTTCAAGTACGGCAGCCCGGCCTGGTTTGAATTCGGCTTTGATGTCATCGATGATCATATCGATTCCTGCAATATCGAGTCCGATTGTTTTGGCTGAGCTCTCCGCAATCTCGCGGTAAGAAGGATGCACTTGGTCGGTAACGTCAATGGCGAGACCTCCAGTAGAAAGGTTCGCGTTCCCTAACAATGGGATGACCCTGCCATATTCCACTACAGTATCCAGATCAAACCCCGCTTGATTCAAATATTGTTTTACCGATTCATTAATCGGTATTTTAGTCATCGGCTTTTCGTGGCCCTCTCCTCGGAGAGGGTTTTTATTTTCCTCTTCAATCAGAGATCGTACTGAATCTTTCCCATTTCCAATGACATATGGAGGTAGGCGTAGGCTAGCAGCAATCAACTCACCGTTGACGACCGTAAAACGATAGTCATCCCCTGGATAGTACCGCTCTAAAATCAATTTATCGACATCCTTCTGCTGATCGAAAGCGGAAAGTAACTCGTCCTTCGATTGGATGTTCGTTGATACGCCTTGACCTTGGCGGCCGTTGATCGGTTTCAAAACAAGTGGATAGCCTAAGTGTTCAGCTTCTTCCAACAGTTCTTCCTCATTCGAAATGACGCACCCTTCTGGAACCGGTAGGCTCACCTCATCGAGCATCCGTTTCGTCATTTCTTTATCACAAGCATACTCGACCGCAAGAAAAGAGGTTTCACTCGACATCGTCGCTTCCATCCTTTTCTGCTTACGCCCAGTCCCCAGGCGAAGTATGCTGTCGTCATCAATTTGCTCGACCGGGATCATCCGCTCATAGGCGGCTTTATAAACCGCTTCTGTACTTGGTCCTAATTTATTGGCAAAATAAAGCGCTTCTATTTTTTTCACATAAGGTTCTATGCTGACAGGTTGTCCATCTACAACGGCTTCGACAATTTCCATCGCAGCTTCGAAGGCATAGATACCGGATTTTTTCTCTTCATATCGGAAGGTGACATAATAGATCCCTTTCCGTTCACTCGTAACGGTCTTACCACGCTTCACATCGATTCCAGCAAGAGATTGAAGCTCGATCGCCATATGCTCGAGAATATGCCCCATCCACGTTCCTTCACGTAAACGCTCAACAAATCCACCCTCATAACCACGAGAGCAAGTATGGGTGTACAAACTCGGCATCGCTTCTAGCAAGCGATCTGTGAATCCAGGGATCTTGTTGGAGGGCAACTCTTCGAAATGTTCAATGTCCAACTCAAGCCAAATCGTCGGTTTATAACTATAATAATTCGGCCCAGTAAGATACTTCACTTTATTGATTTTCATTGGGCTGTTCCCTTCTCCTTCATAATTAACTGCCGATTTTCCATGTCAAATTGGTAGCCTTTCGCAATGGAGTGGAGTTGTACACCTGCGATGGTCACTTCATCACTCTCTGCTTCATCGGCAATGTCGACGAATGACAGCTTGCATCCATCGATGACTGTGACCGAATGCTCGCCGATCACCTCGAAGTATCTGCCGCCGTCCTTTACCCAGATGGCCGTGTTTTCATCGATTCCAACCCCGATAATCTGAGGGTTCTGCGCAATCGCGTATAACAATCTTCCAAAACGCGCGCGCTGCGAAAAATGCTGATCGATGACGACATCTTCGAGGAATCCGAATCCGACGCCGATTTCAACATTGATTTTGTCATGTTTGACCTTCGTCTTTCCAGACACGATCATATGCCTGCTCATGATAGCAGCACCTGCACTGGTTCCAGCGATGATCAGTCCGTTCTGCCACGCCTTCTGGACTTCCTTGAAGAAGGTCGTACCACCAATGATACTCGACAGACGATTCTGGTCACCACCCGTAATGAACAATGCTGACAGCGTACTGACCATTTGTGTATAAGGCGCTTCTTCCGCCTTACCACGGGTATCTATATGTATGAGCTCTACCTTGGAGGCACCAAGTTTCATGAATATATCCCTGTACTCACCGCCAACTTCTTCAGGATAGCCTGTCGCTGTCGTGAGTACTCCGATTGAACCGCCTCTTTCCAGGGCATCCTGTACAAAGATGGACAGCACCTCCAAATCGCCTTCCTTATCTTCATTACCACCGATGATGAACAAGTCTCCACTCGCGATGTTCGTCACGCTTCATCTCACCCTTTAACATGAAGTGATATCTTTTACCCAACAATTAACCAAGCAAAACCGAAAAATCACCCACTTTTCTAAAATGAGTGATTTTTACTATTTTATTCAGAAATTACAAGATTTATACAATTTAGTGCCAGGCACCTCAAAAAAATCCCGATTTCATAGGCTTTTTTGCCGGTGCCTGGCACCGATTTTAAACGTTGATTCACCGGGCTTCTCTGACGGTGCCTGGTACTGATAGAATAGGGGATAGACGAATTGGTGGTGTTGAAGGTGTTAGTTATGAGGTTTCTCTATCAATTGAATGTGTGGAAGAGCACGGTGATCGTGATGATTGTTTCGTTGCCTTGGTTCCTGTATATACTTACGAGGGAAGAAGGATATGAAACGGCCGTCTTATGGGCTTATACAGCTCTTGTTTATTTCATCCTGGCTTTCATCCTGTACCTCTTCTTACGGATGATCGGTAAGTTAGGCAGAACTCCGGCCAGACGGAAACTCGTCATATTCACAAGGGTGTACATCCGGTTTCATGTCGCCGCCGGGTTACATGGATTGGCTGCCATCCTCATGCATATTTCCTATATGCTATCAATCGGAAGTGCTGTAACATCCACCGGTCAGCTTGGTATACTAGCTGTGTTCTCGCTCGGTGCACTTTTGACAACCGGTTACTTACGAAAGCAGAAATCTTCTGGAAGAAGACGAAGGTATCATCGGTATACAGCCTATCTCTTTCTGCTACTGGTCCTTCTTCATATACTGTTTTGACCTTCATATTAGAGCACATACAGAAAACTAAGAAAACCCGGAAAAGGTTATTCACCTCTTCCGGGTTTCATTCATTTCTTATGCGTGCTGCTTCCACCAATCATCATACAGCGTCACTTCGCCTTCACGTTTATGACGCGTCTTCACGTAATGATTCTCGAGCTTTTCTTTCGCATCCGAATCGATTTCCTTACCTTCAAGGTAATCGTCTATTTCATCATATGTGACACCTAGTGCCTCTTCGTCCGGGAGACCTGGTCGATCGTCCTCCAGATCCGCTGTCGGAACTTTCGTATATAGCGCTTCCTCTGCTCCAAGTTCTTTCAACAGCATTTTCCCTTGACGTTTATTCAAACCGAACAATGGCGCAATGTCACATGCCCCATCACCATGTTTTGTGTAGAATCCAGTCACTGCTTCAGCTGCATGGTCGGTGCCAATGACTAACAAGTTATAATGAGCTGCTAGATCATACTGAACTTTCATTCGTTCTCGTGCTTTCGTATTCCCCTTCAGAAAGTCACTCAAATCCTCACCCGTCGCATCCCGGAATGCTTGGTACGAAGCATCGACTGCTTCCTTCACATTAAAGGTGAGCGTACGATCCGGATCAATGAATTTCAACGCTTTCTGTGCATCATCTTCATCTTTCTGCACACCGTACGGAAGTCGAACTGCGATGAACGTATACTCGTCTCCTGTGTCATCCCGTAACTCTTTTGCTGCCATCTGAGCGAGCTTTCCTGCCAGGGAGGAGTCTTGTCCACCACTGATTCCCAGGACATACCCTTTCATTCCCGTCGTTTTCACATAATCTTTCAATAAATCAATCCGTCTACGGATTTCTTCTTCAGGCGTTATGTTCGGTTCTACGTGTAATTTTTGAATGATTTCATTCTGTAAGGTCTGTAAACTCATCGTTCCCCTCCATTGACATGAAATTTAATCTATAGAATACTGTACCCCAATTCTTGGGCTGTACACAATAAGCAAGACTTTTTTCTCAATTAACTGGACATTAGCGACAGAATGCCGATTTCGTAGGAGTTTGGACGTGCCATAAGTGGTTCGTATGTATCATGAGAAATTTTTCCATAAGTGATAAAATTGTATAAATACGATAAGTTACCCTTCTCATGGGCGGTCGGCACTACACTCGAAAGGGGTGGTGTAAAGATGACAGTCTTTCAAACGTTGATGGTTACCATCTCGTTTGCCACGTTGATTATCAGCGTATTGTCATTCCCGTATAAAAAATAGACCGTCCTTGAGCTGAGCACTTAGGTCACGGTCTACTTTCGTCCAAGCCGATTCCCACATAGGGAAAAGCTTATCGTATGTTACGCAGGTGTTGGCGCACCTGCGTTTTTACTTTTTCTTGAAAATCTTTTTTTATTATATCATCACTAGCGAAGGATGTCATTGTAAAATTCATCACAAATCGAATTTTGTATTCTATTCTTTTCCCTGCTGTTGCACGCTTGAAACAGGGATCGCGTTTTGTAATGAACTTGTAACCTTTGCTTACCCTTCTATTCTATGCTTCATCCACTAAAATAGACTTTAAACACTTTTGTCCATGCAAGCGATCAAGCGTTTTTCAATGTCTTCTGCCATGTCGGTGATTTCTTGGTCATCGACCATCGTCACAAGAGAAGTCGGCTTTGGCATTCCAATTTTCGTTTGGTCACCGTCTTTGTAAACGACCATTTTACAAGGCAAGAAGTATCCAACCATGAGGTTCTGATTCAAAACACGTTGTGCTTCTTTCGGATTACACACTTCCAAGATCCTGAATTCACGGTTGAAGTCCAATCCTTTTTCATTCAATTTGCTTTTCAAGTCAAAGTCCCAAAGTACGCCAAACTGTTCTTCTTTCAACTGGTTTTCTAACGTTTCGCAAGCTTCATCAATGTTCTTGTCCGTCATGACTGTGTAGTGGAACATGGAATCATCTCCTTTTAGGTCATTTTCAATATTCATGATAACACAAACATACCCTGCTACGTATTTTGTTGTACCCGTGATGATTATTTACCAAACGCATTCCTGTTATTTTGTTACGATGTTTTTCTCCATCCATTCATATGACATTGGTCCAGCGATTTTCTCAACGATGATGCCTGCATTATCTATTATGAAAGTTGTAGGTATGGTAAAAGCTTGATAGGTTGATGCAACCTCTGCTTCCTGATCCATCAGAATCGGAAAGTTGATGCCATACTCATCGGCAAATTGCTTCACATCTTCCACTTTCTTCTCAGAGTTCGTCATATTCACGGCAAGAATTTCGATATCCTGATTCGAATATTCTTCATAAAACTTCACCATTTCAGGGATTTCCGCCTGGCAAGGTGGACACCATGTCGCCCAAACGTTCACCACTACCCTTTTGCCCCGATAATCAGACAGTCTGACCTGTTGTCCATCGAGAGTTGCAAGTTCGAATTCTGGTGCACGATCGCCGATTGCTATTCCGACTTCTGCCTTTTCATTCCTCGACATATCCGATGCATTCGAATCCGATTCAGTTAAAAGTAAATGATCGTAAATCGACCATCCTACTAAACCCATCACAATGAACAATAATAGGAGTCTCCCCATTATTGCCGCTCCTTTCTTCAGGAATATATCTATGAGTAAACCGACTATTCCGAGTGCTAGCAAAACAAATACTAGAATAGAAACCTTGAACCCCAGGATTGATTGAAGGATGATGAGGATCAGTATGCCTGTCGTCCAGCTTTTTAGGACAATCCCGACCATGAGCGAGTGATCCATCTGATCTTTCTTCATTTTGTAGATAAGGTAGGCAGCTCCTGAAATCAACCCAAGCCACACCCCTTTTACACCACCTGTAAAATACAACAATGACATTGGATGATCTATGACCATAAAAGGTTGAAAGAGTATAATACTACCTTTCCAGACCAATAAACCAATCAGGACAGCATTGAAGATTGTATCAACGTACTTTTTCCTCTCAGCATGATTATGTAATTGTATCTTTGCAACGACAAATCCTACGATGATGGTGACAGCTAAAAGGATCCATTCCGTCCGGATGATCATGCTCCCGATTTGAATATAGCTCATCATTTACTCCTTCATATGTATGGAGGAGGTATTAAACCTCCTCATCTACTATTGTTGGGATAAAGCTTTAACCCCATATACTTTTTCATTTTCATAGATAACGGATGCATGAAAACCATTCTTCTCAAGAGTGTCAATGAGATCTTGCGGAGCAATCCTCTCATGTGAAGGAGGTCCCATTTCAGGGTATTCCTCGGGTTTCCACTCTAGCAACACGATTTCAGCACCCGGCTTTGATATCCTTCTGAACTCTTCCAAAGATTTATCAATATGATTTACTTCATGGATGACGAATGCGACGAACACCAGTTCAACCAATCCGTCGCCCAATTGAATCTCTTCAAGATCACTTTCAACATATTCTATATTGGATACACCTTTTTCAGCCGCATATTCTTTCAACATGTTGAGCATCTCAGGTTCTATATCTACAGCATAGACCCGTTTGGTTGCTTTGGCAAAAGGAACCGCAAAATACCCGTTTCCTGCTCCAAGATCTGCAATAGAAGCTTCACGATTTAGTTGCAAGATTTCCATGATTTCTTGAATTGGCAGTATCTTTTTCCTTTCTTCACTGAACAATTTTGCTGCTTTTTCAGGCTTGAATCGTTTCTCTGACAAGTCTTCCCACTCCCTTTTGTTTGGAACCTATTCTACATTCATGCTATAATCCTTAGTAATCACATAGGAATTAAATTTTTTTTAATTGGAGGTGTCTATCTTATGAGCCTTCTCAAAGATACATGTCCCGTTTGTAAAAAGCCTTTATATAGTAAAGGACAGGGATTCTTTAACTTGAAGACGATCAAGCAATGCCCGGATCGACATTACGAAAAAGAATTTCACCCTGCCCTAGAAACGTATATTGAAACATATAAAGTCAGCTGAAGATATCCAGCCAAATCTTAATGGATGTTGCTACGATCAATAGTGCTAATATCCATTGCAAGATCTTCGTGTTCACTCTTTTACCGAAGTGAGCTCCTAATGGAGATGCAATCAAGCTGGCAATCACCATGATGATGGCTGGAACTAACAGCACCTGACCTGTCGAAATTTTCCCGACCGTGGCTCCGATTGATGATATGAACGTAATCGCAAGTGACGTCGCGATCGTCATACGCGTCGGGATTTTCAAAACGACGAGCATGATTGGTACTAGAATGAACGCACCTGCCGCTCCTACGATACCTGCTCCGACTCCGACAGCAAAAGCAAGTCCAGCTGCTAACCATTTGTTGAACGTGACACTGTTCATATCTTGATCGTCCAACCCTTTCTTAGGGATGAACATCATGATGGCTGCGATGGTCGCCAAAATTCCATAAACGATGTTGATGCCGCTCTCTGATAGGAATCTTGAACCGTAAGCTCCGATAAAGCTACCGAGCAATACACTCGAACCCATATAGATAATCAATGTTTTGTTCAGATATCCACCTTTTCGATATGCCCACACACCACCGATGGTTGCAAAGAAAACTTGAACGGCGCTGATGCCTGAAACTTCATGGGCTGTAAAGGCAGAGAATCCGAGTAATGCCGGGATATATAATAGCATTGGATATTTAATGATGGATCCACCGATTCCGACCATTCCAGAAACGAAGGAACCGACGAACCCGATCATGAAGATGGTTATGATAAATGCGATATCCATGGTCTACCTCTCCTTCTATAACCTTTTACATGAAAAGGGGCTGCTCCCACAGCCCCTTTAGTTGTTCGTTACGCTTTTTTGATCCAGAACTTGAACACGCCGTCTTCTTCTGCATCTTGAAGCAGTTCGTGTCCGCCAGACTTCACCCAAGCTGTAAGGTCACTTTTTGCACCTTTATCTGTTGCATGGATTTCTAGTACTTCACCAGAGTTGATTTCATCGATTGCTTTCTTCGTTTTTACGATTGGCATTGGACATGCTAGTCCTTTTGCATCTAATACTTTATCTGAATTCATATTTATGACCTCCTAATAGTTGTGGTTATTTTTATCCTTCTACCGCACAGCGGTTTGGTCCAATTTCCATTTCACGTTGCTCTTCATCTTCAGGGTTGATTTTACCCATATTCGTTTCACGGATTTCTTGATACGCATTCGGTTGTGGTGGAAGGTTTTCAGTCACAAGCTTACGGAACTCACCTTCATCCTCCACATTCAATCCACTGTTTTTCGCATATAGATCGCCGAGCTTCGCTTTGACAGATCCGTCTTCGTTCAATTCTTCCATCTTAGAGAAGTGTGCTGGAAGAACAACGAGTTCATCTGAAAGCTCTTTATACTTGCGATAGAGTGTATCTCTCAAGTCACCGACCCAGTCTTCAGCTTTACCAGCTAGGTCTGGACGACCGATTGATTTCACGAAAAGGATATCTCCTGTTAGTAGATATTGATCATCTACAATGAAAGAGGTACTTCCAATCGTGTGTCCTGGTGAATAGATCGGTTGTACTTGAATCTTCGTATTTCCTACCGTCAGATCATTTCCTTCTTCAAGTCGCTTATAGTCAAATGTGACTTCCGTTGCGTCTTTCGGTGGCAAGTAGTATTCTGCTCCGAAAATTTCTGCAAGCTTACGACCACCGGAAATATGATCAGCGTGAAGGTGCGTATCGGCGATATGCTTAACGTTCAAGCTTTTTTCATTTACGAATGCTTCATACGGCTCCGTCATACGGTTTGAATCGATGATCATCGCTTCTCCGTTGGATTCAACGAGGTATGAAAGGCAACCTTTACCGATACGGACGAATTGATAAATCGCTCCGCCATCTTTCAGATCACCGATTTTGACCGGTTCAAGGTGTTCACTCCATGTTTTCATCCCACCTTGGAGATAAGAAACATTTTCAACACCTGCTTCAACAAGTTGTTCACCTACGAACTTGGATGAACCTTCTTTCGCACAGACTACCAGTTTTTCAGTATCATCTGGGAGTTGATCAAGGATATGATCGACCCCTTCAATCAAATCAAAATACGGAATGTTAATCATTTCGACTGACTCACCTTCAATTTTCCAGTCTTGGTGAGCTTCTTCGTTACGAACATCCAGAATGAATAGTCTTTCATTATTGATGACTTTTTGTGCGACTTCTTTAGCCGTCATTTTTTTAAGTGCCATAATTTCTCTCTCCTCCTTTATTAAAAGGTGAGTGTGACATCAGCATTTTCAGCAAAGTCAAGGAATGTCACAGCTCCACCAACATCAATTCCATCTACAAAGTGTTCTTTCTCTAGTCCCATGACATCCATTGTCATTTGACAACCAATCAATTTAACATCCAGTTCTTGCGCCATTTCAACGAGCTCAGGAATGGAAGGCACATTAGAATTCTTGAAACCTTCTTCGTAATGCTCTTTCCCTTCTGGAATCGGCAGTTGCTTATGGCCTTCCTTATGAATCAAGTTCAATCCTTCAAATGTAAAGAAGATCGCCACTTCAGAGTCAGATGCTGCTGCTGCAGTTGCTACGTTGAATACTTTATAAGCGTCGAATAGACTACCGTTACTTGCAATGATTGCTACTTTTCTTGCCATTTGAAAAACCTCCTGATTTTTGTATTAGTCGTTTTCTGTCTCGCCATCCCATTTGGACATACCAGGGACGACGTTCAATACGTTCTTATAGCCTTTTTCAGATAATATTTGTGCAGCTCGGTCACTACGGTTTCCAGTTCGACAAACAACATGAATATTGTCTTCTTCATTCAATTCGCTCATGCGTTCTTCCAGCTCACCTAGAGGAATGGATTTCGCTCCAGGAATACGGCTGAAGGCATATTCTGCTGGTTCACGTACATCAAGTACGACGATGTCTTCATTTCCAAGCTTCGTTTTCAATTCATCGTTGTTAATGACATGAGGGTAGCTTGATTCTTCTTTCGTTTCTGCTTCACTTGCTTTGCGAAGGTAGTGTTTGAGTACATCTCCTTCTTCTTTCGTCCCGAGATACTGATGACCCGTTGACTTCGCCCATGCTTGAAGGTCTGCTGTTGATCCTTTGTCAGTCGCTTGGATTTCAAGTACCTGACCCGGGTCTACCTCTCCAATCGCTTTTTTCGTCTTTACAATCGGCATTGGGCATGCAAGCCCTTTTGCATCCAATACGTGGTCTGTTTTAATCATGTGTAATTGCCTCCTTCAGTTTGAGAGTTATTTTTTAGGTTGAGTCTGACCGTCCCATGCCAGCATACCGCCAGTCATGTTCAGGACATCGTAACCTTTTTCTTGTAAAAATTGAGCAGCTTTACCGCTACGGCCACCGGAACGGCAGACCATCACATGCTCTTCATCCTTCGGAATTTCATTGAAACGATCAGGAATCTCGTCTAGAGGAATGTGAGTGGCACCAGGGATCATTCCTTTTGCAACCTCTTCATCTTTACGAACATCAATGATACTTAGTCTTTCACTCTTCACTAATTTTTCTTCAACTTTCTTAGGTTCGATTGTTTTAACCATTCGTAAATCCTCCTTGATATGAAATCACAGTTGTACAATAGCCCCTGGGGTATTATTTTAAACATAAAAAATTAGATGAATAAGTTAACTTTACCTTCGTTCGCTTCCCCAAGGTATGCTGCAACACCTGCGTAGTCGATGTCATCCAACAGTTCTTCTTTTTGAAGACCGAGTAGATCCATCGTCATCGTACATGCGACAAGGTTCACCCCTTGCATTTGAGCCATTTCAACAAGCTCTGGAAGTGTTGAAACGTTGTGTTTTTTCATGACTTTCTTGATCATTTTTGGACCCATTCCAGCCATGTTCATCTTAGAAAGTCCAAGTTTGTTTGTACCACGTGGCATCATACGGCCGAACATCTTCTCGAGCATTCCTTTTTTCACTGGAACTTGCTCATCTTTACGGAGTGTATTCAATCCCCAGAATGTATGGAAGATCGTCACCTCGTGATCATAGGCTGCAGCACCGTTGGCAATGATGTATGCCGCAATTGCTTTGTCAAGATCTCCACTGAATAGGACGATCGTTGTTTTGTCTTTCTTTTGTTCTGTCATTTTATATGACCTCCTGTATTGTAATTGACTTTATATACTCATACCCCTATAGGTATTATAATACTTAAAAATAAAAAGGTGTTCTTGATACCCCTAAGGGTATAATATGACACATTAGATAATGTGTCAACACCTTTGTTTTTTATCGGCTTTTGACAAGTAGATTGACAGCTTCTTGGATGAGCTCCTCTGTGTTTTCGCCCTTATCCATTTGCTCACGCACACATTGCTCAAGGTTTGTTCCAACAACTAACCCAATCGTACGATCCAGCGCACTACGGATGGCTGACATTTGCGTAACGAGGTCCTTACAGTCTTTTTCTTCTTCCATCATTTTGAGGACACCACGAACTTGTCCTTCGATACGCTTTACGCGGTTTTTCATTTGATCTGTATATTCCATGAGGTGTGGACCTCCTTTCAAATACTTACTTTTAATACCCCTATGGGTATAATACAACATCTATACAATAAATGCAAACCCATCTGCTTTTACTTCATTTCTTGAATCCATCTTACCCGTTTGCTGCATGCGGTTCAAGTCTTCTGCTTATACCCCTGAGGGTGTAAGCAGTGCCAGGCACCTCAAAAGAAAGAGATGATATCAAGCTTTCTGAGAGGTACCTGGCACGGTAGGTCTTTAGTCTTTCAACCGGAGTAGGCGTAGGCCGTTCAGTGTGACGAGTAGTGTTGCCCCCATGTCGGCGAAAATGGCAATCCATAATGTCAGCCATCCTGGCACGACTAATAAGAGCGCTACAATCTTGATTCCGATTGAAAAACCGATATTCTGTTTGATGATGTTCAGCGTTTTACGGCTTAACTTGATTGCGTATGGTAATTTACGGAGATCGTCTCCCATCAAGGCGATGTCTGCCGTTTCAATGGCGGTGTCGGTTCCTGCACCGCCCATGGCGATTCCGACTGTTGAAGATGCCAATGCAGGAGCATCATTCACGCCATCTCCAATCATGGCGACACTGCCATACTTATCTCTATATTCTTTAATATAATTGAGTTTTTCTTCAGGTAAGAGCTCTGCCTTCACCGTTGTGATGTTCATCTGTTTAGCAATGCTTTGGGCCGTCCGTTCATGGTCACCTGTGAGCATGATTGTATTTTTGATACCCAATTGATGCAGGGCTTTGACCACTTCCGGACTTTCCTTCCGAATCGTGTCGGCGACAGCGAATACCCCTAGCAGTGCTTTTTCCGTTCCGATCGCAAGCACCGTTTTCCCTTCTGATCTAAGTCGATCAATGGCCAGGTCGGTGTCTTCGGTAAGAGAGAGGTTTAGGTCCTCGTTGAAGAGCGAAATGCTCCCTGCGTAATAAACCTCCCCAGCAATTGTTCCTTTGATACCCTTACCGGTAATGGAAGTAAAGGATTCTAAATCATCATTGTCGACATCCACTCCCGCTTGATCTGCTCTTTTTAAAATGGCAGATGCGAGAGGATGCTGAGAACGGCTTTCCAACAAGGCTGCGATCTTCAGTACCGTATCTTCGTCATACCCCTCAAGGTTGATGATGTCGGTCACTTCAGGTACACCATTCGTCAATGTACCGGTTTTATCAAACGCAATGGACTTCAGCTTGCCAGCTTCCTCGAGATAGACGCCTCCTTTGACCAATATCCCGTTACGAGCTGCATTTCCGACAGCTGTCACAATGGACACTGGCGTAGAAATGACGAGTGCACAAGGGCAACCGACTACGAGCACTGCAAGACCTTGATAGACCCACTCGCTCCAATTTGCTCCGAGTAATGGAGGAATGGTCGCCACTCCGATCGCGATTAAAATGATCGCAGGGGTATAATACTTCGCAAATTTATCGACGAAAGATTGGGAAGGCGCACGTTCTTCTTGTGCCTCTTCGACCAGATGAATGATTTTGGAGAGGGTCGTGTCTTCCACACGCTTCGTAACCTCAACCTCTAGAAACCCTTCTACATTCAGTGTACCCGCGAAAACCTCGTCTCCCTCGTCCATCTGGACAGGTACGGACTCTCCTGTAATCGCTGATTGATTGATGGAAGAGCTTCCTCTTGTCACAACTCCGTCCATCGCGAGTTTTTGACCAGGTAAGACAATCATCGTATCTCCGACTTGGACGTCATCTACTGGAATGGTGATTTCTTCTCCGTTTCGACGAATCGTCGCCTCTTTCGGTGCAATTTCCATCAATCCGCGAATCGATTGCCGGGCCTTATCCATCGAATAAGCTTCAAGGATCTCACTGATGGCGAATAGGATGACGACCATCGCACCTTCGCCCCATTCACCTATGATAGCGGCCCCGATGATCGCAATCGTCATCAGTGTTCTCATATCAAAATCAAGACGTATCAGGTTTTTTAACCCCGTTTGGAAAAGGCGATAGCCTCCGACAAGGATGGACCCTGCATACAGCCCGTTGGACAGTAGTGATCCTTCCCCATTTGCAAGACTTAGCGACCAACCGAGAACCAGAAGAATCGCAGAAATGACAACATTCAGATGTTTTTTCAAGAAGGGCTCTTTCGTCTCTTCTTCCTGCTCATGATCCGGTCGGACTCTCAGGTTTTCGAAAGCGCCTGCCTTTTCAATTTCTTTTATATCTGCTTGACCTGTAATCGTCAGCTTAGAAGCTGTAAAGTTTACTTTTGCATCAGAAACACCATCCAGGTGTTTCACGTTCGTTTCGAACTTTTTGGCACAGTTCGCTCAGGTGAAGCCTGATATTCTATATACTTTCTGCTCTTGGCTCAATTGTTCAGCTTGTTCCAATGTGTTTCCCCTCCTCTAGGTGAGAGAATGCCATTTGGATGATTTGTCGAACATGATCATCGTCTAATGAGTAGTATACGAGTTTTCCTTCTTTTCTATATTTCGCAAGTCCCATATTCCGAAGCAAACGTAAATGATGGGAAGCTGTCGCGACGGTACAATCCACTATATTGGAAACATCACATACGCACAATTCGTCCTCTAACGATAAGGCGTATGCAATTTTGATGCGTGTATCTTCAGATAATGCTTTGAAGATCTTCGCTACAGACATTGGATCTGTTTCAGCGATGTTCCCTTTGATCCGATTCACCTTGTCTTCATGCACACATGTGACTTTACAAACATCTTCCTTCGCCAATCCATTTCACCCCTTATCATTCAAACGTTCTTTTGAATATTAGTATAAGGATCGCCAAGCTTCCATGTCAAGTGCCAGGCACCAAAAATAAACCCTTGGTACAACAAGGTTTATAAACGGTACCTGGTACGGATGAAACAATAAGAAAACCCGGATCTGGCATTCAGATCCGGGTTAATCATTTCCATCTTTCAATTTTGCCATAGGTTTGAACAGTGCCATTATGAACGATGAGTCCCGCACGATCTTTGCACGCATACACCTGTCCGGTTAAACCGTCTTTTACTTCTTCCATATGGTCACTAACCTTACCGGAATGCGGCAAAAAATGAACATCCACTAATCCAAGTCCATTCAAGTCGTCTAATCCGATTTCATTCGGATCCAGAAACTGAGCAGCCTCGATAGTAGAGGTCATGATCATCGCTCCTGCACTTACCCCTATGAGTATACCCCCTCTTTCGACAAATGACTGCAAAAAAGGAATCATCCCTCGCTTCCTCAGGTTGTTTAAAAAGTAAAATGTATTCCCACCAGAGAGATAAATCGCATCACATGTTTTCAATTGCTCTAAATGGATATCCTCGAATTCTTTGTCGATATCAGCATAATAAAACTCATCAAACCCGAATTCCTCCAAGAATGGCTTCGTTTTATGGAAAAAGAACCTCGTTTCATCATATTGAGAAGGTATATACCCGAGCCTACTACGCTCCGATACGATCGATTGCATTTCATCCTTCAAAGCGTGATCCAATGTCTCATCAATACTGCTCAACAAAATCAAATTCCCCATTCTGCACAATCAACCTTTCTGTCCATCCACCACTTTCGCTTCAGTACTTTTGTTCAAGCTCGAATGCCGGAACATTTCCTGAAATGCCTTTTCCCCTTGAAGAAGTTTCGTTATGTAGACGAATCCGATAACCGTAAATATGGAGAATCCCCAGCTGATCACTTGTCTTGCGATCAGTCCTTTATCGAAAGCCTCGACGCCATATTCTTGAATCAGCCAGATTTTAAATGTCGCCTGAATCACGTCCCGCAACGCAAACGCCACCGTAATCAACGTAAAAATCATGAAGATTTTCTTCTTATTGAATAAAGGCTTAAGTTTCGACTTCTCGAATCCTTGCAATTCCATCAAATCAAGTCCGAAGTATAAGGCAATCGGCTTTTTCAAAACAGCCGTCCCGATAAATAGGAGCGCCATCGCATATCCATAGAAAACATTATTCCATAATAATTGCATTGCTGAGCCTGCCAATACATCCAAAAGGGTTCCTACCACCAGGTTCCCTAGCATGAACAAACCGAACACATTCAGTTTTCTGATCTCATAGAACCGGTAAATACTATAAAGGATACCAGGTACAGATGATACGAGCATCGCATAATAATCACCGATCAGATCTCGTCCCCCATGCCAGACGATCAACGGGAATACGACATAGAACACAATATCCAGTACCGCTACGTAACGCTTCATAACATGCTCCTTCTCTATCTTTTACTAACATAGATTCGGTCTTCATTTACAAATCCCTTTTATGAAAAATGACAAAAAGTGAAACTATTCCTAGAGTCGACCGTATGGTACGATAACGAAGGAATACATAAATTGACATTCACGTTACAAAAGGGGGACCATAATATGGTGCGACACGTGAAACGAAAAGGCACACTTTATCTGCCTTTACTATTACTCATCGTGATGATCGGATTATTGACCGTCCATCACGCTGGCAAAGAACGTGACCTTACATCAGAAGGTTCGAGCAGAAATATAGTCGTCACCGAAGGGGCGAAAGGGAAAGTCTTACGCGTCGATAAGACAGATTCCGGTTATGACGTTCATTATAATGAAGACGATCAACTGACGAATCTGCAGCTGAATGAGACGTTGGAAGTCACAAAAAAAGAAACACTTCCTGTTGAGTTGAGCTTATCTTCAAAGTTCTGGGCGAAAGAAAACAAAGCGATCTATATCGAAAAGAATGAACTGATCCATTTTGATGGTGATAATAGCGAGATTGTAGACACCGAAGTCCAAGGGTTAACGTCCGCAGAAAACGCCGTCTATTATTGGAAAAAGAACCGTATCTTCAAATTGGATACGAGTACCCTAATCACTTCTGAACTTGCACAAACAGATCTTCCTATTAGTGGGCTTTTTGCAAGTGATGATACTGATGGATTGTATGCTGCTGTCGTTAAAAGAGAGGACCTGTCGTTTGACGTTCATGTTTTTGAAACCAAGGAAGAAAAAGCGGACAAGTCGTATACCTTCAACCTTCCTTCATTATCGGGAGAATTGGTGGATACCGTCGACCTGTCTCAAAACGAGGAAGGTATCCATTTAATTTACACAACAAGACAAACCCATGCTGGTACCGTTACGATCAGAGGCTACTATAATCTATTTACCGCCTCCCAAGAAGAACCTTCATTTAAAGAAATTAAAGTCTACGATACATTTACGAACAGCCGCATGAGGGTCGTTGATGACTTCAACCTCATTCTGACGGATGACGGACCGGAAGTCACCTTATCTGCTAGAGGGATGATTACAGCAAAGATCCAAAGCTGGAATGTGTACAAGGCCAAACAAGTCAAACCAGAAAGATGGGTGGCGAACCACATCAGTGCGACGACATCCATTTCAAATAGTCACCAATATGTAAGTGAAGGTGAAATTTTCTGGCTCGACTATAAAGGGAAGAACGTGAAATTGATGGGGGTTTCCGATCAACCTGTACTCGTCCAAAAGGCACAGGAATACCAACCGAGTGATTTTGTCCAAGGATTTTTTACAGGGATTTCTTCGCTTCCGTATGGATTCATCCTGTTATTGGTATCTGTCATGTGGATTGCGCCTGCCGCGATTCTCTTGTTCTGCATCTCGTTCTGGAATGAAGATGCTATTGAGCAGAAACGAAGCTGGGTGCGCTACAGCGCAATCGGATTGTTCGCCATTTGCCAGTATTACTTGATGCAGCAATTCTTCACACCGATGTTCGATAGATTTTCACCCGAATATCTATCGTTTCCTTCCTACTCCATCTTCTTGCCGATCTTGATTGTGTTGTTGAGTGCTCTATTTACACAATTTGTACGTCAGAGACAATGGAGCCTGTATCAAGAATTCGGTTACTTTACGATGTTCAATACGCTGATCGTCATCTTCCTCGTTTCACCTTATATCGTTTAAAAAAAGAGGTTGCCCCAAATTGGGCAACCTCTTTTCATCATGTAATCTGTCGTTACATCCTGCTACGTTACAGGTGCTTCCTTTTTAAGCAGCCTCGTCTCTGCTAATTCAATCTGCTTACGGACTTGCTGCTGCGAGGTTCCACCCTCACTATTCCTTGCGGCTACGACATTTTCCGGTTTCAGAACATCGTACACATCCTCATCGATCAGCTCGCTGAAAGATTGATACTCATCCATTGATATGTCGCACAAATATACCTTCTGTTGGATGGCACGGAGCACGATCCTTCCGACTACGGAGTGCGCTTCTCTGAACGGCATCCCTTTTGTCACGAGGTAATCTGCCAGATCAGTGGCGTTTGAATAGTCCTCTGCTACCGCCTTTCGCATCGCCTTCACATTCACGTTCATCGTATCGATCATCGGAGCAAGAAGCTTCAGCGTCCCTTCGACTGTTTTTACCGTGTCGAACATCCCTTCCTTATCCTCCTGCATATCTTTGTTATACGCTAGCGGCAATCCTTTCAAAACCGTCAGCAATCCCATCAAATTTCCATACGTACGACCTGTCTTTGCTCGCAACAGCTCTGGAACATCGGGATTCTTCTTCTGCGGCATGATACTCGAACCGGTGCAGAAGGAATCATCTAGTTCGATGAATCCGAATTCCTGACTCGACCAGATTACCATTTCTTCGGATAAGCGAGAGATGTGCGTCATTATAATGGACGCAATGGAAAGGAACTCCAGTATGAAATCCCGATCACTCACAGCATCCATACTGTTCGGATAGACCGATTCGAATCCGAGCAATTGCGCTACACGCTCTCGATTGATGGCGAAGGTCGTTCCTGCCAATGCACCTGCTCCTAGGGGTAACACATCGATCCGTTTCAAGCTATCAATCAATCGCTCTTTATCTCGTTCTAGCATCCAGAAGTAAGCCATCAAATGATGGGCAAAGGAAATCGGTTGGGCTCTTTGCAGGTGGGTATACCCCGGTATGACGGTTTCGACATTCGACTTCGATTGACGTAGGATAGCCAGCTGCACCTCATCAACAAGACCGATGATTTCAATCGTTTTTCTTTTTAAAAACAAATGCATATCCGTCGCCACCTGATCGTTCCGGCTTCGACCTGTATGAAGCTTTCCACCGACATTTCCGATTTCATCTATCAAGTGCTTCTCGATGTTCATGTGAATGTCCTCGTGCTCAACGGCGTACTCCAATTCACCCCGTTCTATTTTCCCCTTCAAGGCAAGCAGGCCATTTCTGATCAAGTTCGCATCTTCCTCTGAAATGATCTGGCACTCACCAAGCATTTGGACGTGGGCCAGACTTCCCTCAATATCTTCAAGAGCGAGCTGCTGATCGAATTCAATCGACGCTGTGAAGGATTCTACCCATTCATTCGTTTCTTTCGTAAAACGTCCGCCCCATAACTTAGACATACGATTTCCCCGCTTTGCCAACGATCGACTGATTGTTATGAGCAACTTCTGCATGGACTTTCGTAGATAATCCCCAAAGCTTGATGAAGCCGACCGCTGCATGGTGGTCGAACAGATCGCCTTTGGAGTAGGTAGCCAGTTGTTCATTGTATAAACTATGGGCGGATTGACGACCCACGACGGTTGCGTTTCCTTTATGGAGCTTGATGCGGATCGTGCCGGTCACTGATTTCTGCGTCTCGTTCACAAACGCTTCTAATGATTGACGCAACGGCGAATACCATAATCCTTCGTAAATGAGCTTCGCAAACTGTTGTTCCACTTGCTGTTTGAACTGCGTCACTTCACGAGTGAGGGTCAGGAATTCGAGCTCTTTATGCGCTTGTATCAGTAGTAAGGCTCCTGGATTTTCATATACTTCACGGGACTTGATGCCGACCAGTCGATTCTCGATATGATCGATACGACCAAATCCATGCTTTCCACCGATCTCATTCAGTTTCTCGATCAAGTCGACAAGTGGATAATTCTGTCCGTTTATTGAAACCGGTGCACCTTCTACAAAACTGACTTCCACGTATTCAGGTACATCCGGCGTCTGTTCAATTGGATTCGTCCACTCAAACGCGTTCTCGGGAGCTTCCATCCAAGGGTCTTCCAATACCCCAGCCTCACATGCGCGCCCCCAGATATTCGCGTCTATGGAAAACGGATTGTCGAGATCCACTGGAATCGGAATCCCCTTTTCCGTTGCATATGCGATTTCTTCATCACGTGTCATCCCCCATTCACGTACAGGCGCAATGACTTGGAGATCCGGATTCAACGCTTGGATCGATACTTCGAAACGCACCTGATCATTCCCCTTGCCAGTACAACCATGGGCAACCGCGACTGCCCCTTCTTGTTCAGCCACTTCAACCAACATCTTCGAGATGAGTGGGCGGGAAAGTGCAGAAGATAATGGATATTTGCCTTCATATAAGCAATTCGCTTTTAAAGCTGGCATTAAGTATTCCTCTGCAAGTAATGCTTTTGCATCAATGGCGATCGATTTTACTGCTCCTACATCAAGTGCTTTCTGTTTCACTTTTTCAAGATCTTTCCCTTCACCGACATCCAATCCTAACGCGATCACATCATAACCGTATTTTTCTTGAATCCATTTGATTGATACAGAGGTATCCAATCCTCCAGAATAGGCTAAAACCACTTTCCCTTTGCTCATCCAGCTCCACTCCTTTGTTGTATTTTTATTTATTTGTTTGTATGTTTATTCAATTAAGTTACTGGATGACCCCGAGAATGTCAATACTTTTTTCGGTCAAAAAACACGTAATTACGACTTTGATATGATATATTGAACCTATGTTACAGGAAAGAAGTGGAATGAATGACGATTTATACTACATTCATCAAACAATTGGTCAAAAACTATTTGATCGGCTCTTTCATTGCTGTTGGAGGCATTGGAAGTATGTTCATCTTCCAAACATTGACCTTATCCCCACGAGAAACGTTCTATATGCTGCTTATTCTTGGTACTTCACTCATGATCATGATCGGGTGCGAACTTTTCACCCTTCGTAAACACTTGATGCCGATTCGCTATGTACTGACAGATCCGCATCCTACGAAAGAACGAATCATCGAGAGCTATAAACAAACGGAGCGGTTTCCGATACTCGCTTTCAAACGGACGATTGGACCTCACTTGTTCGGATTGTCCATTCCCGCATCGACACTGGCCTATCTCTTTATCCAGCTAGATCTATTGGGTATTCCTTCCATCTACATTTTATATGCCATTATAGGAGCCGTGCTGGTCGCAAGTTTTCACGGCATGATAGAATACTACCTGACTTCTAAAAGCATTCAGCCGGTACTGGAGCATTTTCGCGCCGAGTCAATCAAGCGGTTCGATCATGATCCGTCTGCTACCTCAGATGTCCTCATGTCGATCCGAAAGAAGTTTTTATTTGCGACGATCTTTTTGAGCGTATTTCCGCTCTTATTGTTCAGTCTCGCGTCACAGGTCCGATTAGGTGAACTAGAGTCCATCCAGTTGGTTGAATATTGGAGCTGGGCATTATTGATCCTCGTCATATCCGTCGCCTTTTCTCTTACTGGATCTTATTTATTTTATCGGGATATCGGAAACCCGATCGATCAACTGACGGATTCCATGAAGCAGATTGAAAAGGGGCGATTTGTGCAGTCCTCCAATACGTATACGGACGAATTCTCCAATCTGGTGAACGGTTTCAACCAGATGGTCGATGGGCTGGAAAAACGTGATCGAATGAATCAACAGCTGATTGAAAGCTTCTATTCTGTCATGTCTATGACTCTAGATGCGCGGGACCCGTATACAGCGGGCCATTCCAAGCGTGTCTCCGATTTCTCAGTCCAGATTGGGAAACTAGCAGGTCTATCCGACCATAAGCTTACTGATTTGAAAAATGCATCTCTACTGCATGACATTGGCAAAATCGGCGTCCCAGACTTCGTACTGTTGAAGGATGGTAAATTGACAGATGAAGAGTTTGATTGGATCAAAAAGCATCCGACCATCGGTGCGAACATTTTAAAGCAGGTGCAGCCTTATAGCGCGATGGAACCACTCATCCCTGGTGTGTGTTATCACCATGAGCGGTATGACGGTAGAGGATATCCGGAAGGTTTGGAAGGTAAAGAGATCCCTGAATTCGGACGGATCATTGCCGTCGCTGATGCGTTCGATGCTATGACTTCCGATCGTCCATACAGAAAAGGGATGCCGGTTGAAAAAGCTTTACAGATTATTAAAGAAGGTGCCGGAACCCAATGGGATCCGCAATATGCCAACCTCTTCGTAACACATATGGAACAATCTGTCCTTGAAAAAATCCCGGTATCATCTTTCTAACAGCGCTCCTTACAGGAGTGCTGTTTTTTCTTATAAGGGGTTTACGAGTCCCAACATTTGTATTACCATTAGGGACCAATTGGGTATGACAATCACCCAAGTTGTAAAGTCTACCATATGGTGACAGAAATAAAATCTCAGTTCGAAGGATATAAGCAGAGGCAACACAACCCTTCCTCTACTGAAGACAATTACACATCGAAAGGAGAATTTTCCTTGAGAAAAATCATGTATGGGCTAATCGCAGCTGTTTTTGCAATTGCATTGACTGCATGCGGTGGTAATGAAGAAAGCAAAGAAGGAAAAGATTCAAATAAACAAAACGCTGGTGAAAAAACAGAGCAAACCGAAGATCAGGCAAAACAGATGGAAGAAATGAAAAAGAAGCTAGAAAAGCAGAAGGTTGAAGGAGATCAAGTCGTTGTAACTGTCAACGATGCAGAAATCAAAGGTACTGAATACAACCGCTTCTTAGAGCAGTATCAAATGCAGTATCAGCAAATGGGACAAGACCCTACATCCAAAGAAACAGCTAAAAAGATGAAGGATCAGATCATCAACAGTATGGTCGATTATGAAATCGTCCTGCAAGAAGCTGAGAAAAAAGGCTATGAAGCTTCCGAAGACAAAATCGATAAGCAATTCGAAGACTTCAAAGGTCAATTTGAAAATGACAAGAAGTATCAAGAAGCACTCAAGCAATACGACTTGACCGAAAAAGAATTGAAGCAAGAAATCGGAGAAAGTATCCAATATACAACTTACGTTGAAAAAGAAATCAATGTAGATGAAGTTTCTGAGAAGGAAGTCAAAGATTATTACAACAAGATGAAAGAAGCACAAGGTGACAAAGCGCCGAAGTATGAAGAAGTGAAAGATCATATCAAGACACAATTAGAGAATCAGAAAAAGAATAAAAAAGTCACTGAAAAAGTGAAAGAGTTGAAGAAAGACGCTGACATCACCGTCAAGATTTAATTCAAAAAAGTAATAAAAAAGAAGCAGCTGCATGGCTGCTTCTTTTTTAGTGGCTGTTTTCGCAAACTTTGTTGCTCTTGAAAGTTGTTGATTTCCGCTTCAGGATGCTCGCTTTCCGCGGGGCGTGCGGTGAGCCCAATCGTCGCTTTGCGACATTGATTGGTCTCACCTGTCCCGCTGATCCCGCAGGAGTCTCGCACCTTGCGCTTCAATCAACTTGCACAAGGCGAGTTTTAAAAAATGAAACAAAAGCAACAATCTTTTAGAAAAGAGCTTTTTATTTGTTTCTTGAACGATAGAGTAAGTAAATAAAGTAAGGCGCGCCGATTGCTGACGTGAAGACTCCTGCCGGAATCTCCAATGGTGAAAAGGCGGTTCTCGCGATCAAGTCTGCCCCCATCACGAGCAATGCACCAATTAACGCTGATGTAGGAATCAATGCTCCGAATGAGGAACCGACCAGTTTCCGACCGATATGCGGTGCCATCAATCCGACAAAACCGACGCCTCCAACGAATGCAACAGCGCCTCCTGCCAGTGCAGTGCTGAATAAAAGCAGGATCATCCTGTCTTTCTGAACGACACTTCCGAAGCCCTTCGCCAGTTCATCCCCCAACTCTTGTATATTCAACCTTCTCGCATAAATCCAAACGAGGAACAGTAGAATCAATACCCATGGTAGTAAGGTCGTAACCTGGCTCCAGTTCGCCCCGTTCACACTACCTGTAATCCAAATCTGAGCCTGGGTCGCCAGATAGAGCGGACCGAATAGTATCATCATGTTCGTCAATGCCTGCATAGCTGCTGCAAGGCCGATCCCGATCAACACGAGACGGATTGGCGTGACGCCATTTTTCCAAGACAACAGGTACACAAGTAATCCTAACAGGAGTGCACCTAGAAAGGCTGCTACAGGGAGCCAGCTGATGCTCACCGTCAATGCACTGCTTCTTTCTCCACTGAAGATGGTCAAAAAGGTCACAACGGCTAGTGATGCACCACCGGTGATTCCGATGATATCCGGAGACGCAAGCGGGTTACGGATAATGCCTTGCAATATGGCTCCAGATACAGCCAACGCCATACCTGCAAGGAGTGCCAAGACAATTCTTGGTAAGCGGAACGAAGTTATGACTAACTCGTTCATGTCACTTCCCATGCCGAAAAATGTTTTAATGACTTCTATAGGATGAATCTTCATTTCACCGATACTTACACTGAGTATGGTGAGTACGATGACAGCGGAAGCCAGTAGAATAATGTATAACAAGGCTTTCTTGTCAACGAGGTAAGACAACCATTTGGACCGGAAGGGTTGGTACTGACTCATAGCTTATTCAACCCCCTTCTAGCGATATAGATGAAGAATGGTGTTCCGATCAATGCAGTCATCACGCCGACGGGTACTTCTTTTGGCATGATGATGTATCGCGCACCGATATCGGCAATAAGTAACAATATCGCTCCAAGTAAAGCACTATAAGGTATGACCCATCGATAGTCGATGCCTACTAAACCACGGGCGATATGTGGAATGACGATCCCGATAAAGCCGACGGGACCCGCTATCGCTACAGACGATCCAGCGAGCAAGACGATGACGACAGCTGCACCGATTTTTACGAGGGCCGTTTTCTGTCCTAGACCAGTTGCAACATCGTCCCCCATCGCAAGCAGATTCATCTGTCTAGTAAGAAGTAGAGAACCGATCCATCCGATGATAAGGTAGGGCAGCATTGCAGTGAGGATTTCAAGCTTCCGGCCTTCGACTGAACCAGTCAGCCAGAATAGCACTTCATCCAATGCTTTTTCATTCAAGGCGAGCATCCCTTGAGTCAATGAAGAAAACATCGCCGCCATTGCAGCCCCTGCAAGCGTCAATTTGACAGGTGTCAGTCCATCCCGTCCTAATGTTCCTAAGAAATAGACAAGCAGTGCTGTCACCATCGCCCCGAAAAAGGCGATCCATGCAAATTGATGGATGGAGGAAACAGAAAAGAATGTGACAGCAAGGACGATGAAGAACCCCGCTCCTGCATTGATTCCGAAAATGCTTGGTGATGCGAGCGGATTTCGGGTAATGCCTTGCATCAATGCTCCAGCGATGGCGAGACTCGCCCCGACTGCAGCTCCGATGAGTGCCCGCGGCACACGACTTTCTTGAATGATGATGTGTTCATTCGTTCCATCAAAACGTTGGAAGGAATCAAGTACCATCCCCCAATCCACTTTCGTATATCCATACACGATACTGCACCCAATAAAAATGACGACAAGAAGTGCTCCGATAAACATTCCTATCGTTTTTTTCGTGTTCGTATTTAATAGTTCTCTCATATGTATAGACCTTTCCATATCTTAAACTTTCCCATTTAAGTCTATAAGTCTAGACAGTTACTGTCAATGATAATCATTATCAATTTAATGTTGACAGATGATGAAAACGGTTATACACTACTAATTGTGAATGAGATTCATTATCAATATATACATATATAGGAGGAACAACATATGCGTAAATGGAAAGGCTTTAGCCTATTCTCACTTATTTTAGCGCTTGCAGTCGTACTAGCAGCGTGTGGTGGATCATCTAAAGAAGGATCTGACCAAGAGAAAGAAAAAGATGCTGATTCAGGAGAAAAGTCATCTTACACAGTCGAGCATGCAATGGGTACGACTGAAGTCCCTGAAACACCTGAGAAAGTAGTCATCTTGACGAATGAAGGAACTGAGGCGCTTCTATCTATGGGTGTCACACCAGTCGGAGCTGTCCAATCTTGGTTAGGTGACCCTTGGTATGAGCATATTAAAGCCGATATGGAAGGTGTCGAAGTCGTCGGGACGGAGAGTGACATCAACCTTGAAGCGATCGCTGCACTTGATCCAGACTTGATCATCGGTAACAAATTACGTCAAGAAAAGTTCTATGAGCAATTGGATAAGATTGCTCCAACCGTCTTCTCTGAAACGTTAAAAGGTGATTGGAAAGAAAACTTCGAGCTTTATGCAAAAGCATTGAATAAAGAAGAAGAAGGAAACAAAGTGATGGCTGACTTCGACCAACGTGTGGAAGACATCAAAGGTAAACTTGGCGACAAAGTGAACCAAGAAGTTTCCGTAGTCCGCTTCTTGCCTGGTAAAGCCCGTATTTATATGAAAGATTCGTTCTCAGGCGTCATCCTTGAGCAGCTCGGATTCAAACGTCCTGAGTCCCAAGATCAAGCGGAATTTGCTGAAGAAGTAACGAAAGAGCGTATTCCGGATATGAACGGAGACATCCTCTTCTACTTCACTTTCGAAACAGGTGAAGGTGATGCAACAAAAACGGAAGAAGAATGGACGAACGATTCCCTCTGGAAGAACCTTGATGTTGTGAAGGAAGGCAACGTACACAAAGTCAGTGACGCAGTTTGGAACACTGCCGGCGGCGTACGTGCTGCAAACCTCACGCTCGACGACATCGAAAAACATTTTGAAGTGAAGTAATGACTAGTAAGACGTGCAAGCCAATTGGCTGCACGTCTTTTTTTAGGATTGATAATGTAATGGCGCATTGCGGAGCAACGGGAAAGTAGCGAACAGAAGGACCAAACCGATCAATCCGAATAAACTGAACCCGACCAGGCTATCGAGTGTGAACATCCACTCAATGAAAGCGTCATATGCGACGGTTACGTGAAAGATATAGCCGATGAATGCAATGACAGTGAAGCCAATTGAAAATCGGATGAAGCCGAAACGGAACCATGTAGCCGCTATGAAAAATGTAATGCCGAATAACGCTAATCCTGCCATAATATCAATCCATACATAATCCAAAAACCCGTTGTAGGAAGACATCATTCCTGTGTGAAGAAATTCAAACCCTAGAATACCCCGCTCCGTAAGCATACCGAGAAACGCATAAAGCACATTGAACAGAAACATATTGATGAGGACCATCAGGAGGCCCATCCCATAGAACACTTTCAAATATTGAATACGGGTACTTCCAAATCCGATCGCATATTTAAAGGTGTTGGTGATCGCTATAATCGGATACACCATGAATAAGCCGATGTATAACGGACCTGATATGCTTGTTGAAAAACCGGTAGGGTCAAGGGTGATACCAAATATGATCCAAGCAGTTGCCAACAACAGGGTAATCAACCACATGAGTTGAGAAATCTTTCGAATATCCGAATAAATCAATCTAGCTGTACCACTCATTGATGACATCATACTTTTACCTCCTCTTGTTCACTTGTCAGGTTAATCAAGTAATCCTGCAGGTCTGCTTTCTCTACCGTCACTGGATGGGCTCTCCCTACATCCTTCCACTGATCCGTATAAAGTTCATCTATCATCACCCTTGTGATGTGACTGAGTTCTTCCCTTTCGAGAACCTTTACATCTGTCGTCAGTTCAGTGATTTTAGCAGAATCCCCCGTTAACATGACCCCTCTGTTCCTGAACGTTTCCATCTGTTCATGTAGGATGATGTTTTTGTTATGCACAATGGCAATGGATTCACATAGAGGTTGAATTTCATTGATGTGGTGGGTGGAAAGCAAGAAATGTCTTGGATGTTCTTCATAACTGTCCATCAAAAATTTATAAAACTGTTTTCGGATGACCGCATCCAGTCCGTTCGTCGGTTCATCAAGGATGGTGATGTCCGCATGACTCGAGATGCCGATGATGAGCTGCACAGCCGTCTTCATCCCTTTGGACAACGCCTTCATTTTCTTCTTAGTCGGAAGTTTGAAGAGCTTCAGCAATTGCTGGGCCGTTTCATCACTCCAATTCGGGTGGTACGCTTTCGCAATGTGAAGAACTTCTTTCACTTTCCAATCAGGGTTGAACGGATGGTTCTCTTGCATGAAACAGAGATATTTTTGTGCTTCGTCATTGTTGTATGGCATTTGATCCATGATGCGGACTTCTCCATCGGTCGGAGCATAGATTCCTGAGATGAGCTTCATCACGGTCGTTTTCCCTGCGCCATTCCTACCCCAAAGACAGGTTATCGTAGGTTCCGTTTCTTTGAACGTAACCTTCTGCAATACCGGCTCTGCGTGATAAGAGTAGCTGACTCCATTCAATTCAATCATGTCATTCACCCTTTCCTGTTTTAATCAAATCGATCACGGCATCCACACTTAAGTGGATCCGCTGTGCTTCCCTAAGCAATGGTTCAATATAATCTGCATGAAATTCGTTCTTCCTTTGCTCAATCAACTGTTGCTTCGCTCCTTCTTTCACGAACATCCCTACACCCCTTTGTTTGTATATGATGTTTGAATCCACCAGCGTTTGGAGCCCTTTCCGAGCCGTTGCCGGATTAATGTTGTAAAAACGGGACAGCTCATTCGTCGAAGGAACCCGTTCTCCTTCTTTCATGCGCCCTTCTACAATCTCATCCATGATCATCGTAGCAATCTGGTGAAAAATCGGTTGTGATTCATCTAATGTAGGCTTCAAGCAGAAACCTCCTTTCTCAACCTTTAATCATGTATATGCAGAACTTAGTTGGTTAGTTACTTATGTAACTAACTATATTACCTTCTCCATAAATTGTAAAGCATTTTTTGGAAAACTTTTCTTTACCATAAAAAAAGCTGACCCGAAAATTACGGGTCAGCTCAAATGAGTCTTCCACTTTTTGATTTTCTATGATTGAGCTACTCATAGCTTCTTTATGGGTAAGTCATATTTTTTTACAAAAATTCATCAAGAAGCTAAGTCATCAATCGTTTCTTCTGCATCTGCTGGTTTTTTCGTAAATAGACTCACGCCAACTGTGACAAGTAAGGACATGAGAAAGCCTGGTACCGCTTCATACGTGATGCCAAACAGGATATTGGAGAAAAACGCCTTCACATCCCCAAGGAAAACATACGTCCACTCAGGTTGCTTTTTGACAAGGATGACGGTAATCAATCCGACGATCATTCCCCAGAAAACACCCTGTTTCGTCGTACCTTTCCAGTAAAAGGTGAGTAACAACGCAGGTCCGAAGCACGCGCCTAGGCCGCCCCACGCAAAAAGCACCATCCAGAAAACGAATTCTTGTGCAGAAAATGCAAGCCACACAGACAGCAGCATGAGTAACCCAATAGAAACTCGGCTGTATAGGACGAGTTTTTTACCATCTAATGTTTTTCCTTTTCCAAGCAGACGATCATAGACATCCCGTACTAAGGAACTAGATCCCACCAGGAGCTGACTGTCCGCACTAGACATGATTGCTGCCAATATGGCGACCAACAAGATCCCCATGAAAAACGGGTTCAGCAATTCACTCCCTAATGAGGTGAACACCGCTTCCTGGTTTTCATCAGGTAACGAAGAGATGTCAGGGAAGTAGGCACGTCCGGCTAATCCGACCATGATTGCGCCCCATCCCATCACAACATTCCAGATCGAACCGATGAGAGCTGCTTGTCTCATTTCTTTAATGTTTTTCAAAGACATATAACGTACAAGAATATGAGGATTGCCCGGACTTCCGAAACCGATACCGACCAAACTCATCGCTGCACCGAAACCGAAGCTGAACACACCGTAATAGGAAGGACCCTGGTTATTCAATGCATCCAATATCGGCCCGAAACCGCCTAACCCTATGATGGCGACAATCGGAAGGACGACGAGGGACAAGAACATGAAACCGGCTTGTAACACATCCGTCTTACTGACCGCATGGAAGCCACCGAGAACGGTATAAGCCAGTAAGATGATCGCTGTAAACCACATGCCTCCTGTCGTCGAAAAACCGAGACTAGAAGAGAACGCTGTACCGCCGGCCACAACTTGGCTTCCAACATACGCAATCATGAAGAACGCAATAATCAGTGCGCTTGTAATCCGTAATAGATTGGACTTGTCTTTGTATCGGGTCTCCAATATATCCGGAACGGTAATGCTGTCTGTTTTTTCACTGTACTTCCGGAAACGCCTTGCCACAAAAAAGAACATGAACACTTCGACAGTGATGAAACCGGCTAATGCCCAGACTGCGAGGAGTCCGCTCGCATATGCCATACCGGTCACACCAAGAACAAGCCAGCCGCTCCGTCCAGAGCTGACTGCACTTAAGGCTACAGTCCACTTACCAAGACCTCTTCCAGCGAGGAAGAAATCTGTCAGTCCACCCGAGCTTTTCTTCGAACTCGTCACTCCGATGAGCAGTAATAAGAGCAAGTAGATGACCAAAACGGTGATCGTCAGAGGATGGGCACTCATTTTGGAATGCCCCCTTCCTTGTTCACTTCAACACTTGCATTCTTTTCTTTCTTCCCAGTCACGAAATAACAGATGATGGCTGTTAAGATGATGCCGACTGGTACGCCAATCAATCCCATGAATATCTCAAAATTCATTGTTCCATCTCCTTTTGTCATTATGTACGGGTTGCTTTGTATCGGACACTCTGTTCGTAGATCGTTTTTGCCGTAATCAAATCATACAGAGCCATCCCAACGGATTTGAATACAGTAAACGGTTGTTCGATCTCATTGGATCTGTCCATGAATTCCGTAAGGGAAGAAAATCTTATCCCATCTCCATGTAATTCTTTCGCTTTCAACATGTCTCCTGATTCCTTGAGAGCTGTTGGAGTATCCACGAAAAATGTCTGCTGGATCTTTAACAGAGACTCCGGGAGTTCTTGCATGTCCGGTCTGAACGAACCGACCGCCACAATATGCTTTCCTTCCCAAAAGCTCGGCTCACGATCTGGTAATACAGGCGTTGAAGAAGTCGTAGTCGTCACGATGATATCCGATGATTCGACGAGCTCTTCTACACTCGCAGATTTTACGGTTACATCTGGATAAGCTTCTCGGACCCGGTTCTTGAACGCTTCAAGTTTTTCAGGGCTACGGTTATGTAAATAGACTTCTTCAATATCCCTGACGGCCATCCCGGCTTCGAGATGACTCCACCCCTGAATACCTGTTCCGACGATCCCTATGCTTCGAGCAGATTTCTTAGAAAGATATTTCATGCTCAGACCACCGATCGCTCCTGTCCTTAGTTCTGTAATTGCCGTACCGTCCATGAACGCTAAAGGCTCCAACGTATTTCGGTCATGGAGGATGACCGATGCATGAATCGTCGGCTTTTGGAGTTCTCGATTTCCAGGTGCTACTCCTGCAAGTTTGATCGCATAATAGTCGGGGTCAAAGGAAGGCATGATCAGTACCGTATTTCCTTCATCCTCCATATGCATCCGATCGATCATCTCCATCTCCCTGTTCTCAGAAAGGTAAGCATCCATTTTTTCAATCAGTTTCCCCACAGTAACCTTTTCACGTATTTCCGTTTCATTGATCAGCTTCATGAAGCTCTCACCTCCTTTTTTTCACATAATAAATAAAACGATGTCTTTTTTCAAACTATTTTGTCTACTCGTGGAAATGATAGGCCCCGCCAGCCATCTTTTGCAAACCATTTGTAGTGGATCCTTTAATGCCTACAATGACAGGGTGAGGCGAGAGATCTCTGAAAGAGGAATCAGAATGGTCATAAAAACGAACCGACGTCCAATGAATCCGCAACTCAAAGTATGCACCGAATTCATCCTGCTTCTCTTCGGGTTGTCGTTCAGCCATTAATACAGAACCGTATCGATCAGCCCACACTGATGGGTTTACGCAGTTAAAACCAACATAGTCTAGCTCTGAGCGCCCTGTAGGATGTTCCATAAGTGCGGCCAGTTCACGTTCACGAACGGTATCCGGTTGTCCCCATTCGATGAAGAATGGATATCGAATCGGTGAATGATCATCCTGTTTCAAGAAAAGCATCGACCATTCCAATAAAGATCCATCCCCTTTTTTCCGTTGACCGTGCACAGGTCCTATCGTTTCATGTCCTTCGGCTTCCAAATGATCTTTCAAATTCAGTAACCTGTCCGTCCGGAAAGCCAGTTGGGAGAACCCCTCTCGTTCCGCTGCAGCATCCCAGGCAATTTGTTGAATCAATGGGTTATCCGAATGTTCAGCGACTTGCCTATTTTGGATGCCGATCCATTCAATGTAGGCTAAGCGCTCATAAAAGCTCAAACAATTATACGTTCCCCAGTTGGGATGATCACCTCCATAAAGGGCATTCAAGCCGAGCAATTCAAACGCATTTTTCGCACTTTCGGGCTGTTTCGTAAAATGGACTACATGATCCAATCCTGTAATCATCCGCTCACTTCCTTTCCATATTCAATTCAGTACAAGTACCTCGTTCGATTTCCATCCAACAATGTCCTTTTTCAACGAACAACGTTTTCATTTCGGTATATAGTAATCTAAGAACGGTCTTTTGGGAGGGCGTAGGATGTTTCCGAAATTGCTGGAGGTTGCAGGCGTATGGATTCAAGCTTTAGGAACCTTCATCAATGCTTCCGGACAAACCGTCATCGTTCTTGAAAAGGATGAAAATAATGTAGAGGGAAATTCTCTTGCCTTGATTGGAAACGGTGTTGAAGCATTCGGAAACTCTTTGCAGGCGATTGGTAAAACCAACACCGAACCTGAGAACAGCGATGGAATTTTGGGAGCCTGGCTGCAATCGGCAGGAAACATTACGAATAGTTACGCCGCCTACCAAATCATCCGAGGATTTGAAATTGAGGGATTGTTTCTGGACCTTTTCGGAGACTCCATCCAATCGATCGGTGCGTTTCTGGAGTCCTTGTCTCATTTGGAGGGTGAGCTCATTGAAGCTGAACTCGCATCCCGAGGGCAATTGCTCCAGTCATTCGGCGGGATACTCGAAGCGATTGGTGTTCTGTATATTTTAAAAGACAACATGGCGGAAGGGATTCAGATCCAGGCTTTCGGAAGCTATGCTCAGACCGCAGGAGCCACTTTAACTGCCATCGCGATCACGAAAGATTTCTTATCGACCGAATCTACATAGCCTGGATTGGGGAAGTTAATCTTGAGGTGATGTGAAATGAGCCAGGAAAGACGCATGATATGGTTCGGATCCTTTTTAGGTGGAGCCATCCTTCTTCTTTTCAGTGCAATCGGACTCAGTCAATATTGTAAGAACGTCGATCTAATGCCGAAAGTAAGATCAGATCAAGAAAAATGATGAAACAGCTTGGCATTTTCAGCGCATAAAAAAGGACCTAAGCTTGTTCAACTTAGGTCTTTTCAGCGTCATTTTCATTAACATGGATTCAAGAAAGTTTGTTTGAATTCCACTTTCCTATCTTCTGTTTGTAGCTTCAAATCTTTTTTCAAGGCAGGATCGGATGAGTACTTCACTGGTCTTGTCTTCTTGTCCAACGGCTTTAACACTTGCATACTCCCCCTCCTCGCTAAAATGGTAAATTACTTATTCCCTCTTTCGCATAGTTCGAAACCTATTTTCTTCATTTTTTTTAAGAAATCATTCTTGGTGCGACATCGGCCTTCGAATTCTGCTTCTTAATGACAAGAACGAACAAGCTTGCTAACCCACAAAAGACGCCGGCTAATAAAAATGCCCACGTGTAGGAGTCGAAGATTTTGTATATCACTCCACCAGTAAAGGCAGCTACGGCTGCACCCGCTTGGTGTGAAGCGAAAATCCAGCCGTATACGATTCCGCTTTTTTTCACTCCGAATATTTGTCTCGAGATGCTGATTGTCGGTGGAACAGTTGCAATCCAATCCAAACCGTAAAAAATGGAGAAAATCGTCAGCAATACAATCGAACCTTCAGAGAGAGCAAACGGCAATAATAAAAGGGATGCACCCCTCAACAGGTAATACCAAAATAAGAGCCAGCGATTATCGAAACGGTCGGACAACCATCCGGAAATCGTCGTGCCGATCAAATCGAAGATGCCCATGAACGATAATAACCAGGCAGCCGTTACAAGAGGGATCCCATAGCCGATACAGTAAGAGACGAAATGCGTTCCGATCAGTCCACTTGTGGAGAGTCCGCATATGAAGAAACTCCCTGCAAGGAGCCAAAATGCCTTCACCCTGACTGCTTCCTTCAATCCGTTGAACGCAATGACAATTGGATTCCTTTTATGTATTTCCTCTTCTTCCTCTGATTCCACCTCTTGACCATACGGTAAGACTCCGACATCCTTGGGTGAATTCTTCATAAACAATAGGATAATCAATAGCATCAAGGCACAAAGTACGAGAATCAATCCAACTGCATGACGCCAGGAATAGTTTTCGATGATCAATGCCAAAACCGGAAGTAAGATCAATTGACCCGTTGCAGTGCTCGCGGTCAGTATTCCGACTGCTAGACCTCTTCGTTCTTCAAACCAACGATTCGCGATATAGGGGCTGAGGACGGTTAAAAACAAACCAGAACCAAGTCCAATGATGACACCCCAAATCAAGATGAGTTGCCACGATTCTTGCATCAAGAAAGTGAGTAAGATACCCCCAAGCAACGTGGTCATGGAGAGCACCATCATCTTCTTCAATCCGAGGACTTCAATCAACGCCGCCATAAATGGCCCTGAAATGCCGTACAAAAACAAACTGATTGCAAAGGCTAACGATATGATGGACCGATCCCAGTTGAACTCATTCTCAAAAGGATCGATGAACACGCCGGAAGATGATCGGATGATCCCCGCTACAATAATGGAAAAGAACGTAACAATCAATATGACCCAGCTGTAATGGATCCTTTTCATACCCTCACCCACAATCCGTATTTCCCTTGAGAAGATTATTTCACAACCGGCAAAAAAACACCAACAGGAATGTTTCTCATTGAAATACGTTATCTGGACATATTAAGGTCAAGAAATGATTTTTTAGGAGGACCTAAGAAATGATCAGTATCCTTATCGGACTCGCATTATTGATGTTACTCGCTTACCTGGGCTGGTCTATCATTTGGATTGCACCACTGGTTTCCGGTATTGTCGCCATATTAAGCGGGATGGATATCCTTGATACGTATACAGGTACATACATGGCTGGTTTCGTCGGTTTTGCCAAGTCGTACTTTCCGATCTTCTTATTCGGAGCGATCTTTGGAAAGCTGATGGAAGATACCGGTGCTGCACAATCGGTAGCGTACAAAATATCAAACGTCATTGGAGAAAAACGCGCCATACTAGGGATGCTCCTATCCGCTGCCATCCTGACATATGGGGGCGTTAGTTTATTCGTTGTCGTATTCGCCGTGTATCCGTTGGCCGTCGCCATGTTCCGGAAAGCAAATGTTTCTAGAAAGCTGATTCCATCCACTTTCGTTCTTGGCGCATTCACTTTTACGATGACCGCTATACCAGGAACACCGCAAATTCAAAACATCATCCCGATTGAAACATTCAAAACATCAACGATGGCAGCACCCATTCTTGGGATCGTTGCCGGATTGATCATGGCTGTCGGTGGTTTCTTCTACTTGAAGTTCCGAGAGAGACAACTTACGAAAAAGGATGACCTTTTCACCGAGCCTAAAGGGGATAATCAGGTGAACAGCGTAGATGAAGATGAACTCCCGAACTGGATTTTATCGGTCATTCCACTGATTGCTGTCGTCATCACCTTGAACGCATTTGAAAATATCAGTATCCTTACTGCCTTATTGATTGGAATCTTACTCATCATGCTCTTCAACTATAAGCAATACAAAGCATTCATCGGTTCCATCAATGGCGGAGCTTCGGGGTCGGTTTTGGCAACAATCAATACGAGTGCAGCCGTTGGTTTCGGATCCGTGGTAACCGCTTCTCCTGGCTTTGATACGGTAAAAGATCTCATCTTCTCTATCCCGCTCAGTCCATTCTTTTCTGAAGCATTTGCCGTCCAATTACTCGCCATGATTACCGGTTCTGCTTCCGGTGGTATGGGAATTGCGTTGGAGGCTCTTGGTGAGGAGTATTACAATATCGCTACCAACAACAATATGAGCCTTGAAGCATTTCACCGGATTACATCCGTAGCTTCCGGGGCGTCCATTTTACCCCATAATGGTGCGTTACTGACGTTGTTCACTGTAACAGGCTTGACCCATAAAGATTCGTATAAGGATGTATTTGTCGTCGGATTGCTCATTCCGATGATTGCAACAATCGCGATCATCTTCCTTGCGATGATGGGTATCAACTAAGCTGATCCCAATCAACAAATACAAAAAAAGCTCGACCCGTTTTGGGTTGAGCTTTACTTATGTGCATATTACTGAGCAGTGTATCCAGCATCGATTACAGCTGCTTGTCCGGTAATACTTTTCGCTTTTTCACTGACAAGGAAGATTGCGTAGTCAGCTACTTCCTGAACTTGAATCAGTCTTTTTTGAGGTACGAGTGGATAGATGACTTCTTCAAGCGCTTTTTCTTTTTCGATATTCCGGGTCTTCGCCAAGTCTTCCAATTGGTTTTGAACCAATGGTGTGTCGACATATCCTGGACAAATTGCGTTTACAGTGACTCCATGATCTGCCCCTTCTAATGCAGCTACTTTCGTCAAACCGATAACCCCATGTTTCGCACTGTTATAGCCCGCTTTTCCAGCGAATCCAATCAATCCATTGATGGAAGCCATGTTCAATATACGCCCGTAGCCCTGTTCTTTCATATGTGGGAAGGCGTACTTGATTCCATAGAAAGGACCTTTCAGCATGATATCGAGGATCAAATCGAATTTCTCGCTTGGAAACTCTTCAACTGGTGCGACGTGTTGGATGCCGGCATTATTGACAAGAATGTCGATCCGTCCAAACGTCTCCACTGTTTTTTCGATGGCATTCTTAACGTCTTCTTCCTTTGCAACGTTTGCCACAACACCTTCAACCGTATATCCCTGGGCATTTAAGCTGTCCACCGACTCTTTCAATGTATCTTCGTTAATATCATTCAACATGACCTTTGCGCCGGCTTTGGCAAATTCCGTAGCAATCTCTAAACCAATACCCTGCCCTGAGCCAGTGATAAGGGCTGTTTTACCTTCAAGCATGATGAGCATCCTCCTTAACATTCATTCACGCTTAGATTACCCAAAAATAAAAAATCCTTGCAGTTATGGAAACCTGCAAGGATTTGGTTCGTTATTCTACAGTAACTGATTTAGCTAAGTTACGTGGTTTATCTACGTCGCAGTCACGGTGCAGTGCTGCGTAGTAAGAAATCAATTGTAATGGGATGACACTCGCAAGAGGTGTGAGCAATGGATGCACATCCGGAATGACGATGCGATCTTCTTCATCCGCAAGGCTTTCTGTACTGATCGTGCATGTATAAGCTCCACGAGCACTCACTTCTTTCACGTTTCCACGGATGCTCAAGTTCACGTGTTCTTGTGTCGCAAGTGCAATGACAGGTGTTCCTTCTTCAATCAACGCGATTGTACCGTGCTTCAGCTCTCCTCCAGCGAATCCTTCTGCCTGGATGTAAGAGATCTCCTTTAGCTTCAGCGCACCTTCTAAGACAACATGGTAGTCCATGCCACGTCCGATGAAGAAGCAGTTGCGTGTGACAGACAGATATTCACGAGCGATTTTTTCGAATTCTTCTTTCTGATCGCATAATGCTTCAATCGCATTGGAGACAATACTCAATTCCTTCATCAAGTCGAAGTCCATGTCGACTCCTTTTGACTTCGCTGTGTCAGCTGCAAGAATCGATAGAACAGCGATTTGTGCTGTATAGGCTTTCGTTGAAGCGACCGCGATCTCTGGTCCTGCGTGCAGCAACAATGTGTAATCCGCTTCACGGGACAGTGTCGATCCTGGTACGTTCGTGATGGTGAGTGCTTTATGACCAAGTTTCTTCACCTGCACGAGTACTGCACGGCTGTCTGCCGTCTCTCCACTTTGAGAGATGAAAATGAATAATGGCTTTTCAGAGAGCATCGGCATGTTATAAGAGAACTCACTCGCAATATGCACCTCAACAGGTACGTGAGCGACTTTTTCAATCAGTTCTTTCCCGACAAGACCAGCGTGATAAGACGTTCCACATGCGATGATGTAAACACGGTCCGTTTTCTTCATCGCTTTACGGATATCGTCATCGAGTTTCAGCTCATCTTTTTCGTTTTGATACTGGTTGATGATGTTACGGATGACGATGGGTTGCTCATCGATTTCTTTCAGCATGTAGTGAGGATACGTTCCTTTTTCAATATCAGATGCATCAAGCTCTGCTGTGAACGGTTCACGTTCCTTTACTTCACCATCTAAGTCTTTGATTGTCACTTCATCCTTAGATACAAGGACAATTTCCTCATCCATCAATTCAACGAACTGATCGGTCTTCTGTAGCATTGCCATAGAGTCACTAGCTACGACGTTGTAGCCATTTCCTAGACCGACAAGCAATGGACTTTTATTTTTCCCGACATAAATGACTTCCGGGTTTTCATTATCGAGTAACGCAAGTGCATAAGAACCCTTCAATAGAGAAAGCGTTTCGCGGAACGCTGCTTCAACTTCAAGGCCTTCCTTTACGAAATGCTCGATCAATTGAACGATGATTTCTGTATCGGTTTCACTCGTCAATTCAACATCCTTCAAGAATTCCTTACGTACTTGAGTGAAGTTTTCAATGACTCCGTTATGCACAAGCGTAAAACGTTTTGACGTACTTTGGTGAGGGTGCGCGTTCGTCTTACTTGGTGCACCATGCGTCGCCCAGCGTGTATGTCCGATTCCGATCGTCGCTGGTACATTTCCATCTACGTTTTCACGAAGTGTAGCAATACGTCCCTTTTCTTTGAAAACATGAACACCTTCGTCGTTCATGACAGCGATACCTGCAGAGTCATAACCGCGGTATTCAAGTTTTTCTAGCCCTTTTAATAAAATTTCTTTCGTATCTTCATTTCCGATATAACCAACGATTCCACACATAGAAATAAACCTCCCTGTTGGGGGGCAATCAGCCTCAAAAAAGGGGATGATCGATCCCCAACATCTATTTGTTTTTGTTACATCGGATCCATCCCTTTGTTCACCAAGTCGCCTCAGTGTTTTCAGTATGGATCTTCCGGTCGATGTAAACCGAGAGGTACCCGCCGATGATTCGATAAACCTCTTTCCTCGTCAACTATTTCGTTCACCGCCGCGGTGTCGGAAATTTATCCGATGAAATAGTCCAGGCGCTTTTTGTTGCGTATTCCTTACGATCCTCCTTTCTTTGCTCGAATGGAAATATCATACACCAGAACAAAAACAGCGTCAATGATTAATTCTTCTTTTCCTATAGCTTTTCCTATTATGGTCAAAACCTTATATAAATTTATGCAAAAGCAGCTCGTTTCGTGTGCTCGAGCTGCCCTGCATAGTATTCGAATCGAATGTCGATTTATGACCTTACTGTTGAATGTACCCCATTTCACTTTCTACTACACGTGCAATTTTGTCTGCATAGGCTTCACACAGCTCTTCAGTCGGTGCTTCAACCATGACGCGGACGAGCGGCTCTGTACCAGACGGTCGTACAAGGACACGTCCATTACCATTCGTTTCAGCTTCTACGCTTTCAATCGCTTCTTTAACGCTAGGGTTTTCCATAACTTTATGTTTATCGGTCACCTTGACGTTCTTCAGGCACTGAGGGAACTTCTTCATTTCCCCTGCCAATTCCGATAATGGTTTGTTCGTCAACTTCATGATGTTCACGAGTTGTAAGGCAGAAAGCAGTCCGTCTCCAGTCGTACCATGGTCCAAGAAGATGATATGACCCGATTGTTCACCACCGAGGTTGAAATCACCTGCACGCATGCGTTCCATCACATAGCGGTCCCCGACAGCTGTCTGTTCGGATTGAATATTCGACTCTTCCAAGCCTTTGTAAAAACCAAGGTTACTCATCACAGTTGATACGACTGTATCATGCTTCAATCTGCCTTCATTGTAGAAGTGCTTCGCACAAATGAACATGATCTGGTCTCCATCGACAATCTGACCGTTCTCATCTACAGCAATCAGACGATCGCCATCACCATCGAACGCAAGACCAATATCTGCTTCTTTTTCTTTCACAAGCTCAACCAATTTTTCTGGGTGAGTCGATCCGACACCATCATTGATGTTCAATCCATTCGGGGATGATCCGATCGTTGTGATATCCGCATCCAAGTCGGCGAACAAATGAGGTGCAAGTGAAGAAACAGCACCGTGTGCACAATCCAATGCAATACGGAGGTTCGAGAAATCCTCGTCGATCGTTTGTTTCAAGAACTGCAGATATTTCTGTCCACCCTCGAAATAATCACTCACAAGTCCAAGATCCATTCCTGTCGGTCTAGGTAACTGATCCTCATCCTGATCGATGAGCTCCTCAATTTCCTGTTCTTGTTGATCCAACAGTTTAAAACCATCTGATCCGAAGAACTTGATTCCATTATCTCCAACAGGATTGTGTGATGCCGAAATCATGACACCAGCCTGAGCACCTAATGCTTTCGTCAAATACGCTACACCTGGCGTAGAGATGACGCCTAACCGCATCACTTCCGCACCGATGGATAAGAGTCCTGCTACCAATGCTCCTTCAAGCATGTGACCAGAAATCCGTGTATCTCGTCCAATGATGATTTTTGGCTTTTGGGTTTCTTTCGTCAGAACATAACCGCCAAAACGCCCTAATTTGAATGCTAATTCAGGTGTTAGTTCGGTATTTGCTACACCTCTGACTCCGTCTGTTCCAAAATATTTACCCATTAATTCAATCGCTCCTTCTTCCCTTATACATTAGGCAGTTCTTTCGCTGATGGTTAAGGTCGCTTTCTTCAACTTCGAGTCATACGTAAAAGATTCCGGTAACTCAACCTCGATATTTACGTCATGCTCTCCGTCTGATAAATCTTCAGCATCTACAAAAGCAGTAATCTTATCTTCTGATAAAGCATTCAAATCTTCTTCCTTACCGGAGACCGTCAAATCCATAACGCCATTTTCAGGCTCTCTGATGGTCCCTTCCCGGTCTTCTCCTAATCCCATGATCTGAATTGGAAGGTCTTTGAATGTTTTCGTACTTGCCGTTTCATTCGGTGAGTCCCCTGAGGAATCTTCCACCTGTTCAACATCAATGATGACTTTCACTTTCTTCGGTGAGGTATAGAATGCTCCGTCTGGTAAAGGAACCTCCACCTCTATAGTCTCATCCTCGGTGATGTTGCTTAAATCAACAGGGATGTTGATGGTGTCCAGCTGATCCAAGACATCTTTTGGTGCATGGATCGTAATTTCCTCTTCTTCCGCTGTGATGGATCTTACTTCAATGCCATCAGGGACGGAACCTTCCCGTTCGATGGATACAGGTAGATCTTTACTAGGATTATCGATTGGTACTGTCACTTCTGTTGTAGAAGGATCAATGACAATATCAATCGGATCATAACTCTTGTTCAGTGCTTGGATCTTGACTTCACGTGTGAACGTCTCTTTTGCATCGCCGACATTGATGAAAGCTCGTACATATTTAATCTCATCAATGATTTCTTTTGCACCTGTGATTTCAATTTCATCTTGTTCTATTTCAGGCGTGCCAGCAATGTACCCATCCGCAAGCTGATCTTCATCCAGCAGCTGAACGGTTACAGGGAACGTTTCTGTTTTCTTCTCGTGAAGCGTAACCGTTACGGTCGGTTCCTCAAATGTGTACTCAATCCCATTCGGAATATTATCTATTTTCAAGTTCGCTTCATATTGACCGGGGCCTTTATCAGACAAGTCGACATAAGCTGTCTGACCTCTCTGCAACCCTAATTTTGTAAGGTCTGCTCTAGATCCGTTGAACTCAACTTTCACACGATCCGGTAAGCCCATAAGAACATATTTATTATCATCGTATTCAGCTTCAAGTGGAACGGTTTTAAATATTTCTTCTCCGGTTGTAGGGATCTCCGTGTTCGTTTCATTCGCTTCCTGATTCGTAATATTGACAGACGTGTACATCATTAGAGCGACTAGAAAGGCAGTTATTTTTACAAACCAATGACTCTTAAGCAATCTATCCATCTTTCTTCCCCCTCCAGTTCCACTTCGATGAGGAAGTTGCTTTAGATTTATTCATAATCTCGGCCTCTAATAGTTTTCGTAACATCTCTTCATCTAAGTTACGGTACAGCTCCCCATTTTTCGTCAGGGAAACATGCCCAGTTTCTTCAGAAACCACCAGTGTCAGTCCGTCTGTCACTTCTGAAATACCGAGTGCTGCACGGTGTCTCGTTCCGAGTTCCTTCGAGATGAATGGACTCTCCGATAATGGCAGATAACTTGCAGCTGACAAGATTTGATCGTCATTGATGATGACAGCTCCATCATGTAACGGTGTGTTCGGAATGAAAATGTTGATCAACAACTCGGAACTCAAATGTGCATTGATCGGAATTCCGGTTTCCACATAATCATCCAACCCGGTTTCTCTTTCAAGTGTAATCAGAGCTCCGATACGACGTTTGGCCATATAATTGGTCGCCTTCATCAACGCTTCTATCGTCTTCTGATTCTTCTCTTCTTCAGCAATCATCCCTCTAGAAAAGAACCTTCCCCGTCCTAGCTGCTCAAGTGCTCTCCGCAGCTCAGGCTGGAATATGATGATGATCGCCAAAATCCCGTATGTAATCGCCTCATTCATGAGCCAGTTCAACGTGTTGAGCTTGAAGATACCACTGAAGAACCAGACCGCCACAATGACGGTGATTCCTTTCAACAGTTGAATCGCCTTTGTCCCTTTGATAAGCATGATAAGTTTATAGATCACATAGGTGACTAAGAGGATATCTATTATATCGTTTATGTAGTTCAATACGTTAAAGTCTCCAACGGGAAACATCTCGTCATCCTCCAAACTGATCAACTTAGAATCATTGTTTCCAACAATGGTCAGTTTGTTACTAGTGTAACTCTTACATTATATCATAATTTGCAGCTATTTCTATTTTTCGACATTGAGGTGTATTCTGTCTCCGTTGTAAAGGAATAATTAATGTTCTCTACCAAATTCGATCCCTTTCTGCGAAAACGTGAAAAAAGGACAGGCTCACTTGTTCATGCCTGTCCAATATGAATGCCTATTGATAAAATCCTACTCATGATCGGATACAAACCAGTTCTTGATGCCCATGAATCCTTCTTTCAACCTGTACCAGACCCATTCCGTTACTTGATGGATTTCTTCACTTTCACCGGCTATATGCCCTGCGGAAGCCAGATAGTGTTTTCCGTTGATGACAGTCACATTTCCTTCTACCATCCCAGCAATTTCAACATCACCGTTCCGTACGACTAGATCTCCTTTAACGGTTTCTCCTTCTGGAACGATGACACGCTTGCTCTGTTCGTCAATCTTCACTTGAGCACCGTTTGCGGTGACAGAGATCGGGTTATCCTTGTTTCCTCCCCATTCACTGTAAATGGATCCTGACATCAATATCAGAAATACAACAGCTGCTGTCAGGAGCGGATGATGTTTAAACCATCTGCGCATTTTTGAGGTGGACTTTTCACGTGGTAACCGTTCCATCACTTTTGAAGTAAAACCATTCGGCGCCTTGATCGAATGATGACTTACGAGCATTCGATCCACATTTTTCAATTCCTCGAATTGTTCATGACAATCCGAACATCCCTTTATATGTTGTAGTAATTCGATTTTTTCGAGAGGTTCAATGCTTTCGTCTACCCATTTGTGCATATAGGACGAATATTTCTTATCACATTTCATCTCATATCCTCCTATCCATCCAGATCTTTCAACCGTTTTCTAAGTGCTTCTCTCCCACGATGGATTCTTGTCTTGACTGTAGAAACGGGTATCTGTAAGATATCGCTGATTTCTTTCAGTGATAATTCCTCCAAATATTTTAAAGCTATTGCTGAACGATATTTAGGAGGCAGTTGTAGAATCTCTCTTTGTATACGTTCTTGAAGCTCAAAGGTTTCAATTTTTTCTTCAGGTAATTGTTCTGCAACTGCAACTTGTGAATAAAGGGTCAATCCTTCTCCACCCGCAACTTCTGCATCTAAATAATAATCTGGTTTTTTCTTTCTTATACGGTCGATTGTCAAATTGGTTGCAATTCTATATAGCCAAGTTGAAAATTTATGTGCTTCATTATACTTCTCGATATGTATATAAGCACGTACAAAGGCATCCTGTGCGATGTCTTCCGCCTCATGCACGTTCCCCAACATGCGATAGACGATATGATATACCTTATCTTTATATATTTCAACCAGCTCTTCGAATGCTTTCTGATCCCCTTTTTTGACTGATCTAACCAAACGCTTCACCGTTATATCCATATAGGAACCCCCGATTTTGCGATCTCAAAATTTTCCTTATACCCCATTAGTACTATCCAACTCATATTCTAACATGGGAAAACATCCAGGTGATGAATATTTTTGTTAAAAATAGGTTTATGTTTACAGATATCGGGTATTATGAGTAACAACCATTACGAGCGAAAGCAGGTGGGCGAGTTGTCAGCTGAAGAACGTTATCTATTGAACGAAATCGAAACCTCTAGAAAAAGAATGTTGACCCTGGCGAAAGAAAAACCGTTATTTTCCTCAGAGGTTGTTGAAATTAGTCAGTACTTGGATGACCTCCTCAACCGTTACGATGGAATCAAGAGTGAAATGATAAAAGTATCCTAAGTAAGCAGCTTCGACATGAAGCTGCTATTTTCTTTTTATACAGGAATAATTTTTACTGTGCATATTATGGACGGTTAGTTTTTCAGATTTAATCTATTGACTACTTTATAACCGCCTTTGATGGTGAAGTCAGGATCATATTCGTCGCCCCACCTTTTTAGAGTATTGCGGACAATCCATTCAACCGTTTCTTGGATATATTTTCGATTACGATTCGTCTGATTGTTGGAATACATGCGGTAATAGTAAATCAATTGATCAATCCATTCAAATCGGTATTTCTCAATTAGCCTTAGGAAAATATGCAAGTCATCTGCATGTCTTCCGTCGTACGGCACTACCGGCCACCCACCGATGCTTTTGACACACTCTGTTCGATAAAACCGCGGGTATGGAACATAATTGGATAGAAGGATCTCATAACGATCTTTAGGTGAACGCCCATGTGTCATAATTGTTTTCTCATATTTGGTCCTTTGTTTCCCCTTCTCATTCTCAAACACCCACATAACATTCCCTGTAAAAAGAGCGACATCACTCTCAGATTTCCCTGCTGTTTCCATCAATACTTTTAACGCATCTGAAGGTAGCCAATCATCACCATCTAACTCTAGAAAAAAGCGGGTATGGATCAGTTGCAATCCTTTGTTCAAACATTTGCCCTTTCCTAGATTTTCATGATTTTTAACCAATGTGATTCGCTCATCCTCAAGAAGAGCGCTTATTGAATCTATACTTCGATCAGTTGATGCATCATCTACCAAGATCACTTCCCAATTTGTATACGTTTGAGCATACATACTGTCAATTGCTTCTCTTAAATATTTGCCGTTATTATATGTGGGTATAAGCACCGATACTTTTTCATTCACCCTTTTTTCCTCCCCGCCCTTACACTTACTTATTCCAACGTATTCGCAATAAATTCTTATCGTGAAAAAAGGACCCTACCGAAACAATTCGGTAAGGTCCTTTTGATGAATTTCTCTTATATTAACTTTTCTCCAAATAGAGAGCCAACTAGTCCAACTGCACAAGTCGCAGTTTTGTTTTTGTCATCCAGTATCGGATTCACTTCCACAAATTCAGCAGACGTGATGATCTTCGCTTCTTCAAGCATTTCCATCGCCAAGTGGCTTTCACGATAACTGATGCCACCTAATACCGGAGTACCTACTCCAGGTGCTTCTGCTGGATCGAGACCATCAAGATCCAAGCTCAAGTGTACACCGTCTGTGTTTTTGGAGACATATTCAATCGCTTCCTCCATAACCTTCGGCATTCCCATACGATCGATTTCGTGCATTGTAAATACTTTGATGCCTTTTTCACGAATCAATACACGTTCTCCTTCATCAAGAGATCGAGCACCGATAATGACGATGTTCTCAGGCTTGATCTTAGGTCCATACCCACCGATATCCTTCAGCTTCTCATGTCCGATTCCCAAGCTGACTGCAAGTGGCATACCATGGATGTTCCCACTTGGGGACGTATCGCCTGTATTCAAATCACCGTGCGCATCATACCAGATGACACCTAAGTTATCATAATGCTTCGATACTCCAGCAAGTGTTCCGATGGCGATACTGTGATCCCCTCCAAGAACGAGTGGGAAATGTCCATCTTGGATGATCTTGTCCACACCTTCTGCAAGACGTGTACTTGCTTCAATGACCCCTTGCAGGTTTTTCAAATTCGTTTCAGTGCTAGCTACTTTCTCTCTTTGAGGGATTTCAACATCACCATGGTCTTCTACTTCATAACCAAGGTTCTCTAAGCGTTCGATCAGACCTGCATATCTCATTGCACTTGGACCCATATCAACACCTCGGCGCATTTGTCCAAGGTCCATAGGAACACCTAAGATTCCGATATTCTTGTTCATATTTTTCCTCCTCATTGATTTCGCTCCACTCTCTATTGTAGGGGTTCATCATACTGTGGTTCAACTAGACATAAACCTGTATACTTATACGCTATTTAACCGGTTTTGTCTCTGGTTTTGGATAATTATAAAGCGTTTACATTTTCTGTGTATAGCATGTGCTAAATACTAAAAAACTCTCTAAACATTTGTTTAGAGAGTTGAAGAGTTTATGTAATGGTGGAGCCTAGCGGGATCGAACCGCTGACCTCCTGCGTGCAAGGCAGGCGCTCTCCCAGCTGAGCTAAGGCCCCATGGAGCGGGTGATGAGAATCGAACTCACGACCAGAGCTTGGAAGGCTCTTGTTTTACCACTAAACTACACCCGCATATATCATAATTATATCCAATCAGAGCGAATCTAAACTGGTGAGCCATGAAGGACTCGAACCTTCGACCCTCTGATTAAAAGTCAGATGCTCTACCGACTGAGCTAATGGCTCGCAGTCTTTTAAATAAATGGTGGAGGGGGACGGATTCGAACCGCCGAACCCGGAGGGAGCGGATTTACAGTCCGCCGCGTTTAGCCACTTCGCTACCCCTCCAATAAAAAAAGACTAAATAGTCTAATTTAAAATGAAGATGGTGCTGGCCAGAGGACTTGAACCCCCAACCTACTGATTACAAGTCAGTTGCTCTACCAATTGAGCTAGGCCAGCGTAGTAATATAAGATGCTACTCATTTTTTTGTCGTCCCGATTTCAGATCGTTGATCTGTGAGACCAGCAAAGATTAAATGGTGGAGGATGACGGGATCGAACCGCCGACCCCCTGCTTGTAAGGCAGGTGCTCTCCCAGCTGAGCTAATCCTCCAATATGGATGGTGACCCCTACGGGATTCGAACCCGTGTTACCGCCGTGAAAGGGCGGTGTCTTAACCACTTGACCAAGGGGCCATTATTGAAATTTTGATGGAGCTTCCAAGCGGGTTCGAACCGCTGACCTCTTCCTTACCATGGAAGTGCTCTACCTGCTGAGCTATGGAAGCAAATGGCTCCACAGGCAGGACTCGAACCTGCGACCGATCGGTTAACAGCCGATAGCTCTACCACTGAGCTACTGTGGAATAATCATTGAAATTAAATAGGTTGGCCCGGCGATGTCCTACTCTCACAGGGGGAAGCCCCCAATTACCATTGGCGCTGAAGAGCTTAACTTCCGTGTTCGGCATGGGAACGGGTGTGACCTCTTCGCCATCATCACCAGACCATTTCAAAATGATCCACAATCACAATCCTTAGTAAGGACAAGATATATATTACTAAAAAGAAAATGCTTTTGCAAGGACTTTTTTAGAAAAATGTTCCCTCAAAACTAGATAACTAACGGTTCTTGAAAACACGACGCACAGGATGTGCTAGTGCGGACGTTGTCACAGGACGTGACGTTGTTAGTCCGCGTTCATTTTTATGGTTAAGTCCTCGATCGATTAGTATCTGTCAGCTTCACGTGTCACCACGCTTCCACACCAGACCTATCAACCTCATCATCTCTGAGGGATCTTACTCGCTTGACGCGATGGGAAATCT
>NZ_JBPXRR010000002.1:0-233707 GCF_051842935.1 Pseudalkalibacillus sp. Hm43 | reverse complement strand
CTGGTGTGGAAGCGTGGTGACACGTGAAGCTGACAGATACTAATCGATCGAGGACTTAACCACAATACTTACGTTTTCAAGAACCGTTATCTAGTTTTGAAGGAATGGTTCCTTCAACTAAATAAAGATTTGTCAGAATCGAGAGATTCAAGGAAGCTAGTGAGGAATCACCGGAGTGTACTTAGCTTGTACATGAGGATGAGAGCGAACGAAGCTGACACAGAAGGTCGAAGGTTATCACAAATCGCAAGTCTGGTGATGATGGCGAAGAGGTCACACCCGTTCCCATGCCGAACACGGAAGTTAAGCTCTTCAGCGCCAATGGTAATTGGGGGCTTCCCCCTGTGAGAGTAGGACATCGCCGGGCGTAAAAAGGTGAAACGTACACCATGTCGTTTCATCTTTTTTTGTGCCTAAAAGCAAAAACTATAATGATTTGAAGAACAGCTATTAAGCTGTTCTTTTTTCATTTTTTCTTATTTAAATCTGGGAAGACTTATAATACCACGAAAGAAGATACTTCTATGTAATAGAGTATTGATTTCGCACGCAACTTCACGACACTCCTCGAAAATGAAATTCGCATTTTCTTCGTGCGATGTAACGCTGCCGAAGTTTTCCTTGTCCTGCGGGAATAGCGAGCCAGGCGAGACCTAAGAAGAAATGTCTAGCTCAGCTCCCAGTCACTTGGATCACTTCAGACTTCCTGTGGCGGCCACAGCCTCCTCGTCAGTCTTCCAGTGACCTACGTGACTACCCGGGTCGCTTGCGCTTTTCTAATGCCCGCGGAAAGGGAGTGAATTTCAAAGAAATCAATATATTCTTCTAAGAGAAATCAAATTTATCTTTCCATTTCAAGGATTCCTCTTTTTCTTTCACAAACTTTCGTGCTATCCTAAGAGTTACAAAAAATGAAAACTTGAGTTTTGGAGGTTTTACAAAGTGCTTGAAAATGGCTATATATTGATTGCGATCATTCTCATCATCAACATTGTATATGTAACATTCTTCACGCTGCGTATGATCCTGACGTTGAAAAACCAGCGATATCTTGCAGCGGCGACAAGTGTCATTGAAGTCCTCATCTACGTGATCGGACTTGGAATCGTACTCGAAAACCTGAATGAAATCCAAAACCTGATCGCCTACGCGGTCGGTTACGGAATCGGCGTCATCGTCGGTATGAAGATCGAAGAAAAGCTTGCACTTGGTTACATCACAGTCAACGTAATCACGAAAGAATTCGATTCAGACATTCCATCGGCTCTTCGTAACAAGGGCTATGGTGTTACAAACTGGCTCGCGGATGGACGAGATGGTCCACGTCTTATGATGCAGATCCTGACTTCGAGAAAATCCGAATACGATCTATACTCTACGGTAAAGCAAATGGATGAGAAAGCCTTTATCATCTCGCATGAACCGAAAGCCTTCTATGGAGGGTTCTGGGTCAAGGCAGTACGGAGGTAACGAACGATGGATAAGAGCAAACCGAAAAAGAAGAAGTTCGAAGTATTGGAAAACGAGAGCATCTCAGACTGCCTCGATCGCATGCAGAAAGAAGGCTACATGCCTGTAAGGCGGATGGAAGAGCCGGTTTTCCAAGAAAAGACGCAAAATGGGAAGAAAGACGTGGAATATTTACGACAAAAAGTGATTTTTGAAGGTAAATTACAGTGAAATCCGAACATTTGATTCGTAAATTTATCCAACGTTCGATTTTTCGTTGACATACGCGTTTTGGCGTTGTTACAATATAACTGAATCAAAAAGCTCTCATATAATCTTGGGGATATGGCCCATAAGTTTCTACCCGGTAACCGTAAATTACTGGACTATGAGGGAAAGCGAACGGTATGCCAGAAATGGAACGTGCCCAGGATTTATTATGCTTTCTCACATCCAAGAGAAACAAATAAGATCCTGGGTCTTTTTTTCGGACAAAAATAGGTAGTACATAGATGGAAAGGTTTGGTGAGGTCATGCACGCATTAGTAGGTGTCATTATGGGAAGTACATCGGATTGGGAGACGATGAAACATACGTGTGAGGTTCTTGAAGAACTTGAAATTCCGTACGAGAAGCGAGTCGTATCGGCTCATCGTACGCCTGAACTCATGTTTGAATATGCAGAGGAAGCACGTGATCGAGGGATCCGGGTCATTGTAGCAGGGGCTGGTGGAGCCGCACATCTTCCGGGTATGGTCGCAGCGAAGACGACCTTGCCGGTCATCGGAGTTCCGGTTCAATCGAAAGCTCTGAATGGTCTGGATTCGCTTCTATCGATTGTCCAGATGCCTGGCGGAGTTCCGGTCGCAACGGTTGCGATTGGAAAAGCAGGCGCGACGAACGCTGGACTTTTAGCGGCACAGATTATAGGCACGACTTCAGAGGATGTAGCTTCTCGACTTCAGAATCGACGAAACCAAACGAAAGAAAAAGTGTTGGAAAGCAGTGGTGAATTGATATGATGAAACCAATTTTACCTCCTCAAACGATCGGGATATTGGGTGGCGGTCAGCTCGGCAGGATGATGGCGATTGCGGCAAAAGAGATGGGATTCAAGGTAGCGACCGTCGATCCGACAGAAGGTTCTCCGTGTGGATTGATTGCCGACATCGAAATTGTAGGTGACTATGCGAGTGAGGAAGCACGCACGAAATTGGCTGAAGTGAGTGACGTCATTACGTACGAATTTGAAAATGTCGACCTTGCGACAGCTGAGTGGTTGGAGAGGAATCACCATCTGCCACAGGGCAGCCGGCTTTTACAAGTGACACAGGACCGGGCAGAGGAAAAGCGCACGCTTGAAGCAATTGGCGTTCAAGTCGCCCCTTATGAACTGGTTGACGAGTGGGCAGAACTTGAACCGGCGCTTGAGAAAATCGGATATCCAGCGATTTTGAAAACGACCCGTGGCGGCTATGACGGGAAAGGTCAGGTCATGATTGAGGCGCCTCAAGATTTGAAGGCAGCAGAAGAGTTGCTTGCTGGTGGTACTCCGTGTGTGTTAGAGAAGAAAATCAACTTTGCAAAAGAGATATCGGTGATCGTCGCTCGGAACACGAGTGGTGACACGGAAACGTTCCCGGTTGCCGAGAACATCCATAAAGATCACATTCTGTATCAATCGATCGTTCCAGCGCGTGTTTCGGAAGCGAGCCTGGAACAAGCGGAAAGCCTTGCGAGAAAGATTGCGAGCGGGTTAGAGCTAGTTGGTACTTTGGCGGTCGAGATGTTCCTGACGAATGATGAGGGCATTTATATCAATGAATTGGCACCGCGTCCACACAATTCTGGGCATTATACGATTGAAGGCTGTATGTTCTCGCAATTCCAGCAGCATATCCGCGCAATTTGCGGATGGAAGCTTGGAAAGCCGACCTTGCTGAAGCCAAGCGTAATGGTGAACTTGCTCGGACAAGACGCTGCGACGATATTGGAAGTTGCACCATTGTTTGATGATGTCCATCTTCATCTATATGAGAAAAAGGAAATCAAGGACAAACGGAAGATGGGACATTTTACGATCATAAACGATTCATTAGAAGATGCAGTCGATCAAGCAGAAACCATCGTTAAGAACTTACAACAAAAAGACAACTTGGAGGAAGTAAAATGATTGAACGCTATACACGACCTGAAATGGGTGCGATTTGGACAGAAGAAAATAAATTCAAAGCATGGCTCGAAGTAGAGATTCTTGCATGTGAAGCATGGGCAGAGCTTGGCGACATTCCGAAAGAGGACGTTGCGAAGCTCCGTGAAAACGCTGGTTTTGACGTGAACCGCATCAATGAGATCGAAGCGGAAACGCGCCATGATGTGGTCGCTTTTACAAGAGCGGTATCGGAAACACTTGGTGAAGAGCGCAAATGGGTCCATTACGGACTGACTTCTACAGACGTCGTTGACACAGCCCTATCCTACTTAATCAAGCAAGCGAATGACATACTACTGGCGGATGTCGAGAAGTTCATTGAGATTTTAAAAGAAAAAGCGGTAGAGCATAAGCACACGGTGATGATGGGAAGAACGCACGGTGTCCATGCCGAACCGACGACATTCGGTTTGAAGCTTGCGCTCTGGTACGAAGAGATGAAGCGTAACAAAGAGCGTCTCGAGCAAGCGGTGGAAGGCATCCGTTTCGGAAAGCTTTCAGGAGCGGTCGGGACGTACGCGAACATCCCTCCGTTCGTTGAGGAGTATGTGTGTGAAAAGCTTGGTCTGAACCGTGCACCGGTATCCACACAAACGTTGCAACGTGACCGACATGCACATTACATTTCAACGCTCGCACTCGTCGCGACATCAATTGAGAAGTTCGCAACGGAAATCCGAGGCTTACAGAAGAGTGAGACGCGTGAAGTCGAGGAATTTTTCGCAAAAGGACAAAAAGGATCTTCCGCAATGCCGCATAAGCGTAATCCAGTTGGCTCTGAGAACATGACTGGTCTTGCGCGTGTGATTCGAGGCCATATGGTAACGGCGATGGAGAACGTGTCTTTATGGCATGAGCGCGATATTTCGCACTCGTCCGCTGAGCGCGTGATCATTCCGGACAGCACGATCCTATTGAATTACATGCTGAACCGATTCTCCAATATCGTGAAAAACTTGACAGTGTTCCCGGAGAACATGAAACGCAACATGACGAGAACGTACGGCTTGATCTACTCGCAGAGAGTGTTGCTTTCACTGATCGACAAGGGCATGAACCGTGAAGAAGCATACGACCTCGTGCAGCCGAAAGCGATGGAAGCTTGGGAGAAAGGCATCCAGTTCAGAGAGTTGATCGAAGGGGAAAAGCGAGTGACCGATATGCTTTCACCAGAAGAGATCGACGACTGTTTCGACTACAACTACCACCTGAAGGAAGTAGACAACATTTTCAAACGCGTTGGACTTGAGTAAACCGCCGCACAGGCGCGAGGAGGAACGTTGGATGGAAAAGCAAGCGTTACTGTATGAAGGGAAAGCGAAGCGTGTGTATGAAACGACCGATTCAGAAATCGTCTGGATCGAGTATAAAGATGAGGCGACCGCCTTCAACGGCGAAAAGAAATTGACGATCACAGGGAAAGGCCGATTGAACAACGAGATTTCAGCGTTATTGTTCGAGAAGCTCCGTGAAAAAGGGATCGAATCCCACTTTGTGAAAAAGCTTTCGGAAACCGAGCAGCTCGTGAAAAACGTCCAGATCATTCCGTTAGAGGTCGTCGTAAGGAACGTTGCGGCCGGTTCGCTTGCTCACCGTTTAGGGATGGAAGAAGGCGAAGTGCTGCCAGAGACGATCGTAGAGTTCTACTATAAAAACGATGACCTGGGTGATCCGTTGTTGACGCGTGATCACATCCGCGTACTCGGTCTGATCGAGGAAACAGAGCTGGCCCTTTTACGAGAGAAGGGTCTAGCAGTAAACGAAGTGCTCGTGCCATATTTCAAATCTCTGAACATCGACTTGATCGATTTCAAGCTCGAGTTCGGCATCGGACCGGATGGAGACGTCCTGCTCGCAGATGAGATTTCACCTGACACATGCCGATTGTGGGATGCAGAAACGGGAGAGAAGCTCGATAAAGACGTGTTCCGTCGCGACCTCGGAAGTTTGACCGACACATACAGTAAGCTGTTGGAACGATTGACGATTACGCCTTAAGCAAGCGTTTAGTAGATCAATAGAATAAAAGGGTTCCGAAATGGAACCCTCCATATGAAAAATTTTAAGAATGTTGTGTTTTTTAAGAAAAAAAGTTGTTGTGAAAGGAAATTCACGAGACTCCAGCGGGATAAGCGAGCCAAGCGAGACCCCGCACTTTTAATAAGGATCTTCGACTAAGTACCACCACGTCCTGTGGTGAACGTCGAAGCCACCACATCCTGTGGAAGTGAGGCTTGCGGATCGCCCGCGGAAAGCGAAGTGAATTTCACAGAACAACAAATCTATGAACGATAAAAAACAACCACTCGGGGAGGCCGATTTCATGTATAACGTTAAAGTTTTCATCACTTTAAAGGAAAGTGTTCTAGATCCACAAGGAGCTGCTGTGAAAGATTCGCTCCATCGTCTCACTTACAACACAGTTGAAGATGTACGCGTAGGAAAATACATTGAATTGACGCTAAAGAAAGAAGATGGCGACATCGATCAGCAAGTACGAGAAATGTGCGAGAAGCTTCTTGCGAACACGGTCATTGAAGACTATACGTATGAAATCGAGGAGGTCATTCCTCAATGAAGTTCGCCGTCGTCGTTTTTCCAGGATCCAACTGTGACATAGACATGTACCACGCCATCAAGGACGAGCTGGGAGAGGAAGTCGAGTACGTCTGGCATGACGACCAAGACTTGAAGCACTTTGACGGCATTCTCATACCGGGTGGATTCTCGTACGGAGACTACTTGCGAAGTGGTTCCATCGCTCGCTTTTCCAACGTGATGGAGTCGATTTACGAAGCGAACCAGGCAGGCAAGCCAATCCTCGGTGTCTGCAACGGTTTTCAAATTTTACTAGAAGCAGGATTGTTGCCAGGCGCTATGCAACGGAACGAAAAACTGAAATTCATCTGTAAGCAGGTCGAGCTTGAAGTGGCGAGCAACGAAACGATGTTTACTTCTCTTTATGAAAAAGGGGAGAAGATCACGATTCCGGTCGCACACGGTGAAGGCAACTACTACTGCGATGAAGCGACATACACGAAGCTCGCTGCAAACAACCAGATCGCGTTCACCTATGCAGAAAACATCAACGGTTCCAGACACGGAATCGCAGGCATAACGAATGAAAGAGGAAACGTCCTTGGCATGATGCCTCATCCAGAGCGAGCGGTAGATGCTTTGCTCGGTAGCGCGGACGGACTGAAGCTGTTTCAATCAATCGTGAAATCTTGGAGGGAAGCACATGTCACTACTTCATGAACCAAATGCAGAAATGATCAAGGAACAGAAGCTTTATCAGGAAATGGGCTTGAACGATAGCGAGTTCGGTATGGTCGAATCGATCTTAGGCCGTCTTCCGAATTATACGGAAACAGGGCTTTTCTCGGTCATGTGGTCCGAGCATTGCAGCTACAAGAACTCGAAGCCTGTTCTACGGAAGTTCCCGACAGAAGGCAAGCGCGTCCTCCAAGGTCCAGGAGAAGGGGCTGGAATCGTCGATATCGGTGACGATCAAGCAGTCGTTTTTAAAATTGAAAGCCACAACCACCCGTCTGCCATCGAGCCGTATCAAGGGGCAGCAACAGGAGTGGGCGGCATCATCCGTGACGTGTTCTCGATGGGTGCGCGTCCGGTCGCCTTGTTGAACTCTCTTCGTTTCGGCGAGCTAACTTCTGATCGAGTGAAGTATTTGTTCGAAGAGGTTGTCGCTGGAATCGCAGGTTACGGAAACTGTATCGGTATCCCGACAGTCGGTGGAGAAGTGCAGTTTGATGCTTCTTACGAAGGCAATCCGCTCGTGAACGCGATGTGTGTCGGCGTGATTGATCATAAGGACATCCAAAAGGGTCAGGCAAACGGAATCGGCAACTCGGTCATGTACGTTGGTGCAAAGACTGGACGCGATGGTATCCATGGTGCGACGTTCGCTTCGGAAGAATTGAACGATGCGTCAGAGGAAAAGCGTCCGGCAGTTCAGGTCGGCGACCCGTTCATGGAAAAGCTTTTACTAGAAGCGTGTTTGGAGCTTGTCCAATCAGATGCACTTGTTGGCATCCAGGACATGGGCGCAGCAGGTCTGACTTCGTCCTCGAGCGAAATGGCGAGTAAGTCAGGCGTTGGGATTGAGATGAATCTCGACCTTGTCCCGCAACGTGAAACGAACATGACGCCTTACGAAATGATGCTTTCTGAGTCTCAAGAGCGTATGTTGATCGTTGTGAAAAAAGGACGCGAAGACGAAATCAAGCAGATTTTCGATAAATGGGAACTTGAAGCAGTCACGATCGGTCAAGTGATCGAGGAAAAAGAACTTCGCTTGCTTCATAACGGTGAAGTCGTTGCGAACGTTCCGGTCGATGCATTGGCGGAAGAAGCACCGGTTTACCACAAGCCGAGTGCAGTCCCTGCATACTATGAAGCGTTCCAAACGCAAGAAGCTTACCAACCACAAATCACAGATTACAAAGATACATTGTTGAAACTGTTGGCTCAGCCGACGATTGCAAGCAAGTCATGGGTGTTCAATCAGTACGATCATATGGTTCGCACGAGCACGGTTGTTTCACCTGGTTCAGACGCAGCGGTCGTCCGGATCCGCGGAACGCGTAAAGCGTTGGCGATGACGACAGACTGTAACTCTCGCTATCTATACTTGGATCCTGAAGTCGGCGGTAAAATCGCAGTTGCTGAAGCGGCGCGGAACATCGTGTGTTCTGGAGCAGAACCATTGGCTATTACAGACTGCTTGAACTTCGGAAACCCTGAAAAGCCGGAAATCTTCTGGCAGCTTGAGAAAGCGGTTGAAGGGATGAGCGATGCATGTCGCACCTTATCAACACCAGTCATCAGCGGAAATGTTTCATTGTACAACGAAACGAATGGCGTCGCGGTTTATCCAACGCCGGTTGTTGGCATGGTCGGACTTGTCCATGACATCGACCACGTCACGACGCAAGCGTTTAAAGAAGCAGGAGACGTCATCTACATGATCGGTGAAACGAAGCCGGAATTCTCCGGAAGTGAGCTTCAGAAACTATTAGAAGGATCAATTTCGGGTAAAGCACCAGAGCTTGACCTGGAAAAAGAATCCCGCTATCAATCTCAACTTTTACAAGCGATTCAAGGGGGTCTCGTCCAATCTGCTCATGATGTAGCAGAAGGTGGAGTAGCGGTGGCACTAGCGGAATCCATGATGGACGCGGAACTCGGCGCATCTGTCACACTATCAGGAGAGGAAGCAGCGGCACTATTCAGTGAATCTCAGTCTCGTTTCCTCGTATCCGTCAAACCGGAAAACGCGGAGCAGTTTGAAAGTCTCGTAGACGCGACGAAGATCGGTTTCGTACTGGATCGCGCAATGCTACGTATCGATACACCAGAAGGGAAAGAGCTCGTTTCGGCGACGAAAGATGAGCTCGAGACAGCTTGGAAGGGAGCTATTCCATGTTTGCTGACATCAAAGGTTTAAACGAAGAATGTGGCGTGTTCGCGATCTGGGGTCACCAGGACGCGTCGCAGCTCACATATTACGGTCTCCACAGCCTCCAGCACCGCGGGCAAGAGGGTGCTGGTATTGCGGTGACAGACGGCGAACAGGTGAAATTTCATAAAAACAGCGGGCTCGTGACGGAAGTGTTCAACAAAGGCGAGCTCAACACGTTGACAGGGAAAGCGGCAATTGGGCATGTGCGTTACTCGACGGCTGGTGGCACGGAATATGCCAACGTCCAGCCGCTCGTATTCCAATCTCAGCGTGGCGGCCTGGCGCTTGCGCATAACGGCAATCTTGTAAACGCCAACATGCTGAAGCAGCAGCTCGAAGCGCAAGGCAGTATCTTTCAGACGACATCCGATACGGAAGTGCTCGCGCATCTGATTAAGCGCAGCGGTCTTTATAATCTGCGTGACCAGGTGAAGAACGCACTGTCGATGATCAAGGGGGCTTACGCGTTCGTCATCATGACCGAGAATGGCATCATGGCCGCTCAGGATCCGAACGGATTGCGTCCTTTGTCTCTTGGTAAAATCGGCGACGCGTATGTCGTCGCCTCTGAAACGTGTGCGTTCGATGTCATCGGCGCGGAATATATCCGGGACGTGCGTCCTGGGGAGCTGTTGATCATCAATGACGAGGGGCTCGAGACGGATTCGTTCACGTCCTCGACGAACCGGGCGATCTGCAGCATGGAGTATATTTATTTTTCCCGGCCAGATAGCCATATTGATGATATCAACGTCCATACCGCTCGTAAAAACTTGGGTAAACGCTTGGCGGCTGAAGCCTTCGTGGAAGCGGATGTTGTCACAGGTGTACCGGATTCCAGTATTTCAGCGGCAATCGGTTATGCCGAAGCGGCAGGGATTCCGTATGAGCTTGGGTTGATCAAAAACCGCTATGTCGGACGGACGTTCATCCAGCCTTCTCAAGCATTGCGTGAGCAAGGCGTGAAAATGAAGCTGTCGCCGGTTCGTGGAATCGTGGAAGGGAAACGTGTCGTAATGGTTGATGATTCGATCGTCCGTGGGACGACGAGCCGACGTATCGTGCAAATGTTGCGTGATGCAGGGGCTACTGAAGTCCACGTGCGCATCAGTTCACCGCCGATTGCTCACCCGTGCTACTACGGCATCGACATTTCTTCGAAGGAAGAGTTGATTGCGTCGAACTACTCTGTGGAGGAGATCCGTGAGATCATTGGGGCGGATTCACTCGAGTACTTGAGTGTGGACGGCATGCTGGAAGGCATTGGGCGGAATCAGAGCGAACCGAACTGTGGGCAATGCCTAGGCTGTTTCACAGGCAAGTACCCGACGGAAATCTACCCAGACACCGTACTACCACACGAAAAAGAGCTGGTATTTAAGTAAACGGACTCTATAGCAGGTGCTAACTTTCCCCAAATGATCTTCAACCTGGATTTGGGGAAGGATAAGGAGTTTATCGTTACCGAAAGTGAGCGAAACTCTGATTTGGGGAAGGATAAGGAGTTTATCGTTACCGAAAGTGAGCGAATCCCAAATTTGGGGAAGGATAGGAGCTCTACCGTTACCGAAAATGAGGAATCCCCGAATTTCGAGAACGATACGCAGGAAAAATCAAATAACGTGAGCTTTTTTAAGAAAAAAGCTTCCGAATAAATAAGTTTTTACTGATGGATCTGAGCAGTTATCAAATAGATCATAGGGAGGCGGAGTTTTTATGGCACAAGCATACAAACAGGCAGGAGTCGACGTGGAGGCGGGGTATGAAGCGGTCAATCGCATGAAAAAGCATGTGAAGGAAACCATGCGGCCTGAGGTACTGGGGGGTATCGGCGCGTTCGGCGGCATGTTTGACCTCTCGAAGCTCGACGTAAAAGAACCTGTGCTTATCTCCGGAACAGACGGAGTCGGAACGAAGCTCATGCTCGCCTTCCAGATGGACAAGCATGACACGATCGGGATCGATGCGGTCGCCATGTGCGTGAACGACATCGTCGCACAAGGGGCGGAGCCGCTCTATTTTCTCGATTACATCGCAACCGGAAAATTAGACCCGGAGAAAGTTGAACAGATCGTCAAAGGAATTGCGGATGGATGCAAGCAGGCAGGCGCAGCCCTCATTGGCGGTGAGACGGCTGAAATGCCTGGCATGTATGATCCGGAGGAATACGACCTTGCTGGTTTTACAGTAGGAGTTGCGGAGAAATCGAAACTGATCACGCCTGAAAAAGTAGAGAACGGCGACGTGCTGATCGGTCTCGCGTCCAGCGGGATCCACAGCAACGGCTACTCTCTCGTGCGAAAAGTATTGCTTGAACAGGCGGGTTACGAGTTCAATCAAACGTTTGATCAACTCGATAAACCGCTTGGAGAAGTGCTTTTAACACCGACAAAGATCTATGTGAAGCCTGTCCTCGAAGTGGTCCGTCATTTTAACATTAGTGGAATCGCGCACATCACAGGCGGCGGTTTCACAGAAAACATCCCGCGCATGCTTCCGGAAGGATTGCATGCAGAAGTGGACTTCGGTTCATGGCCGGTACATCCGATTTTTACCTTATTGCAAAAAGAAGGGGATCTTTCGCTTAAGGATATGCTCGGAACATTCAACATGGGAATCGGAATGGTACTCGCTGTAAAACCAGAAGAGGCAGACGGTGTGATGCGGAAGCTGATTGAACAAGGGGAAAGAGCGTACCAGATTGGACAGGTGACAGAAGGGGAAGGCATTACGTACAAAGGAGGAGATCTCGATTGAAGAACATCGCGGTATTCGCATCCGGCTCGGGATCGAACTTCCAGGCGATCATTGACGCGGTTGAAACGGGAGAGCTAGAAGCGGAAATCACATTGCTCGTTTGTGACAAGCCGGGGGTGAAGGCCATTGAACGAGCGGAAAAGCATGGCATCCCGTCATTCGTTTTTTCACCGAAAACGTACGTCGATAAAGAAGCATTCGAAACAGAGATCTTAGAAAAATTGAATGATGCAGAGGTGGATTTCATCGCGCTGGCAGGTTACATGCGCTTGATCGGTCCGACGTTGCTGAACGAATTCGAGGGGAAGATGGTCAACATCCACCCTTCTTTATTGCCTGAGTTTCCTGGAAAGGACGCGATTGGACAGGCACTGGAGGCAGGCGTGAACGAAACCGGCGTTACCGTCCACTACGTCGATAACGGGATGGACACAGGGCCGATCATCGAGCAGGTCGCTGTGCCGGTCTATGAAGATGATACGCAGAACCATGTGCGGAAACGAATCCATGAGGTGGAGCATGAGCTTTACCCGAAGGTTTTACAAAAACTATTACATCCAGCTGAAGTCAATTCAAACTGAGAAAGGGGCAGGAGCATGAAGCGCGCATTAGTGAGTGTTTCCAACAAAGAAGGGCTGATTCCATTCGTAGAAGGCTTGATTGAACAAGGGATCGAGATCGTCTCGACAGGAGGCACGAAGAAAGCGATAGAAGAAGCAGGACTGAAGGTTACCGGCATATCTGATGTGACCGGGTTTCCGGAAATTTTAGACGGACGTGTGAAGACGCTCCACCCGAACATCCACGGTGGCTTGCTTGCGGTGAGAGAGAACGAAGATCACATGGCACAGATCGGGGAGCACAATATCACACCGATTGATTTCGTGGTCGTGAACCTTTATCCGTTCAAAGAGACGATTTCCAAGCCAGATGTGACGTTTGAAGATGCAATTGAGAACATTGATATTGGCGGTCCGAGCATGCTTCGTTCGGCTGCGAAAAACCACGCGTCCGTGACGGTGGCGGTCGATCCGGCGGATTATGCTCCGATTTTGGAAGAATTGAAGACGAACAGTGCGGTGTCGGCTGAGACGAAACGACGTCTCGCGGCAAAAGTGTTCCGTCACACAGCGGCTTACGATGCGCTGATTGCTCAATATTTGACGGAAGAAGAGTTCCCGGAGACTTACACAATTACATATGAGAAAAAACAGTCGTTACGATATGGGGAAAACCCGCATCAACAGGCCGCTTTTTACGAGGTGCCGATCGGAGATCCTTCTACGATTGCAAAAGCGAAGCAACTTCACGGGAAGGAGCTTTCGTTCAACAACCTCAACGATGCGGATGCAGCGCTTCAAATCATCCAGGAGTTCGATGAGCCGGCAGTCGTAGCGGTCAAGCATACGAATCCGTGTGGCGTCGGTGTTGGTAAAACGTTAGCGGAAGCGTACCAGCTTGCGTACGAAGCAGATCCGATCTCAATCTTCGGTGGAATCGTTGCGACGAATGAAGAGGTCGATGCGGAAACGGCTCAGATGATGCGCGAGATTTTCTTAGAAATCATCATCGCCCCTTCGTTCTCTGAAGAAGCCCGCTCCATTTTAACGGAAAAGAAAAACTTACGGTTGTTACAGATTGAACCGAAGACGGTGGCGACGGAAGTGAACCGACGCATTCAGTCGGTTTCAGGTGGCGCGCTCATCCAGCAGGAAGACCACTATGGTTTTGACAACGCGGAGTTGAAGGTGGCGACCAAACGTGAGCCGACGGAAGCGGAATGGGCGGACTTGAAGCTTGGATGGCAGATCGTCAAGCACGTGAAATCGAACGCGATCGTCCTTGCGAAGGACAACCGTACGATCGGCGTAGGTGCCGGTCAAATGAATCGTGTCGGTGCTGCGAAAATTGCGCTTGAGCAGGCAGGTGCGAATGTGGAAGGGTCATCGATGGCGTCTGATGCATTCTTCCCGATGAGTGATACGGTGGAAGCAGCTGCAAAAGCTGGCGTAACCGCGATCATCCAACCAGGCGGTTCGATCCGTGATCAGGAATCGATTGATAAAGCGGACGAGTACGGGATCACGATGGTCATGACAGGCGTACGTCACTTCAAACACTAAAGAGGAGGGGTCTAGATGAAAGTTCTAATCGTTGGAAAAGGTGGCCGTGAACATGCGATGGCATGGAAAATGGCACAGTCTGAGCGGGTATCAAAAGTGTATGTCGCACCAGGGAATGTCGGGATGGAAGATGTCGCGGATTGCGTCGCGATTCCGGAATCCGACCATGAAGCCCTTGTTCAATTCGCGAAAGAGAACGGCGTCGACTTGACGGTAATCGGTCCAGAGCAACCGTTGTTGGACGGTATCGTCGATCGTTTCCAAGCGGTCGGGTTGCGTGTATTCGGTCCGACCAAGGCAGCAGCACTCATTGAAGGCAGCAAAACGTATGCGAACGAATTGATGGACAAGTATGGCATCCCGACTGCCTTCTCCTCGTCGTTCACCGATTACGGGGAGGCACGCGATTACTTGTTGAAAAAGGGTGCACCGATCGTTATTAAAGCGGACGGACTCGCAGCAGGAAAAGGTGTCGTCGTCGCGATGACGATGGAAGAAGCGGAAGAAGCGCTCCATTCGATGATGGTCGAGACGAAGTTCGGTGACGCGAGTGCGCGCGTCGTCATTGAGGAATTTTTACAAGGGGAAGAATTCTCGTTGATGGCGTTCGTGAACGGTTCCACAGTTCTGCCGATGGTCATCTCGCAAGATCACAAGCGTGCCTTCGATGGCGACCTCGGACCGAACACCGGTGGCATGGGCGCTTATTCGCCAGTACCGCTTATCGGTGAGGAAGTGGTTGCGGAGTCTGTTGAGCGAATTTTGCAGCCGATGGCGGATGCGCTGGTTAAGGAAGGATCACCGTTCACAGGGATTTTGTATGCAGGATTGATGCTCACAGCAGATGGTCCGAAAGTGATCGAGTTCAACGCTCGTTTCGGGGATCCGGAAACGCAAGTCGTGCTGCCGCGTCTGGAAACCGACCTTTTCGATGTGATGGAATCATTATTGGACGGTAAAAAGATCGAGCTCAAGTGGTCTGATGATGCGTATGTCGGTGTTGTACTCGCATCCGGCGGCTATCCGGAAGCGTACCACAAAGGCGTTCGGGTTAAAGGGCTGGAGGTCGTTTCGGCGGATGCGCTCACATTTTACGCAGGTGTGAAGAACGGTGAGTCAGGCGGACTGGTCACCGATGGCGGACGGATCCTTCTGTTGGCCCACAAGGCGGCAGATCTGGAAGCTGCTCAGAAACTCGTCTACGCAGAGATGGGCAAGCTCCATTGCGTAGGCAGCTTTTACCGGGCGGATATCGCAGATAAAGCCATCAAGTCTGTCTCTTCTTTACGAGGAAGTAAATAAACGCGACGATTGCTCCAATGATCATGATGTAGACGAACAGCATGTCGGTCAAGTATTCCATGAGAACTTGCATTGAGATTCACCTCAACTTTAGTGTAAAAGCTCCCAATTCGGGAGCTTTTTTGATTTGTAATCGGAAAAATCGCTAGAGCAGCGATTTTCTCATTAGAAAAAGTGTTGGAGTTAATTCTGTGGGGCTCTTGCGCACCCCGAACTCGGGAAAATGCGGATTTCGCACCCCGCAAGAAGCACTTGCGCACCCCGAACTCGGGAAAATGCGGATTTCGCACCCCGCAAGAGGCACTTGCGCACCCCGAACTCGGGAAAATGCGGATATCGCACCCCGCAAGAGGCACTTGCGCACCCCGAAAACGGAAAAATGCGGATTTCGCACCCCGCAAGAAGGTCTTGCGCACCCCGAAAACGGAAAAATGCGGATATCGCACCCCGCAAGAGCACCTCTCACATCGCATCATACCCTCATCAAGACGGGTTGATCGGTGAGCCTTCTTTTGTCATGGAGGCGAGGTCCATGTGGTTGAATTCCTGGCCACGCTTATATAGATCAGTCATCGGGCAGTATTTCGTGATGCCTTCAGCGACTTTCATCGAGCCGATCAGCATCATCATCAAGTGGTTTTCTCCGGACTTACGCCCCATGCGAGCGGTAGCAACACCGACCATCGTCAGACCGATCGTGATCCGAAGTAGAGCGTTTCCGGTACCGATATTTGGCTTCATACCTTGTTCCTCCTTCGTTTAGGTACTGTAGGAATGTAAAGGATTGTGGTAAGATTAAACGTGCGTATATTTTAAAAATACTGACATTTATCTCATCGTAAAAAACATACATACAACCGGGGTGATATTTCATGAATTGGACGAAGCAGCAGCTCCGTACCCATGTACAAGTGATCCAGGGTGAAACGCCACCTACGATCGTGTTGCAGAATGCGACCTATTTGAACAACGTATTGCGTCAGTGGTTGAACGCAAACATTTGGATTTATGAAGATCGGATTGTCTATGTCGGCGATCGAATGCCGCACAACCATGAGGGATGTGAAATCGTCGATTGCGAAGGCAAATACATCGTGCCTGGATACATCGAACCTCATGTCCATCCATTTCAACTTTATAATCCCCAGACGTTCGCTTCTTATGCAGCAAAACGAGGGACGACAACGTTCATCAGCGACAATTTGATGCTCCTTCCTTTGCCTCACGAGAAAGCGCTTTCTTTCATGGATGACATCAACAAAGAATTACCATATTCCTTTTACTGGTGGTGCCGTTACGACTCTCAGACGAAACTGCAAAATGAGGAGGAAGTGTTCTCGGATAAGCTGTTCCGTCAATTCCTCGATCATCCGTATGTCTTGCAGGGCGGCGAGCTGACCAATTGGCCTCAAGTATTGAAAGGGGACGACAAGACCCTTCATTGGATGCAGGAGACGAAACGTCGCGGCAAAAAAGTCGAGGGACATTTGCCGGGTGCTTCTGAACGCACGCTCACAAAGATGGCCGTGCTCGGCGTAGATTGTGATCATGAGGCGATGACGGGTGAAGAAGCGGTCCTCCGGATGTCTCTCGGATATACGACGTCCCTCCGCTACTCTTCCATCCGCCCGGATCTTCCGGAAATCCTCGAGGAGATGCTCCGCATCGGCGTTTCGAGCTTTGACCGGGTGATGATGACGACGGACGGCTCGACACCTACTTTTTATAAAAATGGGGTGACGGATGAGGTGCTCAGGATTGCGCTTGATAAAGGGGTGCCGCTGGAAGACGCGTACGCGATGGTGTCCTACAACATCGCACGCCACTACGGAATGGACCACCTGCATGGCATGGTGGCACCAGGTCGCCTCGCGAATTTGAATATCCTTGAGGATCCACGTCAGCCGACGCCTGAAAAGGTTTTATCAAAAGGGGTGTGGGTGCAGGATGAGCCGGCCACCGAATTCGACTGGAGCCGTTACGACATCAAGCCGTATACGCTCGATTGGACACTTACTGAAGAAGATCTTCATCAAACGGCTCGTGCCGGAATCGATATGGTTAATGCGGTCATTACGAAACCGTATAAATCCGAGGTGGACTTTGGGGTCGAGGAGCTCTCGAAGGAACATGATGAATGCTTTTTCAGTCTGGTCGATCACAAAGGAAAGTGGCGCATCAGTACGATGCTGAAAGGCTTCGCGACGCACGTGTCCGGTTTTGTCAGCTCATACTCCAACAGCGGAGACATCCTTCTGATCGGTAAAAGCAAAAGGGATATGCTTGCTGCTTTTGAACGGATGAAGGAAATTGGTGGAGGCATCGTGCTCGTCGAAAACGGAGAAGTCGTCTGTGAAATTCCGCTCACGCTGAATGGAGGATTTTCGACTGAGCCTATGGAAGTGGTCATGGAACAGCAAGATCGACTCGTTCACGCGTTGAAAGATCGAGGCTACACGTTCGTCGATCCGATCTACAGCCTATTGTTCTTCTCATCGACACATCTACCGTACATCCGCATCACACCAAGCGGAATCGTCGATGTTTTAAAAAATGAGGTACTCTTTCCTGTTGTAATGCGTTAAACTATAAAGTAGAGAGAGATAGAGAAGGGAAAAAAGGGAAAACTAGGGGTGTTGTACTGAAATGAATAAAAAGTGGTTACTGGTTGCGTGTCTCGTTGCCGTGTTCCTGTTGCTTGCCGCTTGTAAGTCAGAGAAAGCGTCTTCGGATCAAGATTCCAAGGATCAAAAGGATCCAGAACCGAAAACGGAAGAACCGACAGAAGAGGAACCAGAAGAGCCTGAGTTTGCATACACGTTTCCATTAACGGGTAAAGGAACAGATGAGGCGTTACATCCACGCGTTGTGGCTGTAATGGTGAACAATGCGCCGGAAGCCCGTCAGCAGTCCGGCTTACATAAAGCCGATCTCGTGTATGAAGTGTTGGCAGAAGGTCGCATCACTCGATTGGTCGCACTTTTTCAAAGTGAAGAGCCTGACGTCATCGGCCCTGTCCGAAGTGCACGGGATTACTATGTCCGGTTAGCGAATGGATTCGATTCCATTTATGTGCACCACGGTTGGAGTCCTGATGCGAAGACGATGCTCACATCGGGCAATATTGACTCCATCAACGGGTTGTATTACGATGGGACACTGTTCAAGCGTGTCAGCTTCCGAAAAGCACCGCACAATTCATACATCTCGTATGAGAACATCATGAAAGAGTCGAAAAAGCAAGGCTACGAGCTGGAACAGGAAATTCCGTCTTTCACTTTCAAGGAAGATGTGGAAGGAGTAGCAACGGAAGGCGAACCTGCTGAAGATGTGAAGGTCGTCTACGGCAAATACCAGGTCGAATATCGCTTTGATACCGATAAAGGACTTTATCACCGTTATACAACGAATAATGAGCAGACCGTCGATCGGGAAACGGAGACACCAGTCGAACTGGAAAACGTTTTGATCGTATCTACAAATCATAAGATCGTGGACAACGTCGGCCGCCGGGATGTGAATCTGACGAGCGGTGGCAATGCGGTTCTGATCCAGAACGGGAAGGCGCAACAAGTCCAGTGGAAGAACGACAATGGCCGCATCATACCGGTGAAGGATGGCGTGGAAGTTCCATTCGTACCAGGTAAAACGTGGGTCAACTTCGTTCCTGGCTCGGATTTCAGCTCGAAAGTAACATGGGAATAGATTGGAAGGAGTGACAAGGGATGCAAATTGATAAATTGAGAGGAAAAACGCTCGATCAGCTCTTTGATGCGATCCTCACATTGAAAGACCGCGAGGAGTGCTATCGTTTCTTCGATGATCTTGCGACGATCAACGAGATTCAATCGTTGGCACAGCGTCTGGAAGTAGCGCGCATGCTACGTGAAGGGTTTACGTATCATAAGATCGAAAATGAAACAGGCGCGAGCACAGCAACGATTTCTCGTGTAAAACGTTGCCTGAACTACGGCAACGACACGTACGAAATGGCGCTCGACCGATTGAAGGAAAAATAATAAACAACGAAACGTCTGCATCCGGGGTGGGAAGCAGACGTTTTTTCATGTTATAAGAGTTGTTTATACCGGTGCGCTTTCAATGCGTGTTTGTAAGCGATGATCAAGCAGATCAAGGCACTGATCCAACCGATCGTGGGAGCATATTGGATCCTTTCAGCAAGTGCATACCCTAGGTAGATTAAGATTCCTGCACTGAACGATAGAATCGCTGCCCACATTTGATGTTTTTTCATATGTAAGAAGACCTCCTTGATTCGAGTTATCAGACGATCCGGTACTACACAACCAAATTATACCAAAAAAGTCCGTAGATAGGTAGGATGCAGTACTTCATGATTTTGTCACCAGTCACCTTTGTGCCGTTTGTTTTTCCGCCCCATCATTTCTGTTATAATCCTTAGAGGAAGTGTAAATTGAGGAGGTCACACGATGTTCGAATATAAAGAGTGGAAGCATGTGTTCAAGCTGGACCCGAACAAGGAAATCACGCCAGAAGCGCTCGATCAGATCTGTGAATCCGGTACTGATGCGGTCATCGTCGGCGGAAGTGACGGGGTTACGCTTGAGAATACGATCGACCTTCTTTCTCGTATACGGAAATACACCGTTCCCTGTGTGTTGGAGGTATCCAACATCGAATCGATCACACCAGGGTTCGATTTTTATTTTGTGCCGAGTGTGCTGAACAGCCAGAATCCAGATTGGATCGTCGGCTTGCACCATCAGGCGATCAAGGAGTACGGACATCTCATCAACTGGAACGAGCTTGTGACGGAAGGGTATTGCATCGTCAACGGTGAGTCGAAGGCTGCTCAACGATCAGAAGCGAATTCAGATCTCGATACGGAAGATGTTCTAGCTTATGCCGAAATGGCTGAGCACATGTTCCGTCTGCCGATCTTTTACCTGGAGTATAGCGGTACATATGGGGAAGTCGACCTTGTAAAAGATGTGAGCACCGTCCTCGATAAGACGAGATTCTTTTATGGCGGTGGAATCAAGGACAAGGAACAGGCACGAGAGATGGCACAATTCGCAGACACGATCGTCGTCGGCAATATCATTTATGAAGACTTGGACGCAGCACTCAGTACGGTAAAAGTCGTCAAAGGTTAAATTGTAAAACCAGAACCGTTAGGGTAAAATAAATAGTAAGAACATACGTTTGCTTAGGTGGTGTTGAAATTGCAACAAATCGTTGAAAGACTGCTCTCAGGACTGAATCCTGAGCAGAAAAGAGCGGTCAAACATACAGAAGGACCATTATTGATCATGGCGGGAGCGGGAAGTGGAAAGACCCGTGTGCTGACGCATCGGATTGCATACCTGCTCGTGGAAAAAGGAGTCGCCCCGTGGAACATTCTCGCGATCACGTTTACGAACAAAGCGGCTCGCGAAATGCAGAACAGGGTCTCAGCCATCACGGGACCGGCAGCGGACAACATTTGGATTTCCACGTTCCACTCGATGTGCGTACGGATTTTACGAAGAGATGCGGACCGGATCGGCATCAACCGCAACTTCACGATTCTCGATGCGACGGATCAGCTGTCAGTGATCAAACAGGCGTTGAAGGACTTGAACCTCGATTCGAAAAAGTTCGATGCGCGTAGCATTCTCGGAACGATCAGTTCAGCGAAAAATGAACTGAAAACGGCGGATGACTTCCAGAAAGTCGCATCCGGACTGTTTGAAGAGGTCGCAGCCGATGTGTACGAAGTGTACGAAAAGCAACTTCGAAAAAACCATGCGCTCGACTTCGACGACTTGATCATGTCGACGATCAAGCTGTTCCAGCGTGTACCGGAAGTGCTTGAGCATTATCAGCGGAAGTTCCAATACATCCATGTCGATGAGTATCAGGATACGAACCGTGCGCAGTACGTGCTCGTCAACCTGTTAGCAGATCGATTCCGTAACCTTTGTGTCGTCGGTGACTCGGATCAGTCGATTTATCGCTGGCGTGGAGCAGACATCGCGAACATCCTATCGTTTGAAGAAGACTATGCTGATGCAGAAGTCATTTTGCTTGAGCAAAATTACCGCTCGACGAAACGCATTCTTCAAGCGGCGAACGAGGTCATCCAGAACAACACAGGTCGAAAACCGAAGAATCTGTGGACGGAAAATACAGAAGGTAAGAATATCCATTACTATCAAGGGGATAGTGAACAGACAGAGAGCTTTTTCGTCGTCGGGAAGATCAAGGAGATGCTACAAGAGGGGCGAAAGCCTTCTGAAATGGCGATCTTATACCGGACGAACGCCCAATCCCGTGTTATAGAGGAAGCGCTCCTCAAATCAAATATCACATACCAGATCGTCGGAGGTACGAAGTTCTACGACAGAAAAGAAATCAAGGACGTCCTGGCGTACTTGCGTCTCATTTCCAACCCAGATGACGATATCAGCTTGAGCCGGATCATCAACGTACCGAGACGTGGAATCGGATCTTCTACGCTTGATAAAATCGTCCAATATGCGGCGATGCATGACCTTTCTGTCATGGAAGCGTTAGGTGAAGTCGAGCAGATGGGCTTGAGTGCTCGTTTCGTGAACCGTCTAACGGAGTTCCGCGATCAAGTGATGAACTGGTCGAAAATGCAGGAGTACCTCTCTGTGACTGAACTGACAGAAGAAGTGTTGGACAAGACCGGTTATAAAGAAGAGTTGAAAAAGGAAAAATCGATCGAATCGCAAAGTCGTCTCGAGAACTTGGATGAATTCCTATCCGTTACACAGGAATTTGAAAAGCAGAACGAAGACAAAAGCCTCGTGTCATTCTTGACAGATCTCGCCCTCGTCGCCGACATCGATAAGATGGATGATGACGAAGAAGACAAGAAGAAAGACGGCGTCGTTTTGATGACGTTGCACTCAGCGAAGGGGCTTGAGTTCCCGGTCGTCTTCTTGATGGGCCTTGAGGAAGGCATCTTCCCGCATAGTCGTTCTCTGTTTGAAGAGGATGAGATGGAAGAAGAGCGCCGACTTGCGTACGTCGGAATCACTCGTGCAGAGGAAGAACTGTACTTGACGAACGCGAAAATGCGTACTTTGTACGGTAAAACGACGATGAACGCACCGTCTCGCTTCATCAACGAAATCCCGGAAGAGCTCGTGGAATCGATGAACGAAGAGAAGGAAACCCTACCTTGGATGAAAACGTCGGGTGGACCTGGCGGAGCTGCCTCTAGACCAGGAGCTCCTCAACGTGCGCATCGTAAAATGCCTGCCCGTCCAAGTGGTGAAGGGCTGGATTGGAATGTAGGCGATAAGGCGAAGCATGGTAAGTGGGGTGTCGGAACGGTTGTGAGCACGAAGGGTGAAGGCGATTCACTCGAGCTTGATATCGCGTTTCCGCAACCGACAGGCATCAAGCGCTTGCTGGCGAAGTTTGCGCCGATTGAGAAAGCATGATCTAACAGTAAGAGAACTGTTGGCTTTGTTCATGATTTTGAAATTTCGAAGATAATACACGACACTCCTGCGGGAATAGCGAGCCAGGCGAGACCCCACAGCGAACATACGGGTCAACCATCACTAAGGTTCTTCGACTAACACCCACCACATCCTGTGGTGAACGTCGAAGCCAGCACATCCTGTGCAAGTGAGGCTCGCGGTTCGGCCGCGGAAAGGGAGTGTATTTCGAAGAAATTTTATCTGATATAGGAAAGAGGTAAAGTGATGACGGAGGAACAAGCGAAGACCAAAATCGAGGAATTAAGCACGGTCCTCAATCAATATAATTATGAGTATCACGTACTGGATAAACCATCCGTTCCCGACGCGGAATACGATGCGAAGCTCCATGAGCTCATGAAGCTCGAGCAAGAATACCCGCACCTGCGTCAGGAGGATTCTCCCACACAACGTGTCGGTGGAGAGCCGCTCGAAGGGTTTCAGAAGGTCGAGCACCGTACACCGATGCTCAGTCTCGGAAATGCCTTCAACGAGCAGGACCTTCGTGACTTCGATCGTCGTGTGCGTGAAGGGGTCGGGGGCCAAGTCCGATACGTGTGTGAATTGAAGATCGACGGTCTAGCTGTTTCGCTTCTCTATGATAACGGGCGTTTTGCGCGTGGGGCGACCCGAGGCGACGGTACAATAGGGGAAGACATCACGAATAATTTAAAGACGATCCGTTCTATTCCGCTCCGTTTGAAAGAAGAAGCGACGCTGGAAGTCCGTGGCGAGGCGTTCATGCCGAAAAGGTCTTTCACAAAGCTGAATGAAGCCCGTGAAGAAGAAGGTGTCGAGCTGTTCGCAAACCCTCGGAACGCAGCCGCTGGTTCATTGCGTCAGCTGGATCCGAAAATCGCCGCGAGCCGTAACCTCGACATTTTTGTCTATGGTGCCGGTCAATATGAAGGCGTGAACATCGAATCCCACAGCGAGAGCCTGGATTACTTGAGCAAGCTCGGCTTCAAGACGAACCCGGAATGGAAACGGTGTGACACGATTGAAGACGTGATCGAATATGTGAACGGCTGGGTAGAAAAGCGACCTGACTTGAACTATGAGATCGATGGCATCGTCATTAAAGTAGATTCACTCGATCAACAGGATGAGCTTGGAACTACCGTGAAGAGTCCGCGCTGGGCTGTCGCGTACAAGTTCCCTGCTGAAGAAGTGGTAACGAGACTTGAGGACATCGAGCTGACAGTTGGACGTACAGGAGTCGTGACACCGACGGCAATTCTCGAGCCAGTCCAAGTGGCTGGAACGACTGTCAAGCGTGCGTCGCTTCATAATGAAGACTTGATCCGCGAGAAGGACATCAAGATCGGTGACTATGTCATTGTCAAAAAAGCAGGCGACATCATACCGGAAGTCGTCAACGTCATTGAAGAGAAGCGTACAGGTGACGAAAAGGACTTCCACATGCCGACGCACTGTCCGGAGTGTGAAAGCGAGCTAGTCCGCATTGAAGACGAAGTTGCATTGCGTTGTATCAATCCGCAATGTCCGGCTCAGATTCGTGAAGGGTTGATTCACTTCGTATCGAGGAATGCGATGAACATTGACGGCCTCGGTGAGAAGGTCATCACCCAGCTTTTTAATGAAAAATTGATTGAGGATGTTGCAGACTTGTACGAGTTGAAACGGGAGGAACTCCTCCAGCTTGAGCGGATGGGTGAGAAATCCGTTGATAACTTGCTGTCAGCAATTGATGCATCTAAAGACAACTCGCTCGAGAAGCTATTGTTCGGACTCGGGATTCGAAATGTCGGTGCGAAAGCGGCTCGTACGCTCGCAGAACACTTCGAAACGATGGAAAACTTGCAAAAAGCCACTCGTGAAGACATCACGTCGATCCATGAATTCGGTGACATCATGGCGGATTCGGTTGTTCTCTATTTTGAAAAACCTGAAGTGGATGATTTATTGGATCACTTGCGACGTGTAGGCGTCAATATGGAATATAAAGGGTTGAAGCGCAGCGAAACGGAAAACATCGATTCCCCGTTCAGCGGGAAGACGATCGTTCTGACTGGAAAACTGCATCAACTCTCGCGTAACGAAGCGAAAGCAGAAATTGAACGGCTTGGTGGAAAAGTGACTGGCAGCGTGAGCAAGAGCACGGACCTGTTGATTGTCGGAGAGGACGCAGGTTCGAAGCTTACGAAGGCAGAGAAGCTCGGAATCGACGTCTGGGATGAACAAACTTTTATCAATAAGCTGAATAACTAAGGAGTGTGCAGTTTAGGGGATGTTTAAAAAGCTATTCGTAATTCTGAGTGCCTCTTTAATCCTTTTGTCTGGCTGTCTTCCGTTCGACAACTTGAAGAAAGATCCCGTCGTGGAAGAAGAAAGCGATAACGAAAATGAAAAAGCGATTCCGCTTCAAAATATCAATACGACTGATGATAAATATTATAAGTCGTTGAAAAACTATGAGCCCGGTGCAGCACGTGGAGAAATCGGTTATGGTGTCGACAACCGAATCGATATCGATGAAATGGAAACCGGATTGATGCGACTATCGAAGGGTACGTTTGCAATCGACGATTACTACTTCCAGGAAGGACAGTACCTCGATAAGACGACGATCCGGAACTGGTTGAAGCGCTCGAGTGAAAAAGAAGGGAAAGCAAGATCCGGCCTGATCCAAAAAGGCTTGAACCCAGGCTTTGACCAAGAGGTGTATGAAAAAGCCGGCGTCGATCAAAAGAAAGAAATGCACAGCAACAATCCGAAGATCCTTTCTTATATCCTTGAGCAGAACTACCTTAAGGACAGTGGAAAAGACAGCGTCAAGCTGGGCGGCATATCGCTAGCGTTGGCATTCAACTCGACTTACTATTACACCGTCCGTGATGAGAAAGGCCTTATCCATAAGGGAGACAAGAAACTCGATGCGGACGACGTGAAGAAGTATGCGGCGAAAACCGGTCAGGAAGTCGTAAATAGGCTTCGTCAGCATCCGGAACTTCAGGATGTACCGATTGTCATCTCCCTGTTTTATGAGGAAGAGCACGGTTCAGTCGTACCGGGGAACTACTTTGGAAAAGCTGTCGTGAAAGGCGGCTCGACGAAAGTGGACTGGGAAGACGTCGATGAGAAGTATTACTTCTTCCCATCTGGCAAAGCGGAAGAAGATCATCGAGAGGACTTCAACCGGTTCGTCCAGTTTGAAGGTAAAATTAAAGAGTACTTCCCGAACTATATCGGTGTAATCGGCGAAGCGTTGTACCGAAACGACCAGATCTCGAAACTGACGATCGAAATTCCGATGCAGTTCAAAGGGAAATCTGAGGTTATATCCTTCACGCAGTATGTAAATTATCTTGTGAAGCAATACTTCCCTGATGAGATTGTCGAAGTGAACATCAAGTCGTCACTCGATGAGCAGGAAAGCCTCATCGTGTCGGATCCATCGAAAGATGACTCCGTCGTCCATATTTATTGATTTCATTGAATCCTTGAACCGTTCGATAGCGGTTCAGGGATTTTTTCTTTTGACCAAAAGCGTAATCAATAGGATGATGACGCCGACTACGATACCGATCAAGCCGATGTAAGTCCAGGCGATCGCGAATATACCGCTGCCGATCGGGAAGGCGAGCTTGAAGAAAACCGCAGTGACGATGCCTTCTTCTACAACGAATAGGGTCAGAATCAAGAGAACCGACACATAGGGTTTTTTGATCACATAGAAGAGTGTAAGAGCGAAAATGAGTAGAAATGTAATGATATAGCCAGGTATGAGGATGTCGACATCAGACATGGTGACCCTCCTTGCAAGAATTCTTGTACGTTTTTGTATTCCCGAATTTCCTTTGTTTGGAACATCATTTGTGAAAGTGTGAAAACGGGAGATTTTACGAGAAAAATGAAGAAATATTAGGCTAGGCTAAATAAAATATTCTGACTATTCCTCAATGTTTGAAAGCGGAGATTTAATAGGGTAGAATGAGGTTGTAATTGAAAACTATGTATGCGTTTTCAATACTACTCTATTGGGAAATTGGAGGGGTTCATCTTATGGTAGTACCTTACAAACACGAGCCATTTACCGATTTTTCCGTTAAGGAAAATCGTGAAGCTTTTGAAGAAGCTTTGAAAAAAGTCGAGAAAGAACTATTAGGTAAAGACTATGACCTAATCATCAACGGAGAATATGTCTCTACGGATGAGAAGATTGTGTCTTACAATCCAGCAAATAAAGAAGAGGTCATCGGTCGTGTTTCCAAAGCGAACCAGGAGCTTGCTGAAAAAGCAATGCAATCTGCGGACAAAGCTTTTGAAACTTGGCGCAAGGTAGATCCTGAGGAGCGCGCAAACGTACTATTCCGTGCTGCTGCAGAAATTCGCCGCCGTAAGCATGAATTCTCTGCTTTGTTGGTAAAAGAAGCAGGTAAGCCGTGGAAGGAAGCAGACGCTGATACAGCCGAAGCAATCGACTTCCTAGAGTATTATGGACGTCAAATGCTCGAAATTAAAGACGGTAAACAGATCCAAAGTCGTCCAATTGAGCACAACCAATACAAGTACATTCCACTTGGAGTAGGGATCACGATTTCTCCTTGGAACTTCCCATTTGCGATCATGGCTGGAACAACTGTTGCACCGATCGTAACGGGTAACACTGTCATCCTGAAGCCAGCAAGTGCGACACCAGTCGTTGCAGCTTGGTTTGCTGACGTGATGTTGAAAGCTGGAACGCCAGCAGGCGTATTGAACTACTTGCCTGGTAGCGGTTCTGAAGTGGGAGACTATCTAGTCGATCACCCTCGTACACGTTTTGTCAGCTTTACAGGTTCACGTGACATCGGTACACGTATTTGGGAACGCGCTGCGAAAATCCAAGACGGCCAGAAATGGTTGAAGCGTGTCATCGTTGAGATGGGCGGAAAAGATACAGTATGTGTCGATGCTGACGCTGACCTTGATCTAGCTGCTCAATCAATCGTATACTCTGCATTCGGATTCGCTGGACAGAAGTGTTCTGCTGGTTCCCGTGCAGTCGTCCACCAAGACATCTATGATGAAGTATTGGAACGCGCAGTAAAATTGACGAAAGAACTCGTTACTGGTAACCCGATGGACCACAACACGTACATGGGACCAGTTATTGATAAAGGCGCATATGACAAGATCATGGACTATATCGAAGTTGGTAAAGAAGAAGGCCGCTTGATGGCTGGTGGTGAAGGTGATGACTCTAAAGGTTACTTCATCCAACCAACAATCTTTGCTGATCTAGATCCAAAAGCTCGCATCATGCAAGAAGAAATCTTCGGACCAGTTGTAGCATTCAGTAAAGCACGTGACTTCGATCACCTGCTTGAGATTGCAAACAACACGGAGTACGGTTTGACAGGTGCCCTTCTTACGAACGACCGTGAGAAGATCAAGCGTGCGAAGGAAGACTTCCATGTTGGGAACCTTTACTTCAACCGCGGTTGTACAGGTGCAATCGTTGGATACCAACCATTCGGTGGATTCAACATGTCCGGTACAGACTCCAAAGCTGGAGGACCAGACTACCTGGTACAACACATGCAACCGAAGACAACGTCTGAAGGATTGTAAGAAGAATAGATTTACATGCGGAACCCCCTCACTTGTTGAGGGGGTTTTTTATATTAGGTAGGTTTTGGTCGTCCTCGGCTTTTTTATGTGAAATTCTGTTTTGAGGGTCTCACAGCTCCTAATGTATGGTAATGTAAAAACGTTCCATATTTACAAAGAGTAGGGGTTGTGAGGTTGATGGAGTATTTTTTGATTGTACATATCATTACGGGGATGATCTGTATCATTGTCGGAGCGCTGGCAGCACGAGCCCGTAAACGAAAGGGAAAGCATACGTTATTGGGGGAAGTCTATCACGGTTCGTATGTGTTGGTATTTATCACCGCAGTCGTCATGTCAATCTGGAATTGGAATGAAAGCGCGTATCTGTTTTACATCGCACTGTTTTCCTATGGGCTAGCACTCATCGGTTATCTTGCTCGAAAACGGATGTGGAAAAATTGGATGCGATTGCATATCGGTGGCATGCTCGGCTCCTACATAGGTATCATAACGGCGACCATCGTCGTCAACATTGAAAAGGTTCCCGTGCTGAATGAACTACCAGTACTCCTATTCTGGTTCCTACCTACAATCATCGGAACACCGATGATTGCACGAGTGACCAAAAAGTATGTACGTACAAAGAAACGGAAGCTTCCTACAGCTTCTTAAATGTGGGAAATGAATAAAACATGCATCTACTAAAATGAGAAACACCGCTGATCAGCGGTGTTTTTTGATTGGACATCCCTTTGGGCGTACCAGGTACGCTCAGGGAAGCCTTGCAGGAGTAAGGATGCAAAACTGTGCCAGGTACCAATAAAGAACCGTTGGGGGCCAACGGGTTCATTTTGGTACCTGGCACTGCTCGCTTCTCGGAGTTTCCAAATGAATGGGTTTCATTTTGCTTTTGTGGGTATATAAAAGTATAGCGGCTAAAAATAGGCCTTTCGGCAGGTGTTATTGCATAATAATTTTCACGTTTAGGGCAAAATATAGGAGGGATGACATGTTGTAAATCACGATAATTGGTAAATAAATCCTTAAATTAATCTTCATAAATTTTTTTGAATAGATATTATATTATTCCCGAGAAAAGGCTTTCATTTCCATTTAAATTGAATAAATATACATCCGACTTGTAATTTAATAATTATCACAATGTTCTTAACATTATATTATGTTATGGTTTTTAATGGTGACAACAAGTGCGGAATATCGCGGATCGCGAGGAAGTTTTCATTTTGCATAATGATTGTATATAAACGTACAGGAGGTGCTCTCGTGGAAGAATTCAGTCTATCAGCAGCAACTTGGTTTTGGTTACTCGTACCCATGCCATTAGTCGTCATACTATCAGTCATTTCATATTTCGTAGAATCGAAGGGAGAGAATTAATTCATGGATTTACCTACGTTAACAACGTTTATAATCTATCTAGTCGTCATGTTGACGATCGGAATCATTTCCTATCGTCTAACAAGTAACTTATCTGATTATGTCCTTGGTGGAAGAAGCCTGACTCCGGGAGTTGCAGCACTCAGTGCCGGTGCCTCGGATATGAGTGGCTGGCTCTTACTCGGTTTGCCAGGTGCAATGTACGCAAGCGGAATGAGCGCAGCATGGATCGGAATCGGTCTATCTGTCGGTGCTTACTTGAACTGGCAGTTTGTTGCGAAACGTCTTCGTACGTACACGGAAGTTTCAAAGGATTCCATCACGATTCCGGACTACTTTGAGAACCGTTTCCGTGACAACTCGAAAATTTTACGTGTTATCTCAGCAATCGTAATCCTATTCTTCTTTACCGTATATACGGCTTCAGGACTTGTAGGAGGAGCGAAACTATTCCAATCTTCATTTGATATGACATATACGTCAGCACTTTGGATTGGTGCAATCGTCATCATCTCTTACACGTTCTTGGGAGGATTCCTCGCAGTAAGTTGGACAGACTTCATTCAAGGAATCTTGATGTTCTTAGCATTGATCATCGTACCGATTGTTGCCATTAACGAACTTGGTGGTTGGAATGAAACGATCAACCAGGTCGGTAACATGGACCCTGCATATGTAGACATCATGGCAGGTATGGGTGGTGCAGCAGGATTCTTCGCAATCGTGTCATCACTTGCCTGGGGTCTGGGTTACTTTGGACAACCGCACATCCTTACTCGTTTTATGGCGGTAAGATCACCAGAAGACATTCCGAAAGCTCGTGTAATCGGAATCGGTTGGATGGTTATTTCACTATTCGGTGCCATCTTCACTGGTCTAGCGGGTATCGCATACTTTGCTGATAGCCCACTTGAAGGTGCAGACGCTGAAACAGTATTCATCTTGTTCACGCAAGTATTGTTCAACCCTTGGGTATCTGGAATCTTACTTGCAGCGATCCTAGCGGCGATCATGAGTACAGTCGACTCTCAGCTACTTGTTTCATCAAGTGCTCTTGCAGAAGACTTTTACAAAGCGATCCTACGTAAAGATGCAAGCGAGAAAGAACTCGTTTGGATTGGCCGTTTCGCCGTACTTGGAATTGCATTGATTGCAATCTTCATCGCATCCGACCCGAACAGTAAAGTATTGACACTTGTTAGTTATGCTTGGGCAGGATTCGGTGCCGCATTCGGACCTGTTGTCATCTTGTCACTATTCTGGAAGCGCATGACGCGTAACGGTGCGCTTGCTGGTATCATTACTGGTGCTGTAACAGTTGTTGTTTGGAAAATGCTATCTACTCCACCTGAAGGAGCAGAGCAATCTGCAGCAGTCATTCCATTCAGCCTTTACGAAATCGTACCAGGATTCATCCTTGCGACTATTGCAATCTTGGTCGTAAGTATGATGGGTAAAGGACCAAAAGAAACAATCGAAAACGAATTTGACGAAGTTGTCGACGAAGTTTAATTCGATATAGAGTGACGAGGACTGGCCTGTAAGGGCCGGTCCTTTTTTGTTTTCATACCATTAATAAGCTTATGGTTTGACTGTACCCAAATATTGGGTATTTAAACTGAGAATCTTAGATCAGTACCAGGCACCATTTTTCGTCCTTAGAGCCTTAGGGGTTCAAAAATGGTGCCTGGTACTGAAAGTGATATAAAGGAGGAAAAGATGGATCAGTCAGTATTAAACAAAGCTTTTTTGACGATTTGGACGAGTCCACGTAAGACTATCCGCAGGATTTTAGACACTGGAAGCACCAAGTACATATATTTGCTTGCGGTTATAGCAGGGATCACAAGCACACTTAATCGTGCTGCGGGAACAGGAATGGGGGATGATACGCCACTATTGCCTATCCTTTTTTTAGCGATTATTTTAGGTCCCATCGGTGGAATCATTTCTATTCATCTAGGAGCCATTCTGATCCACTGGACGGGGAAATGGATCGGAGGAGCAGGAAGTAAGAGGGAGATAAGGATTGCTTATGCTTGGGCGTATGTTCCTACAATCCTAAGTTTAATCATCTGGATTATCGAACTCTTCATATTCGGGCGTGAGATGTTTACGTCAGAATTAGGCGTGATTGGGAGCAATCCTGGTATGACTACCCTTTTCTTTATTATTGGAGCTATTGATATTGTAATAATGGTATGGGGAATCATCATACTCATTAAGAGTATTGCTGAAGCTCAGCAGTTCTCCTCATGGAAAGCAGTAGGGAATATCTTGCTTAGTGCACTGGTTGTTCTTGTCCCAATCTTTCTAATTGGATTGCTCATCTTCTTTATCGTTACTTGAATACTGTAAGAAAGAAGGACCGAACTGCAAAAATCGGTCCTTTTTTACATCGTTAAAAATTTGAACGTGTCACTTCGCCGTTCCGTACGAGCTTCACAATCGAATGCCGGTTGGATAACAACACGCCGAATATGATGAAGAACGCACCTAATATCATCAACGGTGTGACCATTTCTTTTAAAAACAGATAACCTACGAAAATGGCGATGAGTGGTGATACATACAACCATGTCGACGGAAAGACGGGATTCGTCTTGGAGATGAGCCAATAGTATAGCCCGTGCCCACCGATCGATCCGATGAGGATCAAGTAAAGCATGGATAGCTGAGCGTTCGGGTTCGCAACGAGTGATGGGAAACTTGGTTTTTCCACAATGAAAGAAAAAGCCATCAGCATTAGTCCCCCGTAGAACATTTGCACACCATTCATAAGAAAAGGCGAGAAGCGATGCTCGGTCGCAAAGTACCGTTTTGAAAAAACAGAGCCATATCCATAGCCGAATTCTCCAATTAAGACCGCGATGCAACCAATCACCCACATGTATGAGATCGCGCTCGAAAAGCCGGGTAATGAGATGAAAAGAACACCGACGAGTGCGATGCCGAGCCCGAGAATCTGTACAGAATCCAGCGTAGCTTCTTTTCGTTGTCTTAGGATGAGCAGAATCATCATCGGTCCGGTAGCCGACAGGACCGCAGCAAGACCAGACGTAATGAATTGCTCTGCCCAGTATAACGTTGAGAACGTCATGAACGTAATGCAGAATCCCACGACAATCAGTGGTTTTGAGAGTAACGCTTGCTTCACCTGGTCTCGTTTTATCGCGAAGTAAGCAAGAACGAGCAAACCGGCGATGGTGAACCGGACACCACCTGATAAGATCGGCGTCGCTCCTGCTTCAATGCCAATTTTGATAAACAGAAAAGTGGTGCCGAATATAACACATACGAGCAAATAGTTGAGAAAGATCATATGAAAACCTCCTTTTAACGGTAAGAGAAGTATAAAACTTGAGGTGTATAACAGTTGGTGTTCATGTATAACACTTAGTCTTGAAAATGGTTCGCCGGTGAGGTTTACTAAGAGTAAGAGAAAAAGATTGCAAAGGAGGTGTCATCATGAAGCTCGTGGTGCAAAAGGAATCCGCCACGCCAATCCATCAGCAGATCTACCACCAGATTTTGAACCGGATTCAGACCGGATCTATGCCTGACGGTGAAAAAATGCCATCGTTACGGAAGCTGTCAACGGAACTGAAGGTCAATTACCTCACAGTGAACAAAGTGTATCAGCGGTTGGAAGAAGAGGGACATATCGAAATCCTTCAAGGAAAAGGGGCATTCGTAAAAAGTAAACACAAAACGAAGCCGTTTATAGAAGGAAGTGATGAGCAGGAGGTTTTCTCGACGCTTCTTCAGCGGTCTCAGTATTTGGTGAACCGGACGAAAAGCCATTACGATTTTTCCAAAGCGGTCGTGTCACCTGGACTGTTGCCGAGTCATTTTCTCGCGCAACAGACAAAGAAGATCCTCGATGACAACCCGATGATTTTAACGACTTATGGACCGGTGGAAGGGGATGAGGAGCTGAGAAGTGAGGTTACAAAGTATTTGGAACATCAGCTCGGATACAGGGCGGAAGCGGAGAACATCCTGATTACGAGCGGTGTCCAGCAGGGGATCAACATTGTGGCCAATACGTTTTTGACCGCGACAGACACGGTGGCGGTGGAAAGTCCATGTTACGGGGCGGCAATTGATACGTTCATGAACCGCGGGAATGCGATATTGCCGATCCCGATGGATGAAGAAGGAATGCGAATGGATGTGTTGGAGGAACAATGCGAGGTAGCTCCTCCGAAGCTCGTTTACGTCAATCCGACGTTCCAGAACCCGACAGGTCGGACGATGAGTGAGAAGCGTCGGAAAGAACTGCTCGAGCTTGCTGAAACATACGGTTTCTTGATCGTCGAGGATGATTCGTTCAGTGAAGTGTACTTTGATGGTATGCTGCCGCCGAAGCCAATCAAGTACTTTGATACGTCGGGGCATTGTATTTTCCTGAAAGGGTTCAGTAAGACGATGGCACCGGGAATCCGGATCGGAGCGTTAATTGCGGACGAGTCACTATATGAAGCTTTGTATATTTCGAAAGCTTCGATGGACGTCGGGAGCCCTTTGTTGAACCAGAAAGCGATCCTCCCGTTCATGAGGACGCAGCGGATGAAGGACCATCTCGAGAAGCTCAGGATTGCCTTGCAGATCAGAAGGGACATCACGACGGAAATTCTCGAAGTCTATTTGGAAGGCAAAGTGCAGTATGAACTTCCGAAAGGCGGATTGAACCTGTGGGTGGAGCTACCCGAGACGGTTGATGTAGGAGCCTTGCAAGTTGCAGCGAAAGGACACTCGATTTCTTTTTTACCAGGTAGCGCGTGCTATGTGACCGATGCGCCAACTCCATCGATCCGACTCAGCTACTCAACACTCAGTGACCGGGAAAATACGGAAGGGATCACTCAACTTGCCACGTTGATCGCCTTACAGCTGACGAATAATTAAAGGGGCGGGCGGTTATCCAGATCCTTGTTCTTGATGAAACTTCATTTGCGTGAGAAGTGGTTCGAAAGAGTGGAGAAGCGGTTCGAAAGAGTGGAGAAGCGGTTCGAATAGAGGGAGAAGTGGTTCGAAAGAGCGAAGAAGCGGTTCGAAAAAGCGGAGAAGCGGTTCGAAAAAGCGGAGAAGCGGTTCGAAAAAGCAAAGAAGTGGTGCGAAAGTGCGACGAAGTGATTCGAAAAAGCAGAGAAACAACCCGAAAGAGCGGAAATGTGGACTGAGGGATGCGAAATCAAAGTGGAATCCTAGTTCCCTGGAATTAAACGCCATGAGTGTGTTTGGGTCTTGTGTTGATTCTCTGCAGTTCTTTTTGGTATCATCAGTATATTGCAATACGTACGATTTTTTGGAGGTGGACGATTTGTCTCGAATTTCGAAAGAAGAAGTGAAGCACGTTGCGAAGCTTGCTCGTCTGGACATGACAGATGAAGAAGCGGACATGTTTACGAAACAGTTGGACGACATCATCGGTTATGCCGAACAGCTGAATGAACTCGATACAGAAAATGTGGAACCGACCACACACGTTTTAGATATGAAGAATGTTCTTCGTGAGGATGAAACGAAGCCTTGGCTCAACAACGAAGAAGCACTCAAAAATACACCAGACAAGCAGAACGGACTTATCAAAGTTCCAGCAGTTCTAGAGTAGGGAGGGAGAAAACGGACGATGTCATTATTTGATAAGAAGATCTCAGAGCTACACGAGTCTTTACATAAGAAAGAAATGAAAGTCAGTGAACTCGTTGATGCTTCCTTCTCTCGGATCCACCAAGTGGATGAGAAAGTGAAAGCATTTTTGACGTTGAATGAAGAAGCGGCGCGCGAACAGGCGAACTTCCTTGATAGTAAAATGGGGACCGACGAGATGCGCGGACTCTTATTCGGTCTACCGATCGGAGTCAAAGACAACATCTCGACGAAAGGCCTCCGCACGACGAACGGAAGTAAGCTTCAAGACAACTTCGTACCGGTCTATGACGCGACAGTCGTACAGAAGCTGAACGAAGCGGAAACCGTCACAATCGGAAAATTGAACATGGATGAATTCGCGATGGGATCCTCGAACGAAAACTCAGGATTTTTCAAAACGCGTAACCCATGGAACACGGACTATGTACCAGGTGGATCATCTGGTGGTTCAGCAGCATCCGTTGCTGCTGGAGAAGTCTTTTTCTCATTAGGATCCGATACAGGTGGTTCCATCCGTCAACCAGCTGCATTCTGTGGTGTTGTCGGACTGAAACCGACATACGGACGCGTATCCCGTTTCGGACTTACGGCATTCGCTTCTTCACTCGACCAGATCGGACCGATCACGAACACGGTTGAAGACAATGCGTTCTTGCTACAAGCGATTGCAGGTCACGACCCAATGGACTCCACATCTGCAAACGTGGACAAGCAAGACTACACATCAGCGCTCACAGGCGATGTAAAAGGTCTCAAAATTGCTGTACCGAAGGAATACATTGGTGAAGGTGTAGATGAAGAAGTCAGAAACCGCATCATGGAAGCCCTCAAAGTCTTAGAAGGCATGGGTGCTGAGTGGGAAGAAGTATCCCTTCCTCACTCCAAATATGGTGTAGCGACTTACTACCTGCTCGCTTCATCCGAAGCATCCTCCAACCTCGCACGCTTTGACGGTGTCCGTTACGGCGTAAGAGCGGAAGACGCGAAGAACCTGCTTGAGCTTTACAACAAAACGCGAAGCGAAGGGTTCGGGGACGAAGTGAAACGCCGAATCATGCTTGGAACATTCGCGCTAAGCTCTGGTTTTTACGATGCATATTATAAGAAAGCTCAGAAAGTACGTACATTGATCAAGAACGACTTCGACCAAGTCTTTGAAAAATATGATGTCATCCTTGGACCGACGACGCCGACGACCGCCTTCAAAATCGGTTCCAAAATCGACGATCCATTGACGATGTATGCGAACGACATCCTGACGATCCCTGTGAACCTTGCAGGCGTACCAGCGATCTCCGTTCCATGCGGACTTTCAAACGGATTGCCAGTCGGACTACAAATCATCGGAAAAGCATTTGATGAAAGCACGGTTTATCGCGTAGCGCACGCTTATGAGCAAGCGACTGACCATCATCAAAACAAGCCGGAATTGTAAGGGGGGACGAAGAGATGCATTTTGAAACGATCATTGGACTTGAGGTCCACGCAGAACTGAAAACGAACTCGAAGATCTTCTGTAGCTGTTCCACAGAATTCGGTGCACCGCCGAACACGAACGTGTGCCCGATCTGTCTCGGACACCCAGGGGTTCTACCTGTCGTGAACAAACAAGCAGTAGATTTCGCAATGCGCGCTGCGATGGCACTGAACTGTGAAATCACACGCGAAACGAAATTCGACCGTAAAAACTACTTCTATCCTGACAACCCGAAAGCGTATCAGATCTCGCAATTTGATAAGCCGATCGGACAAAACGGATGGATTGAAATTGAAGTTGATGGCGTTAAAAAGAGAATCGGGATCACGCGTCTTCATATGGAAGAGGATGCTGGTAAATCGATGCACGCGGACGACGGCACACACTCCCTTGTGGACTTGAATCGTCAAGGAACACCGCTCGTCGAGATCGTATCCGAGCCGGACATCCGTACGCCGGAAGAAGCATACGCTTATTTGGAAAAATTGAAAGCGATCCTGCAATATACGGAAGTTTCCGATTGTAAAATGGAAGAAGGTTCATTGCGTTGCGACGCAAACATCTCCCTCCGTCCAGTCGGACAAGAGAAGTTCGGTACGAAGGCAGAGCTGAAGAACCTGAACTCCTTTGCGAACGTTCAAAAAGGACTTGCGCACGAGCAAGTCCGTCAGGAAAAAGAACTGCTTAGCGGTGGAGAAATCCTGCAAGAGACCCGTCGTTTTGATGAGCAAACGAAGAAAACGATCCTCATGCGTGTTAAAGAAGGATCTGACGACTATCGTTACTTCCCAGAGCCGGATCTCGTTGGTCTTTCCATCGACGAAGATTGGATCGAACGCGTCCGCTCAGAAATCCCTGAGCTTCCGGACGTACGTAAGCAGCGCTACATCGAAGACATGAAGCTGCCTGCTTATGACGCGATGGTTTTAACACAGTCGAAGAAAATGTCCGATTTCTTTGAGGAAGTGCTCGCACAAGGTGCAGAAGCGAAAGCCGCATCCAACTGGATGATGGGTGAAGTGTCCGCATACTTGAACGCAGAGTACAAGGAGATCGACGAAGTCGCGTTAACGCCAGATGGCCTCGCGAAAATGATCGACCTGATTGAAAAAGGAACGATCTCTTCTAAGATCGCGAAGAAAGTCTTCAAGGAACTCATTGAAAACGGTGGCGACCCAGAAGTCATCGTTAAGGAGAAAGGACTTGTCCAAATCTCTGATGAAGGTGAGCTTCGCAAGATCGTGACAGGCATTTTAGATGAAAACGAACAATCAATCGAAGACTACAAGAACGGAAAAGACCGTGCACTCGGTTTCCTCGTCGGCCAGGTAATGAAGGCGACGAAAGGGAAAGCGAACCCGCCGATGGTCAACAAATTGTTAGTTGAAGAAATGGACAAACGATAACGAAATGTGCAGGGAAGCCCCATTAACGGGCTTCCTTTCTGATTGGAAAAATAATCTGCTTGTCCTGTGAAATTAGGACTTTGCATTTTGCATGACAGGTCACTATAATAAGATGAGTTAGAAAAAATTAGCACAAACCTGACACGAAACTGGAGCCTATGACGTAAACAGATAGATAGAAAGTTAAAAAAGGTGATCCTTATGAAACGAGCACGATTGATTTATAATCCGACATCAGGGCGGGAACAAGTGAAACGTCAATTGCCTTACATACTCGAAAAACTCGAGAAGGCAGGCTATGAAACGTCCACTCACGCCACTTGTGCCGACGAAGGTGACGCAACAAGAGCAGCAACGAAAGCAGTGGAGAGGGAGTACGATCTCGTCATCGCAGCTGGGGGAGACGGAACGATCTACGAAGTCATCAACGGTATTGCCGAGCTTCCGAACCGACCGAAGATGGGCATCATCCCGGCAGGAACGACCAATGACTTTGCACGCGCCCTAGGCGTCCCTCGTACGATTGAAGGGGCTGTGAACGTGCTGTGTGAAGGCGTCGACATTCCGGTTGATATCGGACGCGTAAATGGCAAATACTTCGTCAACATCGCCGGTGGCGGTAAGCTGACTGAGTTGACGTATGCGGTGCCGAGCCAGATGAAGACGATGATTGGCCAGCTTGCCTATTACCTGAAAGGGATGGAAATGCTGCCGTCGATCCGTCCGACGAACGTCAAGATCGAGTACGATGACAAAGTGTTCGAAGGCGATATTATGTTATTCCTTGTGGCGAATACGAATTCGGTCGGCGGTTTTGAAAAACTCGCACCACTGTCTGAGTTCAACGACGGGTACTTCGACCTTGTCATCTTGAAAAAAGCGAACCTGGCTGAATTCATCCGCGTGGCGACCCTTGCTATCAAAGGTGACCACATCCGAGATGAGCATGTCATCTATGAAAAAGCGAGACGCGTGAAAATCCATACGGATGAAAAGATGCAGCTGAACCTCGACGGGGAATACGGTGGGCTTTTACCAGGGGAGTTCGTAAACCTGAGACACCACCTGCAGATGATCGTCCCGAAAAATCGCTTCGAAACGAATATCGACTAAAGCAAAAAAGAGTTGATCCACTATGGATTCAACTCTTTTTTATTGAACTTTTACCTTGAAAGCATGCCTACATATATTCCGTTTCTTCCATTAGGCCTTTATATTTCATGCGGTAATAGAGTTTTACAATCAATAATAAAAACAATGAAATGCTGATGATCAGCAGTCCGATACTGCCATAGGCTATGCCTGCCCATCCTTTGACGAAAGTGATGCTATATACAAGAAGGGTTGCACCTAATTGGAAAACGGAATAGGGGAGGATATACCATTGCATTTTTTTGTGAAAATAAATGACCAGCCAACTGAAAATGATCCAACTGAAACTGATGGCAACCAACAGAACAATATCGGTCATAATGAAAGCCTCCTAGACGCTGCTTTTTCTTTTTATGTATGTGGCTAAGCTGAATATTAGGAATGGAAAGAGTGCAATCCACCAAAGAGTGGGTGAGCCAAGGAAGTAAAGGGTCGCGGGAAACAGGATAAACCCGCTAATCATGGTATAAGAATAGTCTCGCTTCGTGATGGAGTAGATCAAGATAACTAGCGATGCGATGATACAACCCCAGAAAAGAAACCCTGCACCAAAAAAGTCCATACTCAAAACCTCCTCTTATTGACATTATATACCTTCTTAAACCTCGTATCGAACATTATTCGTAGGAAAGTAGGTTACATTAACGATAATGACTATGAAAGGTCGGATAGAAATGAGCCTCTATGAATTATCGATTCGGTTAGTGCTGTCTTTCGTCGCTTTACTGATACTAACGCGGTTGATGGGACGGAAAGAACTGAGCCAGATCACTTTCCATAACTTTGTGTCTGCGGTGGCGATCGGAAACATCGCTGGGTCTTTGGCAGCCGACAATGCACTCAGTATAAGGAATGGGCTATATGGGCTTGTAGGATGGTCACTGTTCACAGTAGCCATTGGATATCTCAATCTCAAATTCCAATCATCCCGGAAGCTACTGAACGGAGATTCGCTCATCGTCATTAAAGGAGGAAAGATTGTAGAAGGAGCCATGTCGAGTGCCCGGTTGGACATGGATTCATTGAATATGATGCTACGATCGAAAAACGTGTTCAGCCTGGCCGATGTAGATTATGCGATCTTCGAAACGGACGGAACGTTATCGGTTATGAAAAAAGAGCAAAAGCAGACGGTGACCAAGGCAGACCTGAATTTGATGAGTTCAAAGAAAGTCATTCCAATCGGCACAGAAGTCATTTCTGATGGAGAAGTGTCCGAGGAGAACTTAGCCAAACTGAACCTGAATGTTCTATGGTTGGAGCAGCAATTACGGAAAGTGGACATCACCTCACCAGGGGAAGTGTTTTACGCTGAGGTGCAAAAAGATGGCTCCCTTTACGTAGACCGGAAAGATGAGTAGAGCCATTCGACAAATTTAAACGCACTTCAAACAAACGTTTGATTGAACGTAGATTCCGTACCTGGCACCGATTTAGAAGCCTTGATAATCAAGCATTTCTAATCGGTGCCAGGTACTTTTATGGTAAACTGATGGAAAAGTATACCATAAGGGGGCGTCAGTTTTGGGGAATTTCGAGGTAAAGGTGTTGGAGTTTAGAGGCAGTGCGTATCAGATTGGCTATAATCAGGGGAAGCAGTTGGATCCAAAGAGTCTATATTGGATGAAAGACTTTATGCACGTGCCGTTTGATGTGAACGAGACAACAGCGGTTTTCAAAAGCTTCGCTCCACATTTACTAGATGAGATTCAAGGCTTAGGAGATGCACTTGAGATGTCCTTCGAGAGAGCTTTGCGCTTGTTCAGCGGATACGACTTACCGAAGCTGGAAGCCATCGGCTGTTCTTCCAAAGTCACTCAGGATTATCTGGTACGGAACTATGATTTTTCTCCTGCGATTTATGATCATCAGCTCGTTTTCAGCCAGCCGACGGAGGCTGCTGCAAGTGCTGGATATACCCTTCACCAGATGGGACGTCATGAGAGCGTCAACGAGCATGGCGTGGCGACTGCTCTTCACTTTGTGAACAACGCGAACCAGGTGACGGGGTTTATGAGCAGTACAATCGTCCGGATGATGGCGGACCTGTGTAAATCGACGGATGACTGTATCCAGTTGTTGAAAGAGCTCCCACACGCTTGCTCCTACAATTATTCCATCGGGGACCAAAACGGAAATCATGCGGTTGTGGAAACGGCACCGGAAAAAGTAGTGGTTCGCTCAGGAGAAGAGGCGTTAGCATGTACGAACCACTTTCAGGATGCCGGAATGAGCCATTTCAACCGAGAGCGGCTCGGCCATTCAAAAGCGAGACAAGAAGCAATTGATACGAAGCATGCAGATGGGGAAGAGGTCTTCAAGTGGTTCAGTGATCCAGAATCACCGATGTTCTTTGAAGACTATGAGCAGTTCTTCGGAACACTACATACCTTCGCTTACCTGTTTGACGAAGACCGTCTCTTGACCAAAGTTGCGAAAGGTGAGACATTGGAGCTCAAATTCCAGGATTGGGTAAAAGGGAAACCGATACCCACAAATGTGTTAAAAGGTATGATGAGTACATATAAAAAAGCTTAATAAGGCCATCGACATCTTTCTCAACATTTCAAACAAACATTTGATTAAATGACCTAAACCACTGTCCTATCAACATTTGTAAAATCAAACAAACGTTTAATTAAAATTCATCGGTGCCAGGTACCATTTAGGATTCCTTGAATATCAGGGCTTCTAAAAAGGTGCCTGGCACTTCTAAGTGATGCTTAAAAAAATCATAAATAAGAATGAACTTTTTGTGGGGTTCACGACTCTAACAGGTAAGAAAGTGGGGGAGAGCCATTGGAGATCGATAAGTTGGTGCGTCGAGCACAAAGAGGGGATAAAGAAGCACTGTTACAGTTGGTGTTTGCCAGAAAAGATGAGTATTATCGGCTTGCCTATAGCTACTTAAGACATGAAGAAGACGCCATGGATGCGTTAGAGGACATGATCGTCATCCTTTATGAAAAAATCAACAAACTGAAAAAACGAGCATCCTTTTATAGCTGGAGCAAAACGATTCTCGTCAACCAGTGTCACGATACATTAAGGAAACGGAAAAAGGTAACGGTCATGGAAAATACGCCCGAATCATTCCTAAATAAAGAAGGAGACACTGCCATCTACAAGTTGGACGTGAAAACCCACTTAGAACGTTTGAATCACGACCAGAAGGAAGCGATTCAGTTAAGATACTGGCTGGATTATGATTATGAAACCATTGCGCAGATCACGAAAGTCCCTCTTGGCACGGTCAAATCCAGGATTTCAACCGGTCTCAAGAAGCTGAAAGAATTATTGGGAGGTGAATACCTATGAAGGAAATTGAAAAGAAACTGAAAGAAGATGGAGAAGAAATGCGCTCCTTGAAAGCGCCAGATTCTTTTGAAACACGTCTTCGTCAGAAGTTGAACGAGACACCACCAAAACGGAACAATCAATGGAAAAAAGGTTTCCTTCTTGCTGCTTCATTCATCTTTGTATTCTTTTTCACCTACCAATTCGATACGATTGCTTATTACGGAAAGAAAATTCTTGGGTATGATGAGATCCTCACTGACTCACTGAGCGAGCTAAACGAACAAGGGAAAGGGCAGGTCATCGGAAAAAGTGCGGAACTTCTGAACGGAGGAAAGGTCACGCTCGATGGCTTGATGCTGGATGATAATCAACTGATTCTCTTCTACACGCTTTATGACCTTAATAAAAATGCTGATGAGCTCTACTCCAGCACAAGGGCTACGATAGACGGTTTCCTTGTTGAGACCAGAGAAACTTCGGGCACAGCCATGACAAGCGAGGACAATACAACCGTGACAATTACCCAATCGTATAAGCCTCCGAATCCGTTTGCGAAAGAATTGACTTTTCATTTACACATGGATAATCAACCTGGGACTACTGTGGAGATTCCTTTTGAAATTGATCGTTCGAAAGCGATGATGACGAAGTATAAGCAGAAGATCAACGAGACCATCGAGACAGACAGTGCAGACTTCGTTTTTAAGGATTTGGTGGCAACACCTACCCAAACTGTCTTGACTGGAAAAATTCACGTAAAAGACGAAGAGGCATGGAACAGTGGGATGATCTCCGATGGATTTGAAGTCCGCCTTAAAGCCGATGGAAACACTATACGGAAGCAAGGACAAGGGACTTCTTCAGGGTTGCTCGGTTATACATTCAACGTTGAGTTCGACCCATTAAGTGATGTGGAAGAGTTGTTGATTTATCTCGATGGTGCTTTGACTACCTATTCTTCCGATACGAAGATTCCGGTAAAACCAGGCTCATATCAGATAGGAAATCAAAAAGTGTCTGTTAATCAGAGTAAAGAAGTGGACGGAAAAACCGAAATTACTCTAACCGCAGATGAGAGTTTCAGTGTACTGGAAGCAGAACTAGTCGGGGATGAACGCTCGATTTCATTAGAATCAGTCGATGCGCCATCCTATCAAGAGACAGAAGATGGTTTGCTCAAAGTTTTAAAACTTCGTTTTGATGGTGTTCTGCAAGGGGACTCGTCCCTGCACATTACAGAGTATGAAGCTATTGAACCGTTGGAAGACTCAATCACAGTGCCGCTTAAGTGAGTATGAAAGGGAACTTTTCTTGGATTGATTCGTAATAAGTACAAACAGAATGTCAGGAGCGATTTCATGCATGCTACTGTAAATTCAATCGAAAAGCTACTAGTTGAAGACGAACAGATCTTATTGACGATTCGTTGTTCCATCAACGTCTACCATTACAGCAAGGTACCACGTCCGGGATTGCTCGCAGCAACTACTTTACGCCTTATCTTTATCAGTGATGCAAATGTGGAAGGCGGCGAGTACACAGAACTCTTCCCCTATCAGGATGTACACACATTCAAACTAGAAAGACGCCTATTTACTAAGCGGTATTATCTGAAGGTGGAAGGGGATCAATTCACCTTTACACAAATCATGGATGAAGAACCCGACAAGTTCGCCACAACCGTCAACAACCGACTCTAAAACAAAATGAAGTGCCTGGCACCGATCACAAACTCAGTTGTATCAACGAGTCGAAATCGGTGCCAGGCACTTTTTTCAATTCCTTGTGGCGCAAGGGGTAAATTGTCGTACCTGGCACTCACACTTTTATGTGCTTAAACTGGTTCACATCGAAGAGTCCGAGGTCTGTCAGTTTCAAGGCTGGAATGACGGGCAGTGTCAGGAAGGATAGGGTCAGGAATGGATTGAATCCACCTTCAAATCCAACATCCACGAGTGATTGCTTCAATTGTTGGAGACCGGTAGCCATCGAACGATATCCTTCACCCGACATCAAGCCTGAAATTGGCAAAGAGAGCGATGCCACCACATCACCATCTTTAACCACGACAAGCCCGCCTCTTATCTCCTGTAGAGCTTGAATCGCTCTAAGGATATCTCCGTCGTTCGTTCCCGTTGCAACAATGTTATGGGAGTCATGTGCAATGGTGGTCGCGATTGCGCCACTCTTCAATCCAAATCCTTTTACGATTCCTAATCCCACATTCCCTGTGTTCTTATGTCGTTCTACGACCACCAACTTTTGCTGATCTTTTTCCAGAGAAGATGTAAACTGTCCATCCTCAATTTCAACCGACTCCTGAAGGTGGGTGGTGTTCAATTGATTCGGAATGATTCCAATGATATTCGCAGTACCATCATCCCGAATAGGGATCTGCAGGTCGGCTTCATCTAAACTTGGAATCCTCACTGTGTTTTGCAGCTCAGAACTTGGCTCTGCTTTTTCCTGTAGATCTCCAACATACTCTCCATCACGTGCTACCAGCTGCCCTGACTTATAGACTTCTTTTATCGTGATAGAATCCAGATCATCCAATAGTAAAAAGTCTGCTTCATATCCTGGCGCTATCGCACCTTTCTGCTTCAATCCGTAACATTCGGCGGCGTTCAGTGAGGCCATCTGGATCGCCATCAGCGGATCCAACCCACACTCAATTGCTAAACGAACGTTATGGTCGATGCTACCTTCCACCATGAGATCGTCCAGGTGCTTATCATCCGTACAAAAGAGACAACGGCGGGCATTGTTCGGAGTCACGACAGGAATTAGTGACTTCAGGTCTTTTGCAACCGATCCTTCACGGATCAACAGATACATCCCGCGCCGTAACCTTTCTATTGCATCCTCGACTGTATTGCATTCATGATCCGTTCCAATCCCGGCAGCCTTATAGACATTGATGGCGTCCGTATCCAGACCGGCTAAGTGACCATCCATTTGGCCCGTGTGCTGAGAGGTCATTACAAGCTTATCGACCATCGTATCAGCGCCAGAGCGTAACGCTGGATAGTCCATCACCTCGGCCAAACCGAGCACCCTTTTATGATTGTAAAAAGGCTCCAGATCATTCGCCGACAATTTTGCTCCTGAATTCTCAACAGACGTTGCAGGGACACAGGAAGGAAGCATGAAATAGACGTCCAGGGGAAGACCCTCGGAGTTCTCCAGCATAAAGCGGATACCCTCTTCACCTGAGACATTGGCGATCTCATGCGGATCTGTGATGACAGTCGTAACACCATGGGGAAGGACGACTTTGCTGAATTCAGCCGGTGTCACCATGGACGACTCGATATGTACATGACCATCAATAAACGAAGGACAAACATAACGGTTTTCCGCATCAATGATCTGTTTGCCCTCGTACGACCCGATGCCGACGAACATACCGTCAGCGATTGCAATATCCCCTTTAATGACTTCAAGGTTGAAGACATCTATGATCCTTCCATTTTTAATAACTGTATCTGCAGGCATTTGCCCACTTGCAACGGCAATCCGTTTTTTCAATTGATCTCTATTCTGTTTCATAATGACCCCTCCCAGAAAAATAAAAACCCTAGATACCTAGGGTTTGACATAGAGAAGGAGGATCGCAGACTATTTACGCACAGGACTCCGACCTTCATTCTCGTAGTCAAACCATTTACGGTAGTTTGGTAGAAACTTTTGGACCATATTTCCAATATTATACGAGCGGGTTTATATTATTTTGCATTAAAAAATATTAAGACACATTTTATACGCCGATGAAGACCGTGTCAACGGAAAGTTAAAAAGAAGGACTGTGAAGTTTTTTCTAGAACCCTGTAGATTAGAGTGATGCGAAAAAGTACGGGAGGGATTTTGTGCTCGGAGTGAATAAAGGAGAGGTCGTTTTAGCATCGCACGATTCAGATTGGAAAGCGTTATTTTTAAAAGAAAAAGAACTGCTCGATTCCATCATAGGAGAACATACCACTGACATTCAGCATATGGGGAGCACTGCCATCAATGGCATAGAAGCAAAGCCGATCATCGATATTCTTGTTGGTGTAGAATCTATGAGTGATGTAGAAAAGTTTGATGAGGACAAGCTGAAAGAAAACGGCTACTACCGTTTGAAAAAGGTCATTCTAGAGGGGAAGGTGGTTTTCGCGAAGTTCTCAAGTCTCGAGAATCTCACCAAAACCCACATCCTCCACGTTGTTGAACACAATGGGAGCTGGTGGCAGGAGCATACCTTTTTCCGAGATTACTTGAACGAGAACCCAGAGACAGCCAAAGAATACGAGATACATAAACAACAGCTTGCACAACAGTACCCGACAAACGAAAAAGCTTATACTGATGGAAAGAAAGTGTTCGTGGATCAGATCTTAAATAGGAAAAACGCTCTGGATTGAATCCAGGGCGTTTTATACTTCCTTCACCACAACGTCGTGCAATTCTCCATTCACATAGACGAGGAAAGCCCATTTCCCTTCTTTCGATACACGTACATTCGAAGGTCGATGAACATCAGCACCGTTATTCGGCCCAGCTAGTTCCAACGACCAGTAGGTCTCTTTCGAAGGATTCGTCAGTACTTTCTCAACGGATTTTGTATCTTTATGTACACCGACCACTGTCATTTCTTCACCTGGTGATACATCCCACAAGTGCCACATCCATTTCTGACCTTCCAAAACGGGCATATCAGCACCAATGATCCCAGTCTTACCCTCATTTCCAATCATGCCCCGGTCTCCGAATTCACTTGCTGTTCGGTCCCAGTCGATTGCTTCAATATCTTCCACTTTTACAAAGTCAGGAGCATCTTCTGGTAAAACGACCTTCTTCTCCATCGTTTCCTCCGCCGTACAGCCGACCATCAAAAGAACCAACGCCGAAACAACTATCTGCCAACTCATGCGCATCAACCCAACACCTCCATGCCATGTGTTGCCCACATTTTACCATACTGAGCCGAGGATTAATGTATTCGGATTAAGGGAATGAACCCTATACGAAGTTAAAGGAGGAGATCATTCTTGCAACTACATACTGTCGTACTCAATTGTTCTTTGAAGAAAAGCGATGAAACGTCCCACACTCAAGCCTTGATCGATGAATCCCTGAAGATCTTCAAGGATCACGATGTGACCTACGATATTGTCCGGCTGGCGGATTACAACATCGGCTACGGCATCACCGACAACACGGGCGAAGGGGATGACTGGCCTGAAATCTATGAAAAAGTGAAAGCAGCCGACATCCTGATCATCGGAACGCCGCTCTGGTTAGGTGAAAAGAGCAGTATCGCGGCACACGCAATCGAACGCCTTTACGGCGCAAGCAATCATACGAATGAAAAAGGACAAGCGGTTTACTACAACAAAGTCGGAGGCGTCGTCATCACCGGAAACGAAGACGGTGCGAAGAACGCCGCCCGCTCGATTTTATATGCGTTATCTCACATCGGTTTCACGATACCACCGAACGTGGATACCTATTGGGTTGGAGAAGCGGGTCCTGGTCCGTCTTATATGGAAGCAGGACGCGATAACGACTTTACACAAAACAATGTCAAAACGATGACCCATAATCTTATGCACATGGCACGCATCCTGAAAGAAAACCCGATCCCAGCTGAAGGGAATGTGATGGCGTAAACCATATTGCCAAAACTGGAACAATCTAGTAAACTGAGGTTAATCTATTTGGAAGAAAGGATTTCAGGTTACCTGTATGCCAACAACTACTTTGTAATGGAACACATTTTGGATATAGACGCTTACCGAAGCAGCTTTTTTGAAGGCGTGCTGAACGGGAGCGGTCTGTCTCAAACCCATTACAAAGGAACGTAACCGAAATCTGCAGCATGTACAGATTCTGAGGTTCCCTTATTCGGGGAACCTTTTTATATTGCTCAAAAAACTTCATACTGCAAGGTGTCCAAATAGAAGCGTTACGTTTCCTTACATCTAAAACGAGGTGAAGGAAATGCAGAACGTACAAATGACATGGTCTCTTCAAGAGGCACAAGATATGACGATTGAAAAACATTGCAGCAACTGTGGAAAGACAGTCCAGTTCACGGACACGATGATCCGCCGCCATAACGCGAATGGAAAGAACATCTACCGGTTCGCCATCTATAAATGTGAAAAGAACCATACATGGAACAAGAAGCTGGAGATCTACCAGGCCTATACCGGCCACGCAAGAGTGGTGGAAGAGGAGAAAGAAGCAACCAACGAAGTATGTAAGATCCCTATTGAAGAATATGCGGATAAAGGGATTGAACAAGTCCAGATAGAGTTATCTGAAGTCGAAGGAAACTTCCGAATCGATAAAACGATTGCCAAACAAATCGATGAATGGAGCCGTACGGAAATCAACAAACGCATCCAGGAAGGAACGATCCAGATCAACAACCGACCAATCAAACCCTCGACTAAGTTAAAAACCACAGACCAAATCTTGATTATGCTATAACGTAAACAAGCCCTGAGCGGTCAACGCTTCGGGCTTGCTTTTTTTATCGTTTTTACGAGCCCACCCCATTAACCACTTCACAATTCCACCTCAAATCTTTTCAAAAAAATCATTACAGGGGTAAGGTTATATACCCAATATAATTGTAAATGAGAAAACGTATTCCACGCAGTTCTAGTTCTAGGCACTATGACCCTTTGTTTCTATTAACTAGAATAGCCTTTACACCCAGATTACTTGAAAAAAATCTTATAAATTACAAATAAATCCATTAAATGGTTCTTTGTTCTCATTCGATAGTGGTTCTTAGGGTCGATATTAAAATTGAAAAAATGACAAGGAGGGATATAATGTGTTCAATTTTAAACAGTTGTACAGTAAAAGAGTATTACTTTATGCAGTAATTTGTAATTTGATTTTCTTTACTGTGTTTCCATCTATGGGACAAGCTCAACAGCAAAACATGACTGAAGGGATGACAGCATCTGTATCAGCTTCAGATAGTGAAGCAGTTGAACAGGTGATTACACAGGCAGAAAGCTGGTTGATCGAGAACCAAAACGAAGAAGGTAATTGGGGTACTGCTCCTGCCGAAAAAATAAGGAACACCTCTGAAATTGCAAAATACCTTCAATCCTATTCAATCGACGAAGGAGCACTAACAAAAGCATCAGCCTGGCTAGAAAGTCAGGAATATCCTAACAACGATTTCATGGTGAGAACTCTCCCGTTTATTAAAGATAGTGAATCTCGCCAGAACTCAATTCGCAAACTCCTAAACTCACAAAATCCTGATGGGGGTTGGGGAGCTGCGGAAGGATATGAAAGTGATGTTTTTGACACAGTTTTAGTACTTAATGAACTCATCAACAACATAGAAGGTAATGATGCTTCAATTCAGAAAGCAATTACCTACCTCTTGAATGAACAACTTGAAGATGGCAGCTGGGCTTTCAATCAAAAAGGACCAGGCAATGCCATCGTCACCTCACGAACCATTCTACTTCTTAATGATTATCTCGTAACCAGCGGTTCAACCTCGAAAGAAATCTTAGCCTCTCTCAAGCATGCTGGTGATTATCTTCTTTCTTTGCAACAAGAAGATCAGACTATGGGAATGGAAGGTGTCGCTTTCCAACGGACCCTGACAGCCTATCAGGCTATTTTACAAACCGATGGCCTTCAGCCAGTGAATCGGGTGCATGAAAAGGTCCTTTCCGTTCAAAAAGAAAACGGGAGTTGGGAAGACGATCCGTATCTGACCTTGTTAGCACTGCAATCTTTGAAATCTTACCTTGAAGCTACAAGTGTATCCATTTCAGATATCGAACTATATAAGATTTCAGAAACAGATAAGATTCCAGCCACCGAATTCTCTGCTTATGAAACCATGCTGATCAAACCAAATTACGATTCCGCCTCCGGGAATGTACAAGTTCTTGCATTTATTGAAACACCTGGTGGAGACATTGAAGCGGTCAATGTGGAAGAGGAATTGCGTTGGGAAGTCAGAGATCACGCACCTGGGGAGTATAAGGTAATCGTACAAATCAAGGATAAACAAACTGGGAAGATTGCCGCAACGAGTAAAAAGCCAATTACAGTCCTACCGACATTCAAAATCGAAAACGCAACGATTCAGTTGTCTCCTGAAAATACGACAGTCGGTAAGCCTGAAGACGTGAATGTCCAAGTCTCACTCCTTCAATCCAGCAATATTGATGGAGAAGTTCGCCAAAGGGTAGAAGTTTATGATCCAGCAGGTGAGCTGATTGCTTCAGAAGAGAAGAACATCATCTGCAAAGTGGATAAGCCAATCGTAAATACGAACATGCTGGTGTTCCAGCCAAACGTAGAGGAAGCTGCCAAATATACCATCAAGACATTCATCTATGAAAAAGACCAGCTTATCGTAGAAACGACAAAGGAATTCGAAGTCCAGCCACCACCACCGCCAACAAGAGTGGAAGCGGAACAATTCTTGGATAAAAAATTTGTGACACCTGGTTCTGACAACATCACCGCATCTTACATACTTAAAGGACTTGGCTCACCTGATCAGCCAGAACGTACACCTATAGATATGACATTTGTAATGGACGTATCTGGAAGTATGTCTGGATCTGTTACACAAACAAAGAAAGCTGCAAAAAAGATGGTGGAATTGATTCAATCTGAAGATCGTGGCGCTGTCATCTTCTTTAATTATTGGGCGTCCTTAATTCAGAATTTCACGTCAGATAAGGAATTGTTAAAGACAGCAATCAATCGTGCCTATGCTTCCGGCGGAACATCGATCCATTCCGGTATAAGCAAGGCAAGAAGTCTTTACAATGATGAAAGCAACCCTGATCGTGAAAAAGTCATCGTTCTGCTTTCAGACGGAGAATCGTCGCGTTATTACGCAATAAGAGAAGCAGAAAGAGCCGCAGAAGCAGGGATTACCATCCATACAATCGGCCTGGGTTCAGGAGTCGATCAATATCTCATGGAGACGATCGCAACTGCGACAGGAGGAACCTATCGTTATAGCCCGACTCCAGAAGAACTGGAACAAATGATGGATGAAATAGGGGGAGAAATCTTCAACCTGGCAGGGAAAAATGTGACCCTGTCCACCACTCTGCCAAGTTCTATTTCGATTGATTCAGCAGAATCCAGTCCAGTACCGACCAGAGTCTTGGACAACGAAAATGGAACGACGACGGTTGAATGGGATTACAGCCTCATTGTCATGAACCAAATCGAACAGATTTCACTAGCTATGAATGGCCAATCATTTGTACCGGGTGAAACCGTTGATGTGACGAAGAATACACATCTGGATTATACGGACTCAAGCGGTGAGCAGAAGAATATACCGTTAGAGAATCTTCAAGTCAGCGTGACGGATTCTTTAGAGACGACCATACAACTTGATCAAACGACCTACACCGCGAATGAAGATATTCAAATCGGTATAGAAGTCCAAAACAATACCGAAGAAGAAAGACAATTGACTGCAACAGTCGACATTGTCGATGAGGACGGGTCTTTTGTTGAACATGCTGGTATGTATGCCATCGATGCTCTTGAAGCAAAAGGAACCTCTACCTATGAAATGACCTGGAATACAGGAACGACTTATACAGGAAATTACGGGGTCAAGGTGACGTTGAAAGATGAAGGAATCATTGTCAGTGAAACGACGACACAATTTTCTATTGTTCCTTTCGGAGGATTAAAGGTAACAACTACAACGGATAAAGCTGAATATCCATCTGGAGAAGATGTAATCATAACCAATCGCCTCCATAATGAATCGATCAACAAAAATTTCGATGATTTCATCGTCCGGACTACCATTGTGAACGCTGATCAAGAAATCCTGTTTGAAAAGGAACAGCAGATCCCGTTCATCAATGCACAACAAACGTTAGACCGATCATTTTCTTGGGATAACGGACAGGCAGTGCCAGGCGTCTATACAGTCAAGACAGAGGTTTGGGATGGATCGGAATTCCAGACATCTAATGAGATAACGTTTGAAATTCTCTCTTCGGCATCAACCGGACGAGGATTGATCGGACAGATAGAGATTGAAAAATCAAACCTTATCATCGGTCAGCAAGCTGAGATCACGTATTCGCTTGAAAATGACGGCAACAGCAAGATTGAAAATATAAATGCAGAAGTATTGATCGTTGATCCAATCACAGAAGAAGTCATTCATACATTCGATGAAAAAGTCAGCCTAGATGTGAGTGGCAAGCACTCAGGAGCCTATTCGTACGAGACTGCCGGATTACCGTTAGGGAGCTATCTTGTCGTTCTGCGTACACAGCTTGAAAACGGACAGCTCATACCGATCGGAAGCAATTCCTTTACAGTACGAAGTCCGATTCATGTTGAAAAACAAATCAAAGAAGGCTCACGTATCCTTGTTTGGACAGAGAATGCAGATGAAAACAGTTGGATCCAGCCACTCTTGAAAGAAAAAGCGGATTATTCGAAGGTCGTATCCAATAAAGATGATTTCATCAAAGAGCTTCGTTCAAGCAAATACAACGTGTACTTGATTACAGATATTCAACAGCCATTGACTGGTCTATCCGATCAAGAGCTGTTAGCAAAGGTCCATAACGGTCATCAGTTGATCGTCACAAATAATGCCAACCTGGCTGATTTGAAGGTCTCAGATGTATTTGGAGCAAAGCTGAACGGAAGCTTTAATGCGAACGGAAAAGCAGTTACTTCCAATCTATATGCAGACATGAAAGGAACGTATACAGGCAAAGGGCAACGGTACGATTTGACGACTGCTGAAGTGTGGGCTGAACTGAACGATGGAAACTCAAAACCTGTCGTCATCGCCAATGAATATGGAAAGGGTACTGCTGTCCATATTGGTTTGGATGTACGTCAGCTTGAAGGCATCGCACCTGAAACATTAGTCGGTAAGATCGTCGAAAAAGTAACTCCGAAAAGATCCACTCCTGCACCAGGTGACGGGCAATTGATAGAAGTGAGCGTAAAGGCGCTGACGGGACCAATCGACGCCAAGATTACGGAGCAAATTCCAGCTGGGGTTACTGTAATCGATCCGATTGATTTTACGTTACAAAATGACACTTTGATTTGGAGAAAGACATTGGAACAGGATGAAGAAGCCGTTCTGCGATATATGATTTCGACGCCTTCTGAAGCTGGAACGTATTCATTCATCACAGAAAACGGTTATTGGGAGCAAGGTGACTATCATGCCCTTCAAAATGAGGAGATTTTCATTCAAGTGGAAGATAGTGCACAGACACTACTTCAAACTGCTATCCAAAACATTGAAAGCTCTAAATCAAAGGGTGTTCTGAAAACATTAGCGGAGCAGTTAAAACAGTATGAATCCAACCCACCTACCTCCGTAACTGAGCTGGAAAATGCCATTGCTGAAATCATCAAAGGATTGCAAAAGGCAGACCAGGATCAAATGCGTTGGAGCCTGGAGAATGTGATGAGCCTTTTCCAAGCCCAATGGTATATGGGAGGTAGAGAGTAACCATGAAGAAATCATATAAAAGATGGATGAAACATATCACAATCCTGTTATTGTTCACTGTCTCCTTTTCGTTCGGGTTTCCTACCCATTATGTAGCAGAAACCCTTAAGTCGAAGGATAAGGTTCTGCAACTAGGTGCAGGATTCGATAAGGGAAAAGAGCTTCCGAAGACGGAGCTGGAGGAATTTGCAGAAGAGCTTTCCAAGTACTATGAAGACATGGACGAGCAACTCGATAAAAAGGATCTTAAAACTTTAAAATCCCTTATCAGAGACGCGAAAAAGTTGATTAAAACGTCCAGCAATGATATCGATCAAGAATTTAACAAGCACAAAGACAAAGTCAAAAACCACAAAAAAGCGATTGAACGTTTATCCGAATATGAAGCAGAGCTAAATGAGAAGATGGCCGAGCTGGATCAGCTTATGACAGGTTTGGAAACGTTAATTGACAAGAAGGGCTCTGACTTTAAGAATTTGCAGGAAACGGATGTAGAAGCAATCAGGGCTCAGCTAGCAGATATCAAAGAGCTGATGGCGCCAGAAGCCCCAGAATTTCCAATCGGGAATACACTTCCGAACAGGGATGTAAATCTTGAGGCAAAAGAGCCGTCTCTTGAAGGAGCGAGTCTAACTGCTGCTTCCATTGAAGGCGAAGCGCCAGCCAAGGAAGACCTAGCTGAAACGACGGAAACAACCTTCACGGAAGACATCCGTGAAACAGCAGATTCACTGGATTCAGCATTGGAAATCTATGAATTTGTCAGAAACAATGTGAAATTCGAGCCTTATTACGGTTCCCGAAAAGGTGCCACAGGTACGTTGCAGCAATTGAGCGGGAACGATGTAGACCAGGCGTCGATGCTGATTTCTTTATTACGTTATAAAGAAATCCCGGCACGTTATGTTAGCGGTACGGTCGAAGTCCCAATGGAAAAAGTGACGAGCTGGGTGGGGGTAGAAAATCCGAAGCATGCAGTTGAAACACTCGCATCGCTCGGTATTCCAATGGCAACCGTCATTGATCAAGGGAAAATCACTGCCGTAAGAATGGAACATACTTGGGTCGAAGCATATGTACCTTATGAGGATTACCGAGGTGCAGGTGATCGAACAGGTGAGAAGGTCTGGGTTCCACTTGATCCAAGTTTCAAGCAAAACATGTATCAAGAAGGAATCAATGTTGAAGAGATTACCGGACTGGATAAAGACGCATTGCTTGATATCACACAGAACAGCGGTGAAGAGTCAGGTGACTTGAATACCGTTACAAATGTGGATATGAATGCCATCCAAACACAAATCAATGGTGCAACAGAAAAACTTGAAGATTACATCAAAGAGAACGGTCTGGAAGAAGCCAGCATGGAAGAAGTGATCGGTGGATGGGAAATCAAGGAAGAGAAGCTCGGCATCCTTCCTCTGACGCTCCCGTACAAAACAATTGCAATCCAGGATGAATACAGCGCCGTCTCCTCTGATATGAGTGAATCCGTGAAGTTCAGCATCGGTGGAGCAAATCCGTTCGGATTCAATTTCCCTGGAGAATATGACTTCTCCTATGAAGCACGTGCAGCTGACTTGTACGGAAAGAGAATCACCTTATCATGGGTACCTGCTACAGAGGAAGATGAACAAATCATCGCTGAATATGGCGGGATTTTTAACACCCCAGTCTATATGATTAAGGTAACACCTGTCCTTAAAATGGATGGGAAAGACGTCGCTACAGGTAAGCCTGTCGGGATGGCGTATACGCAAGAGTTCGTCATGGAATTCAAGGCACCGGGAATGGTTTCAGAAAAAGTGAAGAACCCGGTAAAAGCAGGGGCATTTTACGCAGTAGGATTGAACTACGGTAAAATCGCTGCTTCAGAACTTGAACAGGTAGAAGCGAATCTTGAGCAACTGAAAGAAAATGTGACAGCTGAGACGATGTACACAGACGAAGCCATCGGAGAGATCCTGAACGGAGTCGTGAAAACGTATTTCGGACAGCTGGATACAACAAGACAATTGATCGCTGAGCAATATGAAGTATCCTCCAATCGACTTCTGACAGAAGCGATGACAGGGTATGACTTGAATGTCGGCTATCTGTTCATGAGTCCTGCTCGAGTGGCTCCTGGTGGCATGTATATCGATGTAGACCGGAATGTCGTTTCGGTCGTGAGTGAAAAAGGGGAAAAGCAGGATGAATTATCCTTTATGCTTGCCCAGGGCTCAATTGAATCGGCAATGGAACACGGCATTTATGAGCAATTCCTCGGTATTCCTTCTGTATCCACCATTAAGGTGTTGGAGGAAGCGAACAACAGAGGGATACCGATTCATACGGTGACAAAGCAAAACATTTCGGAAGTCTTACCGAAATTAAAAGTAAGCAATACAATCAAAAATGATATTTCCAATGCCGTTAATCAGGGACGGATTGTCACGATTCCTGAAGAGAACATCCAGTACTATGACTGGAGTGGAACAGGATTCATCGTCATGGATCCAGATTCAGGAGCTGCCGGTTATATGATCAGTGGCGGAACCGCAGGTGGATCAACAAGCCTTGCTGTCGACATCGCTGCGTTAGTCGCTTTGATCGATAACTTCATCATGATCATATCAGCAGCCTCACTCATCGCTTCAGGCACAATTCTAGGCGGTATACTCGGTGTGGCACTCGCAGCGCTGACCATCTATTTCATGGTCGAACTGCTTAACAATATGTATGCGTATTACATCAATGGGGATTCGTCGGCCGGTGATGCGATCATCACTGAAGCGATTCTGAGTATTGCCGGGGCCATCGGGGGCAGTGTACTAGCTAAAATATTCCCTGGTCTGAACAAAGCAGTCACAGAGCTTTATCAGAAGGTGTCTCAGAGGATTGCCAATAAACAGATCGCCGACCGTCTTGCAAACGAGTTTTCAGAGGACTTCGTTCTAGAAGTTGTAGAAAAATCTGGTACAGACAGCCTTTCCACTGCAGATACTCTAATTAAAAAGCTGCAGAATTCGAATGTCAGCAAAGAACTGATTGAGCGTGCTGGGAAAGAATACGGAACAGACGGACTTTCCGATCTTCAAAAGCTGACAGACAGAGGGCTGACAGGAAGCCAGATTACAAAGATCCTCGATGAAGGCATCCCATTAGATGATGCGGTCCGACTAGCCGACCATAACATCATGCCGGAGAATTATGCGACTCATTGGATCAACAACGGTATTGAATCAAACGCTTTTGTGAAAGCGTTAAACCAAGGGTTTACGTTGGATGAACTGGCGAAGCTGTCAGATTTAGGATTCAAACCGTCACACATTGAAGCTATTGGAATTAAGACTTCTGAAGATCTGGATAACTACCTTCAGATGTGGAAAGTAGCTTGTAACTGTTTCACAGCAGGAACCAAGATTATGACAGACGATGGTACGAAGTCGATTGAAGACATTGAAATTGGTGATTTGGTTCTAGCAAAGAATACGGATACAGGAGAAGTTGCACATAAACCTGTTACCCGGTTGTTTGAAAATCAGGTTGATGAAACGTATAAGCTGAAAATTGCTGATGAAACCATTACCACGACATCCGATCATCCATTCTGGATTGACGGTAAAGGGTGGGTGGAAACCAGTGACCTACAAGTAGGAGATCGGATTGAGACCCATACCGGAAAATACCTACCGATCAACCAAATCCATCAAATTGAAGAACCAGCAACTGTCTATAACTTTACTGTAGATGGATTCCACACGTATTATGTGTCGGACCTAGGTATACTTGTCCATAACGAAAACTGTATCGATCCATATTTCTACAAAGATAATGTTATTGGAAAAACGGTTGACGACACTACCTCTGGAACACCATCTCAAAGACTTGGTAAAAACTTGCTGGAGGCGGGAATTAAACAACCAGAAAAAATCGGAGACAAAAGCTGGCAAGCACATCATATTGTGCCAGTTGGATCAAAATATACAAAGGAAGCCAGAGATCTTTTAGCGAAATATAATATTAAGATAAATTCTGCTACTAATGGCGTTTGGCTTCCAAACATTCCAGGTTATTCGAAATACTTCGACCCGGATTGGGATGGCGGAATGTTTATAGCTACTCATAATGGAAATCATTTAAGAAGCTATTACAAGTATGTAAATGAAAGAATAATAGAAACAGTAAATAGGAACTTAGGAGGAAATGAACAGGAAATTGCTGATGCAATTGAGGATACATTACAAGTCATCAGAAAAGAACTTTTAACCTCTAAGATTCTACTACACAGCTATTAATTATAATTAATTGACATCCTCTTTTGTTTATTTATTTCAAACAAAAGAGGATGCATCATTTCGAAGGTGAGGGGTTCTGTGAAAGTATGGATGTTAACAGTTGAATTTGGTGATTATGAAGTACTTTCGTTTTCAAACGAGGAAGCTAGCGATATTTTTCGTGATAATTTTCGTGGGGAACCGATGAAACAAAATTGGACTCCAATTCAAGTTGAAAGGTATAAAGATGGAGTAGAAAGTGACTTTCCTGATGGACTCTCTATACACCCTGTTTTCAGTGAAAAAGCTGTCCGAGTGTTGAATGAATTATTAAACGAAAATGTGGAATTACTGCCTTTACTCACAGAGAGTGGGGAGAGAGAGTATTATGCCATCAATGTTATTAATGTCCTAGATTGTATTGATGAAAGGCATTCAGAAGTAGAGAGATTTAGAAATGGGAAAATTATGGAGTACACCAAATATGCCTTTCAAAAAGATGTAATAAAAGAAGAAAATATCTTCAAAATTGTTGATCACGAGAAAAAAATAATCTTCAGTACAAAGGTTTTTGTATCTGACCTTTTCAGAGAGCGAGTTCTAGAATCTGGTCTAAAGGGTTTTGATTTTATAGAAGTCTGGGATTCCGAGAAGAGTGAGAAAGAAGATGTGGTTGCCAAGCCAGTTCCAACAATGGATACCTCTCAAGAGATTTATAGTTTTGAAGAAGCAACAAATTTAGTAGAACAACAAAGTAAAGTTGTTGTAAGTGAGAGTTTGGAATGGGCTATGCGTCTAGGAGATGAAAAACAAACACAGATCGGTCATCTTCAAGAAGATGGTGACTATAAATGGATGAACCCCATCTATTACCCACCTATCTTTTTAGAGATGAAGTGGAGAACAGTGAATACTTCTAATAAACTATAGATGATTGCATCTAAGGAAACCACTTTTTACAGTGTTTCCTTTAGGAGGACTAAATTTGAAGTACCCTTTAATGGATCCACCTTTTAAAGTGATACCGTTTAAGGAAATGACAAAACAGGAAGCTCAAAGGCATTTCGATTGGTATGTGGGAAATATACAGGAAAGAATGGATCTTTTGAAAGATGCATACTCACTCACTAATAGCAATAATAAAGACATCTTAGATTATTCTCCGCAGTCCTTAATCCCTTTATGGGAGTGGTATCTATCGCAAATAGAACCCAACCAAAAGACTTCAGAAGAATTAGAAAGGGAAATGGAAAAAGTACCTGAATGGTTAAAAAATGATGTTAAAGAAAATATTTATAAGCCAACTACCGGTACTCTTATTTTAGCTATGGATATTTCAATTTATTTTTCTGAGGTATTTACACACAATTTTAACAGCATCCATTGGGGGTTTGTTTCAGAACCGAAGTCGCTTGCGCATGTGAATTCACCTGTTTTATTGGGGTTCAAAGCAAAGAAAACCCTTAATGCACGGAACCTGATCTATAATATGTTACTTAAAGCTATGAAAGGAAATTCAGATAAAGCATCTCTTTATCAATTGTTCGATAGATGGAGAGCTTATGTTTGATTCCGAAGAGCGCGATTAAAGAATTCATAGGTTATTCAGCTAAGGGAGCATTATATTGTGCTTCCTTCTTTTAAACTCCTGAGGTTGTTAGAAATGAGGTGGTTTAATGGATGTTAAAAATGGAAGGTACGCTATATACAATAGCAAGGAGTATGAGGCCGATAAGGCGAATTCTGACTATAATGACGCAAAGATAATGATATTAATTTCTTATGAAGCTGTTGACCAGAAGAATGATTTTATAGAAGTGTCACCCAATAGATATGTAAAAAGAGTATCTTTTAGTGAAATTGAAACAGCCTACTCAATCAACACAAAAGGAACTTATAAAAGATTACCAATAACCATATTAGAACAATTTGGTGATCAATATAAGATTCATCATGTTGAGAATGGCTTAGCTGCAGAGAAACTGGGATTTATAAAGATTGAACCAGGGTGGTTTGAAAAAGTTGTCCCCATTCATGATGTAGAGAACATATATGAAAAGAAGACACCTTTATGGGGATTTAAGTAAGTCTTATTTCAGGAAATAGTATGTTGCTAATGCCTCGATTTGAAGAATAACAAGTGCTGTTTGATTACGGAAGAAGGTAAGAATTATTATGCCGGGAAGGTTAAATAGAAATGGAGGCATGTATGAAAGGTGATCCATCGTTTATTAAACTCATCGATGACTGTGAAAAAACAATACTAAAGCACAATCCTTCGGGGGATCCCATCTTAACCACGATGTTGGAGTTATTAGAAAAGCTCAGAATTGCTGTCCAGGAGGAAACCCTTAATAAGAAGGTTACAACATTAGGGATTGTCAGGTATGTTGGAGAATATGATTTACCTAATGATATTGTTTCAAGCGTAGAAAAAATCCACAGTTACTATCACTCTGTTTATAAAACAAGGTGAATGGGTAGAGAAAATCAGTTCTCTTCTAAAGTGTGAAACATTGTAAAGGTAAAAACAGCCCTGAGCGATTATCGCTTAGGGCTGATGTTTTTGAGATTATTTACGAGCAAATGGCGTAACACCCGATACATGAATCCGCCGATGAAAAATCCTAGCGCATAGCTGATCGCTGTTGGAAGACCACCTTGAGCCAGTCCATACAGAAAGCCCCCGAGCGCCATCAACAACGGAACCGTAATGAATTGCATATACTTCACCTCACATGTTTGGTTACACTCCAGTATGCCCGAATATCTCCTTTTGTTTACGATGTACTTCTTGTGCTACAATCAGATAAGAATTTTACGAGCGGAAGAAGGAAAAGAAATGTCCAAAAAAGATTTACCCGTCCAAAAAAACGATATCGTGAACGTCACGTTCCAGGACCTGTCCCATGATGGCGCAGGTGTAGCGAAGGTCGACGGCTATACCCTTTTCGTACCAAGAGGCTTACCAGGGGAAGAAGCGAAAGTGAAGGTCATCAAGACGAAGAAAGGCTTCGGATTCGGAAAGCTGCTGGAAGTGACGAAGGAAAGCGAGCACCGCACGACACCGCCATGTCCGATTTACAAGCAATGTGGTGGCTGCCAGCTCCAGCATCTTACGTATGAAGGGCAGCTTGAATACAAGCGCAAACAAGTCCAGGACGTCATGGAACGGATCGGGAAGCTGAAGGACGTGAATGTACTGCCGGTCTTAGGCATGGACGACCCTTGGCGCTACCGTAACAAAGCGCAAGTCCCGGTCGGCGAGGAAGAAGGCGGACTGATCACTGGTTTCTATCAAAAAGGAAGCCACCGCATCATCGACATGAAGGAATGCCTCATCCAGCAGGAAGCGAACGACCTTGTCGTCCAGACGGTAAAAGAGATCGCCAACCACTATGGCATCCGGGCATATGACGAACGTTCCCATAAAGGAACGCTCCGTCACGTCGTCGCAAAGTACGGTCAAAACACCGGACAAATCATGGTCGTACTCGTAACGAAAGGAAAAGAACTGCCGAACAAGAAGAACATTGTGGCAGACATCATTGATCAGATCCCTAATGTGAAGTCGATCGTACAAAACATCAACCCTAAGAAAACGAACGTCATCTTCGGAGACAAAACCGAAGTCCTTTGGGGAGACGAGTACATCTACGACACGATCGGAGACATCCAATTCGCGATTTCAGCCCGTTCCTTCTACCAAGTGAACCCAACGCAAACGAAAGTACTCTATGACAAAGCACTCGAGTACGCACAGTTGGAAGGGAACGAAACGGTCATCGACGCTTATTGTGGAATAGGTACGATCTCACTGTTCCTCGCGCAAAAAGCGAACAAAGTATACGGCGTTGAAATCGTTCCAGAAGCGATTGAAGATGCAAAACGGAACGCAGAACTGAACGGAATGCAAAACGTAGAGTTTGAAGTAGGAGAAGCGGAAGCCGTCATTCCAGCCTGGTATGAAAAAGGGATTAAAGCCGACATGATCGTCGTCGATCCACCAAGAAAAGGCTGCGACGAATCCCTGCTCAACACGATTCTTGACATGAAACCAAATCGCGTCGTCTACGTTTCCTGCAACCCAGCTACACTCGCCCGTGACCTCGCCATCCTAGAAGAAGGCGGATATAAAACAGAAAAAGTTCAACCTGTTGATATGTTTCCACATACTACGCATGTGGAGTGTGTTGCATTGATTACAGTATAGATGGGGGTAGAGGAGAAAGTACTCAAATTAAAGGGTGATTATAGATGTAATCATTTTTAAAAGGATGATTTATAGAACGATAGTCATTGTAATTTTGTTTAGAGAAGTATATTATTTATTTAATAAAGGTTCCTTTAGGAATGCGGGGGAATTGTTAGTATTAGTATTTACGCTTATCGATTTTGTAGTAACATTGTTTATAACTAACTTTTCCAAGGTTCAAATCCTTAAAGGGGGAATGTATAATATGTCTAAACTCATTATTAAAAAAGTCAAAGTAGTACTTGATAATTTTGTTGTTAAGGCAATTCTCCTGACATTGGGCATATGGTTATGCTACCCGCAGCCCTAAAGGAATCTTCTTTCAAACCCCTTATTATTACTCTACGAAGTGCATGGTCTCCCTCTCAAAGCAAAACATCCATATCTCAAAGTTATTCATATATCAGTCTTTCATAACTAAACCGTTTATCCTAAGTGGAATATTTGAATTTTGGTAAAGATATATTTGATTACTTATGGATAAATGGAAGATATATTGATAATATATCGTTACTATTTTCTATAAAATAAAAAAATTGACCGAAAGACCAAATGAATAATCTGGTTTTAATATATGGAGGCTTAAGGAATTAATATCATGAGAGAAAACCTATGAAACAGTCATAGATATTTACTAAGCATCTTTCTGTTACAAGAAATGGAAAAAACAAATTGGGAAAATTCCATAACTTTTCTAAACAATCCATAACAAGAGCTTTAAGTGGTAAGAGATTTTTTGCAATATTAATTAACGTTGCAAGAGGAGAGTGCTGAATTGGAAATTAAAATTTATGATCGAAAAGCTTTTAGTAATGATCATTTAGGACAACAACTTGAACATTATTTAAAAGAGGAACTTAGGGAATTAGAAGCAACTGCGTATTACCAAGAACCTGACTATTGGACACCATCAAACACTTTACCTACATTTACCATTATCACAAAAAATTATGGCATTTTAATTGTAAAGGCTTATCCGTATAGCCATGAAACTTTAACAGAAATTAATGATAAATACTGGATAGTTAATGACTATAAAAAGAAAAATGAACTATTAGATTTTGAAGACTATTGTTATAAGCTAAAAAATGATATAGAGATGCCATCAAACGAAATTTTTGATGATATCCCTATACACAGCTTTGCAATTTTTCCATTTGTTTCGGAAGAAAAAGTTAAAATGGACATAAAACGTAGTAGAACGAAAATTTTGTTTTCTGAGTATCGATCATTTAAGTTGCAGGAAGAGTTAAAAGTTATTGAAATTGATGATGAAAGCTGGAAAAAAGTAAAAGGAGTCTTTCAAAAGTCAAATATATTAAATAAAGAAACAAACTATTTTGTTGATACACCAATTAAAAATTTGAGGGACGCCATAGCTTATAATAATCAACAGATAAATCTATTTGATGAAGAACAGTTAGATGCGAGTATGACAATAACAGATGGAGCACAAAGAATTAGAGGGTTAGCTGGAAGTGGAAAAACCGTAATTCTTTCAATCAAAGCTGCTAGACTCCATCGAAAAGATCCAGATGCTAAAATCGCTTATGTTTTTTCTACCCATAGTTTATATAAGCAAGTAACGGACCTAATTAATAAATATTATGGCAAACTTACAGGTGAAAGACTTAACCCAGAAAATTTACAGATTGTTCATGCATGGGGTGGAAAAACTACAGGCGCTGGATTTTATTATAATATTTGTCAATCAAATGGTATTAAGGCACTGACGGTTCGAGATTTATTAATGTATAAAGAAAAGTTTGATGAAGCCTGTAAAAGGTTATTAGAGTTTGACCTAAAAGAAGAATATGATCAAGTTTTAATTGATGAAGCTCAGGATATGCCTCTTAGCTTTTTTAAATTAGTAGAAAAAGTGACAAAAAAACCAAAAAATATAATTTGGGCATATGATGACTTACAAACAACTAATGAAGTTAAAATTCCAGATTCAGCTGAACTCTTTGGTCTTGATAAAAATGGTGATGAGAAAGTTCCTTTAATTGAAGAGAATGATTATATATTAAACAAATCTTATAGAAATCATAAAGACGTACTAATGTCTGCGGTAGCTTTTGGTTTTGGTTTATATTCAAATGACGGAATTATACAAATGATTAACGATCCAAACACATGGAAAGCTTTAGGATTTAAGGTTGAAGGATCACTCGATTATGACTCAGATGTAAAGGTTGTTAGACCAAAGGATAATAGTCCAAACCGTCCAGATGCAGAATACCAAAAGTATCCTATTTTAAATGTAAATGTCTTTGAAAATTATAAAGATGAAATAACAAACGTTGCTGAACAAATAAAAATATTGATATATGAAGAAAAAGTAAGACCTGAAGATATTATGGTAGTTGATATGTACAATAGAGCTAAAACAAGATTATTAGATCTACAGGGTAGTTTATATTTAAGTGAAATTGAAAGTATTATTCCGGGTATTATAGATGGTGCTAAAGACTTCTTCAGAGAAGACAGTGTTACGTTAACAACTGTTAGACGAGCAAAAGGTAATGAGGTCCCTGTAGTGGTGATTATTGGATGTGAACAAGCCTATGAAGTTAATACATTTTATAGAAAGCGTATATTAAGAAATATGCTATTTATATCTATGACTCGTTCAAAGGGATGGTTATTTATATCTGGAAATGGAGAGCAAGCTAAGGAATTTAACCGAGAGTTTGAAAAAATGAAAGATGATATATATCGAGGAGAATTTAATTTTAAGTTTCCTAGTAAAGAACAGTATGAATCGATAAATGATTTAAACCTGTTAACAATGGATTCAAAGAAAGCAGAAAAATTGCAGGGTCAAGCAGAACTAATTAATGAGCTCTTAGAAAATGGGGATATATCTTCCTTAAAAATGTTTTTGGATGAAGACGTATTGGCAAAACTTAAATCAGAATTGTTTAAAGGGAAAAAAGATGACTGATGTTTATGAAGTTATAAGAGATGATATAAAGAGTACTATAAGTAATTTAATCTCTCACAAACTTATTATAAACCCTTATTTCTCTGATAAATCCTGTACTGTAAATAAAATATCCAGTCGTCTAGATGGTCCTAAGATTGATAAAACAAAATCTTATGTTGAAAATTTTTTGAAATTTTACAATAACAATGAGTATTTGTTCCTATTTCAGGATCATAGCTTTATTCAGATTAATTATGAATTTGAACAACATCCTTCCAGCAAACGACAAATAGTAAGTAAAGCAAATTTAAATTACTATCCTAACCCAGGTTTATATGAAGTAGAAATTCTGGATATGATGAAATTAGATATACCTGAAGAAGAACAGGTACAATTTTGGAATGAGTTAAAGGTGGATATAGAAAAAGATTTTACCTACCATTCAAATTATATAAGAATAGATTACTCTAACAATCCAAAAGATTATACTGCATTAACTCATCCAAGATGTCACATTCACATTGGATTAAATAACAATTTTAGGCTAGCTACTGATAAATTGCCTTTATTATCTGATTTTATTGATTTGGTTTTATTTAGTTCTTATATTGAAGATTGGAAAAAGCTGCATAAAGATGACTTAAGGGATTTACCTGTTTACTTAAGAAAGAGGATGGATAAATCTCAAGAATATATCCAACTAACAGAGTTTGATGAAGTTTTGACAGAGGTTGAAAAGTCTGGTTATAAAATACAAATTATATAACTGGTTTGCTTAATGTGAAAATGATGTCACGTTCTTCTAGCAATTCAGTAACAAAGCAGCACCTTACCAAGATACCTAAAAGGCATGAGGTAAGGTGCTTTTCATCTTTTATTATCCTTTACGCATACATCTCAGAAGACTTCTTAGCCTTCAAATCAAACCGATCTGCGTTCATAACCTTGGTCCATGCTTTTACGAAATCACGTACGAACTTTTCTTTGTTGTCATCTTGTGCGTAGACTTCGGCGAGGGCGCGTAGTTCGGAGTTTGATCCGAATACGAGGTCAACGCGTGTTGCTGTACGTTTAACTTCGCCTGTTTTGCGATCGCGTCCTTCGTAATGGTTGAACCCTGCTGGCTTCCACTCAATGTTCATATCCAACAGGTTCACGAAGAAGTCGTTTGAAAGTGTACCGACACGGTCTGTGAATACGCCTTGTTCTGTACCTTTGTAGTTAGTACCGAGCACACGCATACCACCAATTAAGACGGTCATTTCTGGTGGCGTCAGACCGAGCAACTGAGACTTGTCCACTAACAGTTCCTCTGGACTCAACGTGTATTCCTTCTTCTCATAGTTACGGAATCCGTCTGCCATCGGCTCTAAAACTTCAAAACTTTCTACATCAGTTTGCTCTTCAGTCGCATCGCCACGTCCAGCTGCAAATGGAACGGTTACGTTAACGCCTGCATCTGCTGCAGCTTTTTCAATTGCTGCGCTACCACCGAGAACGATCAAATCAGCAAGGCTTACTTTTTTATCAAGCTGCCCTTGGATTTCTTCGTAAACAGAAAGCACTTTAGAAAGATGCTCAGGTTCGTTCACTTCCCAATCCTTCTGAGGAGCTAGACGGATACGTGCCCCGTTGGCACCACCACGCATATCTGAACCACGATACGTGCTTGCAGAAGCCCAGGCAGTTTTCACGAGCTCACTGACGGATAGTCCAGAATCTAGAATCTTCGCTTTCAGTTCTTCAACTTCAGCATCGGACAATTCATAATCCACTTCTGGAATCGGATCTTGCCAGATCAAATCTTCTTTCGGTACTTCTGGTCCGAGATATCTTGACTTAGGTCCCATGTCACGGTGAAGGAGCTTGAACCATGCGCGAGCGAAGGCATCAGCGAATTCATCCGGATTTTCATGGAATCGACGAGAGATTTTTTCATAATCAGGGAACATGCGCAACGCCATATCGGCTGTCGTCATGAACGTCTCAACTTTTACAGATGAATCTTCCGCATCTGGTGCGAGATCTTCCTCTTTCGGGTTAACAGGTTTCCATTGGTGTGCACCTGCAGGACTCTTCGTCAACTCCCATTCGTAACCGAATAGCAAGTCGTAGTATCCGTTATCCCATTCTGTCGGTTTCGCTGTCCATGCACCTTCAACACCACTTGTAATCGTGTCGCGGCCTTTACCACTGCCGTACGTGCTCTTCCAGCCGAAGCCTTGATCTTCGATATCCGCAGCTTCTGGATCTGCTCCAACATGCGCTTCCGCATCACCAGCACCATGCGCTTTACCGAATGTGTGACCACCGGCAATGAGTGCTACGGTTTCTTCGTCATTCATACCCATACGAGCAAACGTTTCGCGGATATCGCGTCCACTTGCAACTGGGTCCGGATTTCCGTTTGGTCCTTCTGGGTTCACATAGATGAGACCCATCTGAACGGCAGCAAGCGGACTTTCTAGCTCGCGGTCACCTGAGTAACGGTTGTCACCGAGCCATTCCGTTTCATTACCCCAATACACGTCTTCTTCCGGATGCCATACGTCTTCGCGTCCACCACCGAAACCAAACGTTTTTAATCCCATGTCATCAAGCGCGACATTACCTGCTAGCACAAGCAAGTCCGCCCAAGAAATCTTGTTTCCGTATTTTTGTTTGATCGGCCATAGTAATCTGCGCGCCTTATCCAGGTTCGCGTTATCTGGCCAGCTATTAAGTGGTGCAAATCGTTGCTGTCCCGTGGAGCCACCGCCACGCCCATCGCCTGTACGATATGTACCAGCTGCGTGCCAAGACATACGGATGAAGAGGGGACCATAGTGTCCATAGTCCGCAGGCCACCAGTCCTGGCTATCTGTCATCAAGTTATGAAGATCTTGCTTGAGCGCGTCATAATCGAGCTTCTGGAACTCTTCTGCATAATCGAAGTCTTCACCTAATGGGTTCGTCTTCGTGTCATGTTGACGAAGAATGTTCAAGTTCAGTTGGTTTGGCCACCAATCTTTGTTCTTTGTACCAACCTTAGTAGTGGTGACGGCACTTTCTTCCTTCGACTTACCTGTGAATGGGCACTGACCAGCCCCAGCTTTACTGTCATGCATTTCATTCTTATCCATTTAGCATGCTCCTCTCATTTATTAAAATGATAATTATTATCAATCTTACATTATAATAATACTAAAGAAGGAATCATTTGAAAAGAAAAATGCTTTTTATTTATCTCTTATTATAGTAAAAATTTTCAGAAAAATAAAATGATAGAGTTAAATTTTACAAGAAATTAAAATAGGAAAGGTAGGTCATTAATAGACCTTCCTTTCCTTATGCATCTGTAAAAATGCATATACAAACATTGGAGTTAATCCAATAAATTAATTAAGTTATTAAACTCAATCTGTATAACTTTATCTATATTCTTTCTGTTATACTCAATTACAGCTTTTCTCTTTAATGTATTTTCTACAGTAAAAAATTTATTAAATTCTAATTTATGCTTATCAAAATACTCAATATTAGTTTCTTCTGTAAGGGGCATGAAAAAATTACTTTTATTATTATAAACAATTCCTTTTATAGGATATAAATTAAATAATTCCTTAAAGTCGGTATCATGTGACAAACAAAAGGGAATAAAATATTTTCCTTCTCCAATATTATTGGAAATAAAAAGCTCCATAATTCTAGGTATTGTAAAATCTCTAGCAATGTTTTTAATTTTGTTTAATATCTTTGAACTATTTACCCCTTTTCCTTTATTAATTTTATTCAATATTTTTACTTTATTTATATCTTGATAAAACTTGTGAGCAACAATCATTTCTCTCCCGAGGTAAGCACCGACTACATCATTAGAGTAGGTAAATAATTCTTTTATTTTATTATTGGCATTTTTATTACTACTAAATTTGATTTTGTAAACACCAATTAAAAATAGAACAAGTTGTTTATAGTAAAAATGTATTTGTTTTAATAACTGTAGGCCCTCTTTACTTAGATAGGTGTTTGTTAATAAATCATCTACTCTCATATAAGCTTGAGCACATGTTATTTTATACTCAATTTTATTGTTTTCTATATACTCATCAGTCGATATGCTTTTAAACAATTCAAGACTTACTAGATTATTGTACAGATCTCTTTGTTGGGATTTAATATTGTGTATATCAATATTCTCCCATGGATTTATGTTTTCAAATATATATAGCCAATAATCATATTGAAAGTCTTCCCTAATTAACATATCAATTGTTGAATATATATTATTTTTGGTGAGGCTATCAATTTTATTTTGAACAAATTTGTCAATATAACTAGCATAATTTGTATCAAACATTATTGAATAATCAATTTCAATATTTACAATTCCTGTATTATTGCTAAACATACTTTTAAATATTTCGTCATCAGTAAAATATAAATTTTGGGATTCAAAATAATTTAAGAGATCATTGTCTTCGGTAACTTGTTTAACCAAATTAGGCGGGAAGACATCTGTTTCAAATTCATTTAATGCCATAACGGCGCAGTACTCATCGGATTGGTCACCGAATAGTTTCCATGCAGTTAAAATTTCTAAAGGTGTTTTAGCTTTTGAAAGGTAAAAAAGTACGTTTTGTAAATATTCATTAGTATCCATAAATAATCGTTCCTTTTTGTAGGTTATAATGGTAACTTACTCCCCAAACGCTTCAGGTAACATCTTAAACCCTTCAATCTCCGCATCTTCTTCTATTTCAATCATGATGCATCGTTTTCCTTTGTAATTGACCTGTCTCACAAACTCTAGGTCTTGTGGGCTGATCGAGATGTTGGCTACTTTCGTTTGGATCTTGATCGACTTTGATTTGTATTTCGGTACGACGCTGCTTGCTTTCAGCTCGTAGGATTCGTTATCGGTTATTCTCTCAAAAGCGGCTTTCACTTTTTCCGAGTCGACTTGTTCGCCACCGCTTTGTTTAAAGACGCGCTCGACGTTCTTGTAATCGAGCTTAGGTTCTTCGTCTTCTTCGTTTTCCTCAACCATCGTGTTGATCTCACGGTAGACATTCGCGAGGGTAGAGGGGTTAAGCTGGTCGCCCATGACATCCCGCATCACTTCCTCAAAGACTTCTTTGTCTTCTTTCGCTGTAATCGTATGTTCACTGTTCAACACTTCATCTATGAATCTATGATCCGGTTCATTCGCTTTTTTCGACGAGTAAAGAACGTGGTTTACGTCAGATGCTCCACCTGAGAAGCAAGGGAACAGGAATCCGGTCATCGGGGTGTCGAGGTCGATGACCGAGTCGACATCAATGTTGTACTTGAATTCTTTTTCCACATAGTCGAACACTAACTCTTTTTTGGACTCTTGTGTGTTGTTGATGCTGCAAAGGATGAAGGGGTGGGAGTACACCGAGTCCCGTTCACTTTCTTCCGCCTCGTCATTCCGCTTTTTCATCGGCTTCAGATATTCTGCCTTAATGAACGTGATGACCACATCTTTTTCATACGGATTGTCTTTGAGCATTTTTTCCGTCATGAGAAGCATTTGGTTCATCCAATCCTCAACACCGTTGCTCAACAACCCTTTATGTAAAATGAGCTGGCTTTCCGATTCGCGTTTGAATTTCAGTTCAAACAACTTTTCGTTCAACTGACCAGTGAGGAGTTTCTTGAAGTTCTTGATGAACAGCTCCTGTTGGTCACGATCGAGCATTTCGAACGGCTGACTTTGATAGTGATAAATGTCAGTCGTTTCTTTCATGATATATACGTTAAAAATGTCTGAAATTTTGAGTAAGTCATTGTCCACTTTCAGTTGCCTGCGCAACCCGGCGATGTCTTTCTTGTTCATCGAGCGTACACTCCTATGCTGCTGATTTTCTATAAAACGATTCTTCTATTTTAACATAGGGGTAATAAGATGAAGAGATTCCTTGATATACTAAAGTTAAGAGTTTGCGAGAGGGGGAAGGTCGTGAAGGAGATCCTTATTGACTATATGAAAAAGTTCGTCGATCTTGATAAGGCTGAATTAGAAAAAATTGCAGCGGATGTACCTGTTGAAACGTTTAAGAAGGGCACCATCTTAGTCCATCAAGGTGACGTCCCTACAAAATGTTTTTTCGTATTAAAAGGTTGTGTGCGGCAGTACGCTGTTGATGAAAATGGGAAAGAGCATACGTTCAATTTTTTTACGGAGCAGGAAAGTGTAACGATTTTCAACGAGTACAGTTTGGAGAAAGCCTCGAAATATTCCTTAAGCTGTCTGGAAGACTGTGTGTTGGTCGTTGGAGACTTATCGATTGAACAGGATATGTTTGACACACATCCCGTCCTCGAAAGCATGATCCGTAAAATGGTGGAAGCAAATATGGGGGAGATGCACGATGAATTCACTACATTCGTCGCCTCTAAACCGGAAGAACGGTATAAAGCGCTAAAGGAAAAGAAACCTGATCTCATTAAGAGAGTGCCGCAGCATCAGTTAGCGAGTTATTTGGGAATCACCCCTGAATCATTAAGCCGGATAAAAAAGAGAGCAGAGAAAGTAGATTAATCTATTAGTTTTTTGCCTTTGACGAGGAGCCATATGCCAAAACCTAGCTCACCGACAAACATCGGAAAGCTTAATATGGCTTCCAGCAGATTTGTGGTGCTTTCCAATTGAGGGTAGAAGCTGTGTAACAGATGGACGGCTGTATAGCTGATGCCAGCTGCTACTAAAAGGTAGCTGAGTATTTTCGGTATCTGACTGGATTTAAGGGCAACGTAACCGACAACGAATAGATGAAGTCCAAACACGATCAATCCCATAGACCAGATGGACTCAAAAGCTTGGATGTGAGTCATGACTTGAGTTTGCAGTGAGTCTGATGATTCATGGATGATGTTTCGAGCGATGACTAAATGCGAAACAGCAGTCGCTAGAATGGCTGTATAAATCAAGCGAAGCCAAGCGGCTAAGAGTGAGTAAGCTCGGTGGACAGGCTTCAAGAGTACATAAAAAGCCCAGGATACGATGATGTCTAGAATGATGATTACAACCCATCCAAGTATTCCGAAGGTAAATAACGAGATGGATTTCTGGATGTTCGTCAATGTTGTGGCTGGGTCGCCGTTAATCACCAATGATGAATGGACATACCCATATGAGAAAATTGCTGCAATTGCCATCAAAATTAAGGACAATCCAGCAATCAACGGTGCTTTAACAGGTTTGTTTTCTTTCATTTTCAAAACCCCCTTTAAGTTAATTTCATCTTAATACGGTTCTTGAAAGTGTTCATTGACTTAAATCAAGATTTCATAAAACAGTTTATAGTGATGTGTTTGAGGAAGGAAGATGTGGATGCAGGATACAGTTTTAGAGGTCACGAACTTGACGAAGAAAATCGGGGACGCGACGATCATTGATGATATGTCGTTCCGTTTGAATCAGGGAGAAATCAAAGGGCTGCTCGGACCGAATGGATCAGGGAAAACAACGCTGTTAAAATTACTGGTCGGCTTGTTAAAACCGACGGCTGGTAGTATCACCGTCGAGGGACACTCAATCCAAAAGGACTTTGAAAAGGCAATTTCCCACATGGGAGCACTCATTGAAAATCCTGATTTTTATGACTATCTATCCGGATACGATAATTTGATGCAATATGTACGGCTTGTACCTGATGCCTCAAAGAATAGATTGGAAGAAGCGATTGACCTGCTTGAAATGGAAGAATACATACACGACAAGGTCGAATCTTACTCACTGGGTATGAGACAGAGACTTGGGTTAGCCCAGGCGTTTCTCAGCAGACCTTCTATTTTATTGTTGGATGAACCGACAAACGGACTCGATCCGGAAGGCATTCAAGACCTCCGAAATTATTTAAAAAGACTGAAAAGCGAAGGGGTTTCCATTCTCATTTCCAGTCATTTATTAGCGGAAATCGAGATGATCTGTGATCGGGTCATCATCGTTGACCAGGGGCAGATTGTTTCAGAAGGCATTCTAGATGATGTACGTTCTACGCCATCGGAAGAACAAAGGTATTTTTTCAGATTATTGGACATGGACAAGTTTGATCAGTTTCCCAGAACGGATCCACTCTTTCAAAAGGTGGTTGAAGTTGTGGTAGATGGCTTTTACATACAGGGTACGGAACATGAGGTGGCTCGTATGAATCGGTTGTTAGTAGAGTACGAGATCGACATCATTGGAATTGAGAGAGTTCAAGCGACGCTCGAGGATGCTTTTTTATCCCGATTAAGGAGAAAACGATGACATACTTTAACCCGCTGGTTCTGAACGAACATATCAAACAATATAAACGCCGAAGAACTTCCGTGCTATTAGGACTGTTGTTTTTCCTGAACTTTTTCGTAGCGGTCGGGATGAAGTTCATCTATTCCAATACAGATTTTACGTTTTGGCAGTACCTGCATGTGAGCACCTATTTAATTTTTATGCTTAACTTTCTAATCGTAATCATTGCGGGAGATATCGTTTCGAGTGAATTCTCACAAGGTACGGTAAAAATGCTGCTGACAAGGCCTGTTAGCCGATTGAAGATCCTGCACGCGAAATACATCACGGTCGTGAGTTCGGTCTTCTATGTTGTGACGATCCACCTGCTGTTCGCTTTGTCCTTTGGGCTCCTATTCTTTTTCCCAACATTAATGGACATTGATGATGGGCTATTGATGAAGATCATATTGAAAACGCTCTTCGGCACGCTTGAAATGATCATCATTGCTACCTTTACATTGATGCTTTCTGTTGTGTCCAGAAGCAGTTTGTTTTCGGTCGCTTTTTCCATTTTCTTTCTCATGTCGATCAAAATATTGCTAGCGGTCATGAATCACTTTCAGGTTGTACAGTTCAAATACGTCCTATTTGCAAACACGAATCTTTCACAATACTTTTACGGTGAACCGATGTTTTACGGGATGACGATGAACTTTTCAATCTTGAACATCCTCATTCATATGATTTTCTTCTATGTTCTATCCGCACTTGTTTTTACAAAAAGGGATGTGTGAAGGGGACGGTTCTTTTGCTCATTTTGCAGAAGGGCCGTCTTTTTTGCGTCTGTTCTTAAACCCTATCCGGGCCGAATAAACTAATCGTAACAACTTCATAAAAAGGATAGGGGTGGCATCATGTTTTCGGTTACCGAAATGCGTACGTTCGAGCTGTTCTCCGTTCCGCATATCACCGTACTATTGATGTTCTTGGCTGTATCCTTTTTCATGATCGTATTCAGGAAGCACCTCAAGCCCCACAAGTCCAAAATCAAATGGACGTTATTCACGGTATTGGTGTTGAGCGAAGTGTCCGGCCAAATCTGGGTTGTCGCAACTGGTCAATGGGATTATGCGAGTCTTCCATTACACCTCTGTTCCATCAGTACTTTCATCGCCCTATATATCTTCTTGAGACCAAGTAAAAAAGCGTTCTATTTCTTGTTTTTCACAGGGCTGATTCCGCCGTTCTTAAGCATCCTGACTCCTGAAGTGTTTTATCAATTTCCTCATTTCCGCTTTCTTAAATACTTTCTCCATCATGCAGCGATTACGTGGACGGTCTTATACTTCATCGTATACGAGGGTTATCGAGTTCCGAGGAAAGCGATCTGGACCGGATTCGTTCTTATCAATGCCATCGCTGTTCCGATCTTCTTCCTTAATCTTCTGTTGGACACCAACTTCTTTTACTTAGCCAACCCGACCGAATCTGAAACGATATTGTCCTTTTTCGGATCCGGAGTTCTATACTACATCAATCTTGAATTCGCAGCGGTCATTGTCTTCTTTATCACGTACCTTCCGATGGAGATGCTGATGAGGAGGGAGAAGAGAAAGGCATAATAAAAAACGGTTCTCCTGCTGTTGAAGCAAGAGAACCGTCCCCAATTAAAACGTTAGGAATCCTAAAACGGAAGCCATAACAAGTAGAATCAATACTGGTGCGACAAATCGTAAGGAAAGGATCCAAAGTTTGCCCCACACACTTGCTTCGCTGAGCCCACCGATTTCAAGGGACTTCTGCTTGCCAAGTGCCCATCCTACGAATAGTGCAGTCAACAATCCACCGAGTGGGAGAAGGATGTTGGATGCAAGATAGTCAACGGCATCGAAGAAGCCTAGACCGAAGATTGTGAATCCACCCCAAGCTCCAAGAGAAAGGGAAGATGGAATTCCGAACAAGAAGATGATTGTACCGATAATCCAAGTTGCCTTTTTACGAGTCCATTCGAACTTACGCATGAAGTACGCAACCGGTACTTCAAGGATTGAAATAGCAGAGGTTAACGCTGCCATTGAAATCAATAAGAAGAATAGGACTGAGAAGAATTGACCGAATGGCATCATTTCAAAAACAGCCGGAAGTGTGACGAAAATCAATCCCGGTCCTGCACCTGGATCCATGCCGAACGCGAAGACCGCTGGGAAGATTGCCAAACCTGCCAACAATGCAAAACCTGTATCTGCTAAGCTGACACCAGTTGCTGCAGTAGGAAGGTTCACGTTCTTCGGTACATAACTACCGTACGTAATCATCGTACCCATCCCTAAGCTGAGGGAGAAGAACGCGTGACCTAAAGCAACCAGAATTGCATTTGCATTCAGTGCTGAGAAATCAGGTGATAGTAGGAAGGAAACTCCTTCACCTGCACCTGGTAACGTTACAGCTCGGATAACCAATATAACCAAAAGGACTGCTAGTGTCGGCATCAAGATTTTATTCCATTTCTCAATACCTTCCTTAATACCTCTTACAACAACGATAATGACGATGGCCATGAATAAGGTCTGCCAAAGAATCGGACTGAGAGCGTTTCCGATGAACCCACCGAAAGCGTCACCCATTTGATCAGCAGGGATAGCGAGGAGATCCCCACTCATTGCTTTAGTCGTATACGATAATGCCCAACCTGCTACAACTCCATAGAATGAAAGAATGAGAAATGCAGCTGCTACTCCAAAAATACCGGTGATAAACCATGGCTTACCTGGTGTCAATTCTCTGAATGAACCGACGGCATCCTTTTGTGTATTTCGACCGACTGCAAATTCCGCAAGCATGATCGGAATACCGATGAGGGCGATACAGATCAAATAAACGATAATAAATGCGGCTCCCCCATTTTCACCCGTAATGTACGGAAACTTCCAAATGTTCCCCAACCCGATTGCGGAACCCATCGAAGCTAGCATAAAGCCAGTACGCGTCTTCCACTGTTCACGGGCTTGTTGCTCCAACCCTTGACTCATTTAAACAACCCCCTTGTAAATTAGTAGATTTCTACTATTTATAATACATGAACGAGCTAAAAAAATGACATAATTTTCTCATTTTTACAAAAAATATTTTTGGCTGTACCGTAGGAAAGGCATTTATCGTTCTATTCCTGCGGTAGAAACGATATACTTTAGATGGCTTACATAATAGAGGAGGTCATATTCTTGTCAGAACAAAACTATCAAAACCACCGCAAAATCGATCCGAAGTTCCATAAGGCACTTACGGTTCTTGCACTTATCACGCTTATTTTATCGGTCACCTTCATCATCCAGAACATCGTCGATCAGTGGCTTCTTAGCCTGGTTGTCCTATTCATGCTGCTCACACTTCTTTTAGTTGGGTCCATTGTCCGGTTATATGCGTTAAAAGTTCAGGACCGGGTCATCCGGGCCGAGGAAAACTTCCGACATTACCGCCTGACTGGCAATCTATTAGATCCTGAGCTCACGACTGCCCAGGTGATTGCACTCCGGTTCGCATCAGATGAAGAATACCTGGATTTGGCGGAACGCGCGAAGGCTGAAAATCTTAAGCCAGATGATATTAAAAAGGCGATACAAAATTGGCGGGCAGACCATCATCGCGTATAATTGAAGAAGAACCTCAAGAACAGCTCATAATCGGGCTGTTTCTTTTTTCATACATAAGGGGGCAGGTTATGAGTACGGAAACGATGGTGGATGTAAAAGGGTTGGTGAAACGCTACGGCACCTTTACCGCCGTGAACGGTGTGGAGTTCCAGGTAAAGAAAGGTGAGATTTTCGGTCTGCTTGGACCGAATGGTGCAGGTAAGACGACGACGATTGAAATGCTCGTCGGTCTCCGTAAACCGGATGAAGGGACGGCAGCACTTGCAGGCTTTGACGTCCGAAAACAAGTGAATCAAGTGAAAGAGGTCATCGGCGTCCAGCTCCAATCGACTTCTTTATTTGAACTTTTAAAAGTGGAAGAAATCTTGCATCTGTATGCGAGCTTCTACCCGAAGAATGTGGACCTCGATCAGTTGGTGGATGATATGCTTTTAACGGAAAAAAGGAAGGACCGCATCAAGGGGCTTTCTGGAGGACAGAAGCAGCGGCTCGCGATTGCGCTCGCGCTCATCCATGATCCTGAGATCGTGTTCCTGGATGAGCCGACGACGGGACTCGATCCACAGGCGAGGAGAACGTTATGGGATATTGTGCTCCGATTGAAGGAACGTGGAAAAACGGTTCTTTTATCAACACATTATATGGATGAAGCCCATGTGCTCTGTGACCGGATCGGGATCATGGATCAAGGCGAGTTGATTGCGCTCGACACGCCAACGAATCTCGTGAAAAAGTTGGAGGCGACAAGCACAGTCGAATTCCGTCTGTCCAATCCGCCTGAGAAGGAATGGTTCATGGAGATGGACGGGGTAGAGGAAGTGTCGATTAAAGACACTTTCGTGCAACTGTTTACGGATAATCTACAGCTTGCGCTCACTTCGCTCATTCAAGTATCGGCTGAACACGATTTGCACATTGAAGATCTCCAAACGCGCACCGCCACACTTGAGGATGTGTTCATCCATATGACAGGGAGGAGTTTACGAGAATCATGAGAGCATATTGGCAGTTAACCGTAGCACAACTCCGGATCTTTGCGCGGAACAAGCAAGTGTTGTTCTTCACCTTACTCTTCCCTGTCATACTGATGCTCGCCCTCGGCTCCTTTGTCGGTGGTGGCAATTCGCTATCTTTGAACGTCGGGATGGTCGATCTGGATGATACCGAAGCATCCAAAGAGTTGAGAGATTTATTTTACAAGAACGAAGGGATTCAAACCGATTCTTATGAAAAAGTAGAAGCAGGAAAGGATGCCGTTGAAAATGGTGACATCCAGCTACTGATTGAGATTCCTGAAGGATATGAAACGAGTTTGGAGGACGGGAATGACGCCTTCTCACTTCCGGTCTATTATAATGAGAAAAATTTAACGACTGCTGAGCTTGGACTGACGGTCGTGAACGGCATCATCGATCAATACAGCAAACAGCTGGTCGACTATCAGCCAGTCGTAACGGTAGAGAAAGTCGGAATCGAAGCGCTCAACATCCGTTACATCGACTTCCTGGTACCAGGGATTGTCGCGATGATGATCATGAGCAACAACATGAACGGGGTAGCAGGGCAAATTTCCGCATGGCGTGAACGCGGGATTTTGCGACGTATGCAAGGGACACGCTTGAAAGCATCGACGTTCATCGCCGCACAAATTACAGCGCGTTTAGCATTGAACGGAACACAGGCATTGCTCGTCGTGTTGATTGCCGACCTCATTTTTAACATCAATGTCGTCGGTTCCTGGCTCGCGTTGATCTTTTTCATTGCGTTGGGGACACTCGCCTTTATGGCGATCGGCTTCATTATAGCTGGTATTGCGAAAAACCCGGAAAGTGCAGGACCGATTGCAGGATTCGCATCCTTCCCGATGCTGTTCCTCGGTGGCGTGTTCTTCCCGATCAGCAACATGCCTGACTGGATCCAGCCGATCGTAAAGGTTTTACCGATTGCGCATTTAAGCTCAGCGTTACGCGAAACGATGAACATCGGAACATCCATCATGCAGTTAGGAACCGAAACGCTGATCCTAGGTGCATGGCTCATAGGCGGATTCGCACTCGCAAGTTATGTTTTTAAATGGGAATAAGACGAAAACTGAGTTGAGCGATTCAACTCAGTTTTTTAAATGTGTTAGAGTATATGAAAACGGTAAAAAGTAACACTAAAGACGTTCTCATAAATATGATTGATTAATGGAAAGGAGAGATGGAAGTGACAAACGCAGGATGGAACTTTGACAACAGTTACGCACAACTGCCCGAATCCTTCTACTCCAAGATTGAACCGAACCCAGTACAAGACCCGAAACTGATTATCTTTAATGGAAAATTAGCAGAACAACTCGGATTAGATAAAAAAGCACTCCAAGGTGAAGAAGGAATTGAGGTGTTCGCAGGAAACAGTGTCCCAGAAGCTGCACTGCCTCTGGCGCAAGCGTATGCTGGACACCAATTCGGAAACTTCACCATGTTAGGCGATGGACGAGCGATGATGATTGGTGAGCATATTACACCGGACGGAAAACGATTCGATATCCAACTCAAAGGATCTGGTCGCACACCTTACTCTCGTGGAGGAGATGGACGAGCAGCCCTCGGACCGATGCTACGTGAGTACATTATCAGTGAAGCGATGCATGGTCTCGGAATCCCGACAACACGCAGCTTAGCAGTGGTGACTACTGGTGAACCAATCTATCGAGAAACCGCATTGCCAGGAGCGATATTGACTCGTGTCGCATCTAGCCACATTCGTGTCGGAACGTTCCAATATGTAGCCGGAAAAGGCGATGATTTAGATGAATTGAAAGAACTCGCAGAGTATACGATTGATCGCCATTACTCGTATATAAAAGAGGAAGGTCCAGAGCGTTATCTAACCTTGTTGAAGGAAGTAATGAAGCGACAAGCGGAGTTGATCGCCAAATGGCAGCTCGTCGGTTTCATTCATGGTGTCATGAATACAGATAATATGGCACTCAGCGGTGAAACGATCGACTACGGGCCATGCGCGTTCATGGATACATTCGACCCAGCAACAGTCTTCAGTTCGATCGACACGCAAGGACGCTATGCATATCGTAACCAACCAGCCATCGGAGCGTGGAATCTTGCTCGATTTGCAGAAACGCTACTGCCACTCATTCACGAAGACCAGAAGGAAGCGATCAAACTAGCTGAAAAAGAACTTGGATATTTCGCCGACTTCTACTATGCTCACTGGCTAAACGGCATGCGCAAAAAACTCGGGCTCTTTAACGAAGAAAAAGAAGACGAAAAACTATTTGAAGACTTGCTTAAACTCATGCAAGAAAACAAAGCCGACTACACCAACACATTCCTAGCCCTGACTTTTGATAAGGAATATGAAGGAACCGAAGATTTGTTGAAGAGCTCAGAGTACGAAGAGTGGAAAAAACGCTGGCAGGAGAGACTTGAACGCCAAGAGCAATCGAATGAGGACTCTCAACAATTGATGAAAGACAACAACCCAGCAGTTATTCCGAGAAATCACAGAGTGGAAGAAGCTTTAAAAGCAGCAACAGAACAGAGTGATTTTGGAGTAATGATGGAACTTCTCGATGCTCTTTCTAATCCGTATTCCCACGAAAATGATCAGCAGGAGTATTGTAAACTTCCAGAAACGGATCAACCTTTCGTTACTTATTGTGGAACATAATATGAGAGTAACGGTATTTTATGTAAGTTAAGTATATAAATTCATTCATATTTAGAACAGTCTCTTAAAAATTATTGGGGCTGTTTTTTTATGGAAAAAAGTCTACCAATACAATATATATTATATTAAAATAAAAGAAAATTATGGAAAGGGATGCAACATGAAGAAATTATCGTTATTATTTATCATTCTTTTACTATCTGTTTCAAACGTTGATTTGGTATCTGCTCATTCTGGTAGAACTGACAGTAGTGGTGGTCATAACTGTTCTGAGAAATCTAAGGCTAAAGGACTGTGTAGCGGTTATCATTACCATAATGGAGGTGGAGGTAGTTCTTCGGGAGGTTCGTCAACGGGTTCATCTAGTAACCAATCAGCAGACAAAGATTGTTCTGACTTCTCAAGTTATGAAGAAGTGGTAAAGTACTGGAATGCTAAAGGCTATTCCAAAACATATGATCCGGAGAACTTAGATGGATGGGGTAATACTGTAGATGATGGGATACCGTGTGAAGCACCAAGTGGATATGACACATCTAAAATTAATGGGAGTCCCGAACAAATCGCAAAACAAAATGCAGCAAAAGATAAAGCAAATGGTGAAACTGAAGGATATAAAAGAGGTCTGAGTGATGGGTACTCAGAAAAAGAGAGTAATTCAACACCTGTTAAAGGTTCTGATGCATATATAGAAGGCTATAGATCTGCATATAAAAAAGGTTATGAAGAGGGAAAGAGTAAAATTAATGCCGAAAAGGAACAAGCAGAGAAAGAGGGTTACGCATTAGGGCAGAAAACCGACAAGCTCGAATTACCAGGAAAATACAATAAGAATGTAAGTTTAAAATCATCATATGAATCTGGATTTAACAAAGCATTAAATGAAAGAATCAAAGAAAAAGAGAAAGAATACTATGCGATGGGTTTCAAGAATGGAAAAGATGATATTCAAGAAGAATTGAACGGTCTTGAAGAAAATTTCTTAAAATCATACAGTAAAGGGTTTGAAGAGGGTCAAAAGAAACTAAAGCAAAGATATTTTGACAAGGGTTATCAAGACGCTTTTAAATATGTCAATTTCAAAAAGCCTAATCTCAAAAAAGATAAATACGTTGAATGGTACAAGGAAGGATTTAATTCAAATACTGAAGTGAAGGAAATCCAGAGTCTAGCATACAACATGGGCCAATCTGGTAAAGTACTTGAAATTCCTGAAAAATATATCGCTTCTAAGAAAATTTTTAATCATTATTATGAAATTGGAGCAGAAGAGTATCAAGATCAACAACAAAAAGAGAACACTCAAACGGCTCTCGGTTTTGTTGCACTGATTACAGGATGGCTTGGACGTAGATTTTATGTAGCAAAAAAAATGATTGCCTGATGAGAGGTGACGATTATGGGGATTTATCAAAAGGTTTGTTATAAAGTTGAAGACACATTTGTTAAGATGTTAACCAAAAAAAGCGACCAAAATGTGATTAAAGAAAAAGTAGAAACATATCGTGCGGAAAAAGAAGAGGAAAAAGCAAAGAAAAAAGCCGAAGCTCAGGCCAAGCGAGAACAAACTCTAAAAGAACAAGAGGAGCGCAAAGCTAGAGAAGAAAAGGAAGTCCTTTCCATTCTTTATAAGTTAGTCGACGTCCATCAATTAGAATATACGGACTATGAGTTCAATGAAGTTAAACGTAATAAAGCCCGTTTCTTAAATATTTTAAACACAATATTCGAAAAGGATGAAAAAGGACTATCGTTTATCCACTGTGAGTTCGATAAATCCAGTAAGAAGGAAATGAAAGGTTACTTGATCGCAACGAATAAAAGGGTTTGGTTTGTTGCGGACCATAGTGATTATCAGCAAAAGTTCAGATATCAAACAATTAAAGATGTGAAATGGTTTAAAGATGGAGTTCTTGAACGAGGTTTTAAAATCCAGTATGGTGTGAAGAAATTAGAGTTCGATGAAATATTTGATCAAAAGCAACTAAAACGATTTGGTGACTTAGTATTGAATCTTTCAAATCAATATAGTTAAAGCATAGATATTTATATATATTATGGAATGCATGTCTCTTTCCCACCCCCACCTCATACACTTTAGGTGGGGGTGTTTGTATGGGTGAGAGGCGGAGGGGCATTTTTGCGATCTACTTGGTTTTGTTCTTCATGTCGTTGAGTTTACATATACAGTTTCCGATCTTTACTCCTTATGCGGTGGCGCTTGGGGCGACGACCTTTTTTGTGAGCATTTTAATGAGTGTGTCTTCGTTCGCGAACTTGTGCGGCAACTTGATTGCTGGACCGCTCATTGATGCAATCGGCAAGAAACACTTCATTGTGGTACCTCTTTTTATATCAGGACTTTTAATGGCGGGGCATGGGTTCGTAACCGGTCCTGACGGCTTGTTGGTGCTGAGGTTGTTCAACGGTTTTGTGCTTGCATTTATGACACCTGCGTGTTTTGCGCTTTTATCTGGTTATGCGAGGAACAGCCATGAACAGGGGAAGAACATGGCGTTCAACGGTCTGCTCATTACAATTGCGAACATTTTAGCGCCATTAATTGGGGGACATCTGGTGGAGCACGTGGACTTTCGTGGTTCGTACTTCGTCATCGGATCCGCCCTCTTGTTGACGGCAGTTTATGCGCTCTTTTTCATAAAGGAGTTTAATCCGATAGTAGTCCACCGGGAAAAGGTGGCGAGTGGCGGCAGGTTTAAGCTAAGCCAACAGTTGGTGGCGGTCTATTTTGTCAGCTTCACGTTAATGTATGTGCACGGAACGCTCATGTATGAGCTGCCTTTTTTAATGGTAGAAGAGGGGATCTCGATGAGTCATGGAGGGAGGCTGTTCAGCATCATCGGATTAGGGACGCTGGTGGTCGTATGCATGACGTGGATCAATCGCATATCGGCTTCAATCCGGACGATGTTCGGCATGCTCGTGTTAGGTTTTTCCTTTTATCAAATGGTCATGCCACTCGTGCCGATTTCTTTCAATCAGACGTTGTTCCTTATTGGGGCGGGGCTCGGCGTGCTGTTTCCAGCAGTCACAACCTTACTCACAGAGAACACCGATAAGAGCAAGCACGGAACCGCATTCGGCATTCTGTCCGCTGTTTTTTCACTCGGCATGATTACGAGTTCGCTTGTCGCCGGAACGTTCAGAGACATGATTTCTCCATACTTTCTCACCTTCGTCGTCATCGGTCTTTCCATCACGGTGATCGGCATGCAGATGCTTAAGGTTAGTCCTAAACCGGTTTTACATAAGTGAACAGAAGGGATAAGGGGAGCAACTGCAGAATAGTAAGATGTAACACTGTATAATAAGAGTTAGTAACTACATAGATCGCGAGGAACCTCATATGTTTGATCCAACCATTTTTGATAACTTAAAAGTATCCATTGAGAATTACGTGTATGATCTCGATAACCTCGCAGAGGAAGTGACGGTGACCAACCGGGAGGACCTTATGGAGATGGCGACGATGTCTAGGTCGTTCGTGCTTCAGTTCGTGCTCGCAGATTCTCCTGAGGTGAAGGCGGAGATTGTTCTGGACGCATCACTCAAGGATTTGGCAACTGAGATTTTAGAGGTAAAAGGAGAAGACCCAGGGTGTCAGCTCACGGTTCGTTTTTACAAGGAGATTGATTCTGTGGAAGAACAATGCGCGCAGATCCAAGAAGCTTTGGACGAAATATGGGACCAGGGTCAGCCACCGGTCCAAACACTGTCTTATGTATACGGGCAGAATGAGATGATGAATAAGATTGAAATTAAATTCAATCGAAAAATCAACGAAGATCAAATTGAGGACATTCCGAATCTCGTCGACCATGTGATAGATTCGCTTGATCGATTGGATGAAATCTAAAAAGACACCTCCTGGCCGTTTGCTGGGAGGTGTTTTTGGGTGGTTTGCTGTTTTGTATTCAATCATAACTCGTCCACTTTTTCACTTAAAGAAAGTATAAATACTTTCTTCAGTATAAGTGCAACTATGGCGCAGCCTTCGACAAAAGCCTTGGCTTTACCAAGTTTTCTTTAAAAAATGGAACTATAGTAGAACGGGTTTAATCTGCCCGCGGATTTCTCCGCCTAGGTTTTGCTCGGTGTGAACGTTTACGTATGTCAATTTCCGCTCCATGAGACGAAGCAGGTCTTCCACCGTTTTTACACCGACAGTATTCGGTTCGATGTCATCGTTCGTAATGGTGCCTCTTACAGTACCTTTTCGCGTTGTAATGCCGTTTTGTTCGGCAAGTGTCGCAAGGTCAGCTCCGAACAAGAAAGCAAGGACAGGTCCGTTTTCACCACGTGCCCCGAAGTGGATGTGGGCTTGGACGAAGTTACGGATATCGTTGACTTGCAATTCGAACTTAATGCGGGTTCTGCATTTAGAGGCAGCAAATTTGGCAATACCGTTGGCGTCGGTCACGACCGGAGGGACTTCCTCTCTCCCGCTCAAATTGGCAGCAAAGAACTTGTACATTCAATCACCTCCTTAAGAGAGACTATAGTAGTGTATTCAAGGGCTCGTCTTTTGGTATAGATAGAAGTACAGGTCTTGGCTGATTTGTCCTTTGTGCACAAACGCCCAGACAGTTCATATACTGCTGTTAGGGGAATGAAGGGCGGAGGAGAGGGTACGGATGAAATTCACGGTCCAGTATATTCCGTTGAGCAAGATCAAACCCGGGGTAACGGTGAAGATGTCAGAGCGGCTGAAGAAGTTACAGGGAATCGTGTGGGATTGCATGTACCTGTTGGTGGTGAAGGAGAACCGGAAGGACGACAACTACATTTTAGTGAGCGGGTTGGAGCGGTTTGATTATTTGAGCAAGTTCACGAAGCATGTGTATGCGCCCTGTTTAGTGGATCAGGAGGATGCTGGGGGTTTGCGCGGCTGGCTGATGCGTTTTTGGAAGGAGCCTCATCAGGATGACTATCCTCTCGTGCCAAAGAGCTGGTCGATAGTGCGGAAATTTTTAAAGCAAGAGCCAAGGTTCAAAGAGTTGTCGCGTTTTCAGCAAATCCGGGTGTTGTACCTCGGGGCACGGTATAAACGGACTGTGATTCTGTCGATGCAAAACCGCGTTGACCAACTGTTGAAAGAGTAGCGGTGCCAGGTACCGATTCAGAATGCAGTCGTATCAACGGTTGCTGATCGGTACCTGGCACTGTTTATTTAGTGGGTTCTTTATAAATGAGTTTATAATCCTCAGGTTAGGATTATAAATCTCAAATCTGGATTATAATTTTGAAATTTGGATTGTAAATCTCGATTTTGGATTATAAATCTCATTTTTGGATTATAATTCGCGAATTCGGCTTATAATCAAAAAACCTGACCGCAGGATTATTCTTCTGCGGTCAGGTTTTTCTATATTCAGGACCTCGAATCAGGTGCGGATTACAACTTCGTGATACGATAATAGAACAAAATGTAAATGAGGTGTTACCTTGAAGAAGATTCAGCTTGGGAATAGTGGTTTGGAGGTTGGAGAGATTGCGCTCGGTTGCATGCGCATGCACGCTCTTGAAACGAAGGACGCTACATATGTGATTGAAAACGCGTTGGAAGAAGGGGTCAACCTGTTCGACCACGCTGATATTTACGGACAAGGGAAGTCCGAAGAGGCTTTCGCGGCGGCGATCGACATGAATTCTTCTCTTCGTGAGAAGATGGTCATCCAGACGAAGTGCGGCATCCGCAACGGATTTTATGATTTCTCGAAAGAGCACATCATCGGTTCGGTGGAAGAGAGCTTGAAACGTCTCAACACGGATTACGTAGACATCCTGGCGCTTCATCGGCCGGATGCGCTCATGGAGCCAGAAGAGGTAGCGGAAGCTTTTACAACGTTAAAAGAGAGCGGTAAAGTCCGTCATTTCGGTGTGAGCAACCATAATCCGATGCAGATCGAGCTGTTGAAGAAGTGCCTCGGACAAGACCTGATCCTCAATCAGATGCAGTTCAGCCTCATGCATACGCCGATGCTCGACGCGGGTATCAACGTGAACATGCAGAACGATTTTTCCGTGATGCGTGACGGTGGCATGCTCGAGTACAGCCGCCTGAACAACATGACAATCCAAGCGTGGTCTCCGTTCCAATACGGCATGATCGAAGGCGTATTTGTCGGGAACCCTGATTTCCCTGAAGTGAATGCGAAGCTTCAAGAGCTCGCTGAAAAATACGATGTGACAGATTCAGCGATTGCGATTGCGTGGATTCTGCGTCACCCAGCGAACATCCAACCGGTCGTCGGGTCGATGAATCCAAAGCGTCTCTCTGACATCGCGAAGGCATCACACATTAAACTGACACGACAAGAATGGTACGACCTGTACCTCGCAGCTGGCAACAATCTACCGTAAAAAGGAGTATGTCGAATGGCTGAGAAAAATCGAATGGTACATGCATTCAAGCAGACGAACGATCGAATCAGTGGTCATGGTGAGCGGAACATTCAAGTGTTGAAGGATGCACTGGCAGAAGTGGATGGCGAGCAAGCGAGCGACATGTATGGAAAAGGGAAAATCATTGAGGACTTTCAGGAAAAGATGGCGACTTATCTTGGCAAGGAAGATGCGGTGTTTTTTCCGAGCGGGACGATGGCGCAGCAAATTGCGCTCCGTATCTGGTGCGATCAGAAAGACGTGAAGAAAGTCGCGTACCATCCATTATGTCACCTCGAGATTCATGAAGAGGATGGCTTGAAAGAGCTCCACCATATTGAACCGATCTTGTTGGCGGATAAAACAAGGGTCATTACACTGGAAGATGTCATCGCACTGGACGAGGAAATCGCCTGCTTGCTATTAGAGCTGCCGCAACGCGAAATCGGCGGGCAATTGCCAGAGTACGAAACGCTGGTGGCCATTTCGGAATACTGTCGTGAAAAAGGCATCAAGCTTCACCTTGACGGGGCTAGATTGCTAGAAATTCTCCCTTACTATGGAAAAACAGCGGAGGAAGTATGCGCGCTGTTCGATAGCGTATATGTTTCCTTTTACAAAGGGATCGGTGGTGTAGCGGGAGCGATCCTCGCAGGCGGTCGAGATTTTATCAGCGGGTCAAAGGTTTGGAAAAGACGCCACGGCGGTGATCTGATCAGCTTGTATCCTTACATTCTGTCGGCGGACCATTACTTTGATGAGCGCGTTGGTAAAATGGGGCAGTACTATGGAGAGGCGAAAGAGCTCGCGGCGCTGTTCAACCAGTGTGACGCAGTTTCGACGAGACCTGAACAGCCGGTCTCCAACATGTTCCACGTGCATATCGACATGCCGCAGGACAAGCTTGAGGAACTCCTTTCAGAAATCTATGAAACAACCGGTGTCGGGCTGACGAGCTACACAAGGCCGACGAGCGAGACGTCTTGTTATTTCGAAATCAGCGTAGGAGACAGTTATCACGAAGTCCCAAAAGACAAGCTTGAGTACACTTTCAACCTACTGAATGAACGGCTTTCAACCAAGAGTGGATCCTAAAGGGTCCGCTCTTTTTCAAAATAGTAGATTAGTATAAACTAGTAGAAGAGTCTGAAAAAACGGGAGGGTTCCACATGAGGAAGCTAGTATTTTACGGTGCGATTACGTTGGATGGGTACCTGGCACGGGAAAATCATTCGCTGGACTGGTTGTTTGGAACGGAAGGTGAAGAGGAAGTCGGTTACGAGGATTTCTTTAAGACGATCGGGACGGTCATCATGGGTCGGAAAACGTATGAGCAGATCAGTGAATATGTACCAGATGAGTTCCCGTACAAGGAGGAAGATTGTTACGTTTTTTCACGAACGCTGAGCGGGTCGAACGAAAACGTCACTTTCATCAACGAGGACATTGTGGAATTCACGAAAGCATTGAAAGAGAAAGAGGGTAAAAACATTTGGGTCGTTGGTGGCGGTGAGGTGATGCAACCGCTTCTTGAAGCGAAATTGATCGACGAATTCACCGTACAGATTGCACCAGCGCTTATTGGTCATGGTCTTCCTTTGTTCAAAGCAGGGGATTATGATACCCGCCTGCACTTGAAGGACGTGCGTCAATACAAGCAGTTTGCGGAAATGCATTACGAGCTCAAATAAAAGACTCCGATTTGGAGTCTTTTTTAGTAAAAGAAGTCAGAAAATTGTGTTAAACTAGAGTTATGCTTATGGAAACGTTGATGCAAAGGAGGGGTTGAATGGGTCGCATACACGGTGGAATGGCTGGCATGAATTCGGTGTTGTACTTCGGAAACGACAAGAAAGTCCGAGCGAAACGGAATCGGAACGGTGAAATCGTTGTGAAAGAAGAAAAGATCGTACCGAATCGCTTGCTGAAGTTCAAAGAAAAGCTGGAAAAGATTCCGTTCATCCGTGGCGCTTGGATGATCGTGAAGGCTGCAATCATGAACTGGAAAATGTACGTGACTGCTATGTTGGTGTTGCTTTTAGCGAAGATGACGGGGGGCAAACTGGAAGGTGCCAGTAGTATGAACATGGACGCCGTTTTTGGCGATGTGTTGGCGATTTTTCCTGAGAAGACGCACCATATCGTCACGTTCGGTGGCTTCATGCTGTTATTTGCTTTGCTCGTCAAAACGACTGCCTTAGGTAAGTACCATGGGGCGGAGCATATGGTGGACAATGCGTATGCCCAATCGAAGGACCTTTCAGTGGAAAATGTGATGAAGTATTCCAGGATTCACGCGAAGTGCGGGACGAACCTGGTCGTGTTCATCTTCATGTTCTACTCGGTGCTCGCTTTGATGATGAACAGCTTGGCAGCAACGGTCCTCGCCTTCATGCTTGGGTATGAAGTGTTCATTTTACGTAATAAAAAAGTAAACAAACTCCTGAAGCCCATCTACAAAATCGGTTTCGCTGCGCAATATGTGCTGTTCACGTCTCAGCCTGAAGAAGAACACGTTGAAGTGGCGCTCGCATCGTATGAGCGGGTTGTTTTGAACTGAGATAAAATCAACTATATAGACACAGTGTTGAAGGGGTTTTTTAGCGCTAATTTAGATAAGGTGAAAAAGTAAGTAAGACAGAAGACGATACTTTGCGAAGTATCGTCTTTTTCGTACAGCTTTGGATGTTATCCTTCCCGAAATCAGTGATCAAGTCATTTTGGGGCAGGATAGGCTCTATATCCTTCCCGAAATCGGCAGTCATCCCGGATTTGGAGCAGGATAGAGCGTCTATCCTTCTGAAATCAGCTACCATTCCATTTTGGAGCAGGATAGACCGATTTCGACTGACTTTTTCATGGAACTTTCCGCCAGCTTCTTATAAGATAGAATGAAATGATTTCACACCGAAAGAAGGGCAGCGTATGAAGCTTCGCGTGCAAATTCCATTCTTCGTGATCGGCTTGATCGTGTTCAGTTACGGGATTGCGGTGGCGATTAAAGTACAACACTTAGGCATACATCCATGGGACGTTCTCAACATCGCGCTCTATGAAAAGTTCGGGTTAACGATCGGGACTTGGGCCGTGCTAGTCGGGCTACTCCTCGTGGTCGTTTCCTTCTTTTTAGATAAAAGCTACATCAATATTGGAACGTTTCTGAACGCATTGGCGGTCGGTTCGCTAGTGGATCTGTTCCTTTTTCTCGAGTGGACACCGGCATCTTCAGGTCTATTCTCTGATATCGCGGTGTTGATGCTAGGTGTCGTTTTGATGGGAATCGGTGGTGGCATGTACTCGGCAGCTCGAATTGGAGCAGGACCTCGAGACGGTTTCATGCTGTCGATCTCGGATAAACTCGGTACATCCATCAGCAGAGTGCGCATCGGAACGGAAAGTATCGTACTCGTGATTGGTTGGTTGCTTGGAGGACCCGTCTTCATTTTTACGTTCATCTACACGTTTATCCAAAGTCCAATCTTCCAATTTGCTTATCACCTGACAACGAAATGGGTGCACATCTTATCAGGTCCAGCACGAACGACGGAGAAGGCGAGTTAATGAAGTGCCAGGCACCATCTCACTTCCCTTGCGGCAGTTCCGATATAAGATGGTGCCTGGCACCTCCGTCCAACCGGTGGGACACAAGGGGAGAGTTGTCGTACCTGGCACCGTAGCTCTTTCTTACCAAATCTAGTAATTTATTTTGGAAATCTAGTAGAGGGTCTAAGCATTTTGTAAGAGAGTTTAATAGAATATAATATTCCCTTATAGAAAGGAGGGAATACGAATATGGGTTGCTCTTCATGTTCTCAGTCTTATTCGTGCTCATGTTCTCAAAATAACTCTACTAATTCTCTTCTCCCTTCTAGTACCAACAGTTGCAGAAAGTGTACAGGTTGCGCTTGTGATACGTTCAAAAGGCTGACACCTGGGACAAGGGTTACGGTTACCATTAATGGTACGGCGCGAACAATCATCTTCTTATGCTTCAATCCGAAGACGTGTTGTGTGACAGGAAGCAATTACACCGTTCCAACAAATAACATCTTAACCTTCGACTGCCGTGATGTAGGGTTTGTAGAATTCAATAACGGCATTGGCGGCGCGTAATAAGAAAAACAGGACTGTCCACTCAGATGGACAGTCCTTCATTATTTTACAGTGTGACCCATGTATACTCTTCTCCCCAGCTTCCTTTTGCCAGAGATTCGATACGGTCGACGATGTCATCCTCAACCGCGAATGCATCCCCTTGCTCGTAAGGGTTGTAATGGAACGCATATAAGCGGGATACGAATTCATGGAATGGGAGAGAGGATTCACCTTCCAGCTCACCGTTTCCGTTCACAGTAGGCTCGATGCCTTGTCCCCAGTTTTGCGATCCGTCATTGTTTGGATTGTAAAAATAGATCCGGTAATCGCCGGACTCCACTCGGGCAATCCGAAGGATCGACACCGCATGGAAACCGAGCAGCTTTCCGTGCACATTCGTAATGAAGATCCCGACCGGATTCGGATAAATCAATTCATAATCATCGTTGTAATCCGGGTGATGGGTTGCATAGAACAACCGTACATATCCTTGGAAATCTGTGATGGTTCCAGTAATCGGCTCAATGACCGTACTGAATCCTCGTTGAACCCAGTTGCCATAGAACTCAGGGTTCACCCATTTGTGTCCATCTTCACCTCGTAGAGCGACACGCGTCATCATCTCGTTGTAGATGCGATCGAGATGAGGAACCAACACGAGCGATACAGGATCGAGCTCTTTATGGAGTTCCGGCGCAAGTCCGCCTTTTAGATCCTTCGAGTGAATGGCAGTACCCTCGAACGTCAAATCAATGTCACCGTCACGGGCCGCACGAGGGATCAACTCAAGCAAGTATCCCGGTGCGTGCTGTGCCCAAAGACTGATACCGCGTGCCGACTGACACGTCGGATTCAAACCTTGCCCGACACCGAGCGGTTGACCGAGTACACTGATGACACCAGCGACGAGAATCGAGTTCGCCGTCAATCCACTTCGGTATTCATACGCGTTGAAAAGCTCCTTGCGCACTTCAGGCCGGATATCGATTTCCACCAAGCGACGCAAGCCTGGTGCGACAGGCGTAGACGACAAGACCCCTCGGTCAAGCATCTTCGATAACCCGTAAATTGTTTGAGCGGTCGCCGGATAAATTGCGACCTTAATCAACTGACTTACAAGTTCAATATGCTCCTCTAAATTCGCTTTTCCTTTGTCTGTCAGCATCAAAGCTTCAGAGAGCAATTCAGGCTTGTTTTTATTCAATCGGCGCAATAAAATCGCGTGCTGAGGTGCCACGATTCCCGTATTCTGCATCGACTTGGCAAACGCGCGCGCTTCCTCGACGAGCTCATCAATCATGACGTTTTTCAGCTCACTACGATAGGTATTTACATTCGGGAACTTTTTACTATATTGGGTTGGTCCTTCGACAGCCTCGATATAGTCTTGCAGATCTTCCGGTTGGTTTTCCGGACCTTCCGACTCAAGCAATTTTTTCGCCGTGCGGATCATCGATTTGATTCGTTTTACCATAATCGGTCGTTGTGCGGTCAGCTGGTTGATCTCAACGAGCAGCGTTTTCGACAACGATGCCGACGAAAGCTGGGTGAACAGGAATTCGAAAAATCGTTGAGCGCGGTCATACTGCTCTGCGTTTTCCTTCTGTTCAATCCGTGCTTCTTCCGATCCGTTCGGGAACAGCAAGTCCAGGTTCAACGCCATCACTTCATTCAAAAATTCCTCCGCAGATTCCTTCGTGACGGACGGGTGATCGGCGTTGCCTTTTGCGATCGCTAGCATCCGCATGTCGCTCATCACTTCAATGATGGAAGCGAGCCCTTTCGTTTTTAACGAACCACTGACGAGAGGTGGCTGTAGTTTCGACGCATCCTCCCATGGACCGCCGCTGAACACGCCGGCTTCATCAAACCGGTTCGCGTAATTGAAGAGGGACTTCATCCCATCCAAACTTTCCATCATCCGTCCGGCTTCCTGATAGACGTCGGTTTGATACATCGATTTTGCGAATGTAGCAGCTTTCTCTAATTCATTCAGGGCTTCTGTGAAACGTTCTACTTTTTTCTCCGTCAATTCTGAAGTCATAATCCAACTCCTTTATCATTTAAAAATCCGCTTAAGATTAGACGTAGAAATCGTACTTTTCATATTTCTGGAGTAGTTCGCGCATATTTTCGCTATCCTCTCCATAGAAGAAGATCGTTCCATAATGGTTTCCGAAGCCGATGCGCTCGGATACCTTCCCTTGGTCAGGTGTGAACATGTCGTGTTTTTCAAAGTACGGGTGGTCTTCAAGTTCGTCCGGTACGTCGAGTCCTTGGATGTATGGGCGGTGAGGGTGCACCATCAAGCAGCCTGCAAAGCCTTCTGCTTCATTTTCTCCTGGGAAAAAGTCGCGTAATTCTTCTTGGGTCGTGTTTGGATCACTGCAAAGGATTTGGGCCTGGTAAGCGTTGAAGCCGTGTGCACGTTCGATCAAGTCGAAGATATGTCCGCCTGGAACGCGGGCTGCGACTTCACCGAAGTGGAGTGTACCGTCTGAGGTGATGAAATATTCTGGGTGGATGACACCGTATTCGATTTCGAACGCATTGATCAATTGTTCAATCGCTTGACGGATTTGTGGTCGTTTCTCCTCTAAGGATGGAGAGGCGGGTACAAAATTGGAATAGCCAAGTTTGACGTATTCCGTAATATTCAAGAATTGGATTTCACCTTTATGGACGAACACTTCACATGAAAATTCCTGTCCATCTAGATGGCTTTCCATTAATAGCGGGAAATCATTTTCGCTCAAAGCATCGATTTCTTCAGGGTCATCGATCGCACGGTGACCGACGGATCCAGCTTTATCAAGCGGTTTTACATGAATCGGGTCGTTCTTGTCGCCTTCGACTTTCAAGAGCGCTTCGTTCACGCGCTTCAGGAAGCGTCTGACGTCGTCCTTCGTATGCGCTTCTTCAAACACACCGACTTTGATGCCTGCGATCTGTGCCTTTCGCTTCATCATCCCTTTGTCACGTAGTAAAAGAGAGCGGTTGAATACGCGGGGCTCGTTTCGGAAGCGGGAGTTAAGCGCTCCTGCCCATTCGACACATTCTTCATAGAGAGGAACAGCTACTTCAGCCCCAAGTGCTTTCAACTGTTTGAAAAGCTTGTCCGATCCCTCGTTCAGTCGGTCGAAATCCCACCCGATGAAACGGATGTCATTCTTTTCGGCAAAATGCTCGAAATCAGGCGGTCCAACGACAACAAAAGGCTTCTCCAATTTGGTGCATGCTTCGATTGCCGGTAAACTCCAACCGATCAAGGCCGTCAAATAAGGTTTTGTTTCGTCTTGTCCATCTTCTCGCATTGTACCTGGAAGATCCATTTGTTCCAATTCCACTGTCATCTCTCCTTTACAATTTTAGTAGTTTAAGGAAAAAACTACTCATCGTTTCTATTATCACAGCATTTTTCAGAAAATTCAAATGAGAACTAGTGCGAGTCCTAGTACAAAAACCATTATATGGTCGAATAGTGGTTAAAACGTTGTGATTTCAAACGTTATCCACGAATAACGTCACTTCCTCCCGAAACCTTTCCAAAGAGTCATACTTAGGGGAGGAATAAAGATGAATCATAAAATGAAAGCGTTGATGATGGTATTTGTCGCAACTGTTGTGCTGATCGCTACACCATCCTTCGCATCAGCAGCACTGGGCGATCGTACATTGAGTGAAGGCGATCGTGGTCAAGATGTTGTGGAATTACAAGATTACTTGATGACAAAGGGTGTATTCCCTTACCATACGTCAACAGGATATTATGGTCCGATAACAGAAGAAGCGGTGAAGGATTTCCAAGCTTCCCGTAACTTGAAGCAAGACGGAGTTGCAGGTCCGAACACGAACCATGCGATTCAAGTATTGCGTTATGGTGACATCGGAAAGCAAGTCATACATATTCAGAGCCAATTGAAACGAGTAGGGCACTACGGCTCAAGTGTAGATGGAATCTATGGAAATGGAACAGTGGACGCGATTAAAAGCTTCCAGCGTTCTCAAGGATTGAAGGCGGATGGAATCGCTGGTCCTAACACGAGAAGCGCGTTGGACAGCAAAGCTTCTAAACGTTCCGTCGAAGCAGGTCAATCTTTTACAGTAGAAAGTACAGCATATACAGCGAATTGTGAAGGCTGTTCAGGTACGACGAAAATGGGCATCAATCTGAAAAAATATTCGGACGCAAAAGTGATTGCGGTGGATCCGAGCGTCATTCCATTGGGATCAATCGTTGATGTTGAAGGCTATGGACGTGCAATCGCTGCTGACATCGGTGGCGGTGTGAATGGAAAAGAAATCGATGTATTCATTGCGAACCATGACAAAGCGATGCAATGGGGACGCAAAAGCGTCAAAGTGACAATCGTAGAATAATAGATGGGACTCCCACAGCTGTTATGAGGTTGTGGGAGTTTCTATTACTTATTTAATCCTCCTTCTATATAATGGAAATAGAGGGGGAGGGTTCATGAAAAATAAAAAGGTAATCTTTATTGCGATTGTCGTTTCGACGATTGTATACATTTATAATGGTTTATATCCGATTACGGACATAGAGACATTTGCAGAAGAATTGAATGGACCAGGTGGGGTAGCTGAGCAAGGGGAGCATATTGAAACTGTACATATAGAAGGAACCGATCGTTACCTTGTGTTCATCCGGACGATTGAAGGGAAGTCCCGCATCCAGCTCTCCATGTTCCAAAAAACTCCGCTGTTGAACAGGTACGAGTACTATGGAACATTCGTGGAAAACACGACAGTTGCCCATCAATCGGTTGAAACCAATAAAGGGATGTACACGGTCTTATTTGGTGAAAATTTGAGTGGAAAACTCGATCATATCGAGTTCACCTTTTATGATGAAGTCTTCGAGATTGATGTAGCCGGGGAAAATTTCTTCGTTTGGTATGAAAAAGAGCCTAGTATGGAAGAAAAAGCGGCGAAAACAGGGAACGATGTGTACGAAATGAAACTGTTTGATCAGAATGACGAAGAATTGGAGCTGGAAGATCTATTTTAGAGCGATTCAATAGTGGATGCGCTCCTTGTTTTAGAAAAAAACCACTTTATCTTAGAAAAACAGTAACGTGTTTTAGAAAAATAGCACTCAGTCTTAGAAAAAAACCGGTGCATTTTAGAAAAATCAGCACCAGTCTTTGAAAACAGTAAGATCTACCTAGATCCCTCAAACAAAACACAATAAGGAAGAGCGACCCGCAAAAGGTCGCTCTTTTTTCCAAATATAGAACTTAGTTTCCGTACCAGGCTTTGTGGGCTTGGATTTCATTGTCGTGGTCTTGATCCCAGTAGTCGACGCTGTAAGAGTAGTCATAGTTCATGATGCACTTGATGCCGCTACCTTGAGGATCGTGTCCAAGACCGTAGTTGTGAGAGAATTCGTGTTGTGCTGCGTGCCAAGTGTTCGTTGTACCTTGATCAAGGTTGACCGATACTGCGCTTCCGTAAGGGGAAGAATTGTATACGTACGCGATTCCACCTGCGTTGAAGTTGGAGTCACGAGTGAATCCGACTAGGAAATCATGTCCTGTACCGTTCCAATCACGGTCTAAGTCTTGTAAAATCTCAGAAGCGTTGCGTCCTTGAGAAGACCATTGACCGAATGCTTTCACTTGGAAATCGATGTTGTGGTCCCGTTGGAAGCCGTTGTCTGCATTTTCAACGATGTTTTGTGTGCGTGTTTGCCAGTCGCTGTGCGCTGCGCGATATTCTTCATCAACTGCAACGAATACCGTTACGACACGAGCTGCGCCTGGGTCAGTATCTCCGTCACCGTCTCCAGGGTCACCGCCGCCACCGCAGAAGAGGATGCAGAGTTCGCCTTCAGAGTTGTGTTTCTCTTTCTTATTTTTCTTTTCTTTTTTGTTCACTTTATCGCTGTTCTTTTCGAATTTCTTTTCACCGATTTTGTTCTTATTTTCATCTAAAACTTCTGCAACTGTCGTTTCTTCAACTTCAGCTGGTTGGTCGAAGTTTTCTTTCCCTTTTGTTTTCGCCTTCGGTAGAGTACCGATGCTCACTTCATTTCCTTGAGAGTCTACCATTGTTGGTTCATGGTGATCTTGATGGTCGTGATGACCTTCTGCACTGGTGAATCCTGGTGCTAGAGTGAGAGATAGTGCGAGAGTCAATGCTGCAAATTTTTTACCTTTCATTCCTTTTACCCCCTAGGTTTTTGATTCGTGCGTCTACTAATCTAGCACACTTGTCACCTAGTTCTCGGGGGTCTAAGGGTCGATTTATCCCGAATTATGTCTATGAGGAAAGACCTCTTTTTCTTAAAGAATGCTTTATATAGGAGAAAATCTGGAACGTGCATTCACCTCATGTGCCGCTCTCACACCGGATTGGACAGCGCCCTCGATCCAGCCTTGGAAGTCGGATGCGTGTTCTCCCGCAAAATGAATCCGGCCTTCCGGACGTCGGATGTATTCAGGAAATGTCGCAGCCTGATTCGGTTTGAAAAGCGTGAAGCATCCAGCCGAGAACGGGTTCTGACTCCAGCTGAAGGAAGCACCGTTCAGGAAATCTTCATAGATCTGATCGCCATGGATCTTCGCCAAATCTTCGAGTGCTTGCTGGATTCGCTCCTCCTCGGACAGGGCGTTCCAAAGCTTCGCATTATCCCCCCAGCTGTAACTGGCAAGGACGACGCCGGTTTGTTTTTCGACTCCTGGACTCGGTGTATACGTAAAACGGTTCGGAAAGTCCGTGAGCACATTCGCACCGCCCAATCCTTCCTCTTCCCAGAATTTACGTTTGAATTCAATACCGATTTTGACAGCAGCCACATAAGGCAACTCGCGGATCGCTTTCCATTTTTCAAAAGAGAAGGTTTCAAATGGTTCCACTTCAATAAATTGAAAGACCGAGAACGGGATGGCAACGATTAGCGCATCACCCGTGTAATCCGTCTTTTGTCCGGTGATTGTATTTTTAGCCTGAACGATGACCTCATCAGGTTTCGAGGTGATTTTATTGACTTTTTCATTGAATTTGATGTTTGGCTTTAATTCTTCAAAGAAAGCCAAGGGGAGTTGATCATTTCCGCCGGTCATTTCATAAAACTGTAGCTCTTCGTTAAAAACGGTATTGACGACATCGAAGAGGATGTTCGTAAAGGAAAGTTCGGCAAAGCCTTCTATTCCGAGTAAAACTTTGACCATACGGATGGCTTCAGGAGAAAGAGAAGGGCCAATCGGATTGAACCTCAAATAATTCTCAATCGAATACCGATCAAAGTTCTTCATGAGAATTTTCTTCTGTTCAGGGCTGCTGTTGTTATAGAGGGTAAGAAAAGGTTGGACAGCACTCATCAACAATTCAGAAGCTGTTTTTCCTTTTTCTTCGGGTTCGACCGGAAACTTCAACACATCCGGATTTCGGTTATATTCTTTGCGTGTCGTTCTGACCCCATTGGCATAGATCACATCATTCTCGGTCGCGTTGATGAACTCATTGTAAGGGATGTTGAATTTGTTGACGTACTCATTGACGAGGTAGTGGTTGACAGGGATCCGCATCGCACCCATGTCCAAGTAATTTTCTGGAGTGAAAGGTTCTCGCAATGTATAAACTCGTCCACCGACCCGATCGTTCCCTTCTAAAATGGTCACGTCATGTCCGGCCATTTTCAGCAAGTATCCTGAAACCAAACCTGCCATTCCAGCCCCAATGATGATCACTTCCTGTGGGTTGTCGGTTTTAGGAAGTCCATCCTGGATGATGGCAAGCATATCTTCCGGATACTTCAACGGGCGGATTGGAACCCCACGCCGTCTGTAAGGACCTTTAGGGTTACGAGCATAAGGATACCTTCTCATGTCACCCCTCCTCATATTTGTTCACTATAACCAAAGTATTAGAAAGAATAGGAGGATATGCCAGATGGGGGAGGTTTCCAATAGTAGGTTGTAGAGATTTTTTACACTAAAAAACCTTTGTCTGTACCTGGTACCGTGTCGAAATTGGAAAGAGGACTATAGTCGCTCTCCTGACGGTTTCTGTCACAACCTCGTGTCACGAACTCTTACAAGATCAATCCTCATGTAGAATTTTATAGAAATAACACAATAAAAAATTGAATATTCAGACAAAACCCTAACCCTCCAGTATAAGTTATCCAGCACGTGAAAGATACGTTTTCAAGGTTGGGAAAACAGGCTTGTCGAATCAGACTTTTGACCCCGTGTTTTACTTTTAGTTTCCCAATACCCAATACGCAGGAATTCCCTCAAAATGGCTGAATTGGTTAAGTAATCTTTTTGAGGGAGGAATAGGTATAGTATGAAGTTCAAAAAACTAGCTACACTGTCACTCGCTGCGTCTATGGCACTTTTTCCAATGGTAGGTGAGGCTGCAACCACCGATCAGCTGGAAGCACCAAAAAAAGTCTCAACACTCGATGTCTCTGATGTCAAAGAGAACTATGTAAAAGGTGAAGTCATCGTCAAATTCAAAGATGGAGTTGGCAACTCACTCAAATCCAACGCTCTGAAATCATTAGGAGCAAAAGAAATGGCAGATGATGATGCTGTCAAATCGAAGTTCAAAGTATTGAAAGTCGGAAATGTGGAAGCTGCTGTCAAAGCGCTCTCCAAGAACCCGAATGTCGAGTATGCGGAGCCGAACTATACGTTCCAATCCACTTGGACACCAAATGATACCTACTATAGTGGATATCAATACGGGTTGAAGACGACTGATACGAACTTAGCTTGGGATATTACAAAGGGAAGCAGTAACCAAGAGATCGCGATCCTGGATTCAGGAGTCGATTATAACCACCCTGACTTGGATGGTAAAACAATCCGAGGATATGACTTTGTTGATAATGACTGGTATCCGATGGACTTGAATGGTCATGGAACGCACGTAGCTGGTACAGCTGCTGCTGAAACGAACAACGCTCGTGGTATCGCAGGTATGGCTCCGAACACATATATTCTTGCGGTTCGTGTATTGAATGCTCAAGGTAGTGGTTCGCTAGCGGACATTGCTGATGGTATTGAGTATGCGGCTGATGCAGGAGCAGAAGTCATCAACCTATCACTCGGCTGTGACTGTAACACGACAACCTTGAAGAATGCAGTTGATTATGCATGGAACAAAGGCGTTGTAGTCGTAGCGGCTGCTGGTAACGATGGCGTAAGCACGACGTTCGAACCAGCATCTTACACGAATGCAATTGCTGTTGCTGCTGTCGATAGCAACGATCAACTTGCATCTTTCTCTAACTGGGGAGCTTCATGGGTAGACGTTGCAGCACCGGGTGTGGATATCGCTTCTACATATCCAAGCAACCGTTATGTGTACATGTCTGGTACGTCAATGGCATCTCCTCACGTTGCAGGACTAGCAGGATTGCTAGCTGCACAAGGCCGTAGTGCTTCACAGATCCGTGCTGCAATCGAAAACACTGCAGACGCGACAAGCGGCACTGGTACGTACTTCAAGCACGGACGCATCAACTCTTACGATGCAGTAAACTACTAATCTAACAACCTTTTCAATTTGTAAAAGTGGCTGGGTGCAGGAACTTCCTGTACTTTCAGCCACTTTTTTGTTTGTAAAGAATATCTTAATTTTCCCTTAAATATACTACTTAAGGTTGTTGGGATAATACCAAAGTATTACAATGAAAATGGGTTATGGAAAAATTTGAAAAAGGTTTGGGGGAAATCAGATGAGGTTGTTGCAGTTGTTTTTGAAACGAAAGATCATTGTCGGATTGTTATTCGTATTCGTCTTGATTACAGGAACCTTCGCAACGATGAAACTAGATAAGGAATTGATGCCGCCGATCGATTTTGATGGGGCATTCATCGACGTGATGGCAGGTGAAATGAATGCTGCTGAAGTCGAGCGAGTCATCACCAATCCAATTGAGCAAAGGTTATCCGGTATCGATGGGGTGGAGGATGTCAACTCCGAAACGAATATCGGCCGCGTGAGTATGAATCTAACTTTTGAAAGTGGCAGTGGGGATGACGTCTACAAGGAAGTCGAAGCGGCTGTCAAAGGAATGAAATCGGAATTACCTGGAGTCGAAGATGTTTTTACATATCAAATGTCGACGAACCAGTCGTTTGAATTTTACATGGACCTGTCGGATGGTTCGATGGCAGATATGACGGCATTTGCGGAAGACGTGCTGAAGCCACGTCTTGAAGCATTGCCTGAAGTGCGCGAAGTGGACTTCATGGGTCTTGAGAAAAACGAAGTACTCATTGAACTCGACCGTGAAAAATTACTAGAATACCAGTTGGACCCGGCACAAATCATCGGGTTGATTCAAAATGAAAATGCAGAAGCGACGCTCGGTACGCTTTCAGAAGAAGAGAATGAACCGACGCTTCGTTGGGATACGTCTTTTTCCAATATCGACGATCTGAAAGACTTGCGTGTTCCGACCGCTCAAGGGGTGGAAACGCTTGATACGTTCGCAGACATCAAGATGCAGGCTGCTGAAACCACAACTTCGGTCTGGAAAGAAGGAACGAATGAATTCCTATTTGTACAGATTGGCCGTGTTTCCGATGCGACTCAAATCGAGATGGCGGAAGCGATCCGTGCGGAAGTGCAAGAGATCCGCAGCGAAAATCTTGTTAAAGGCTTTGAGCTGAATGAAGTCGTTGCTCAAGCTGACTATGTGGAAGATGCAATCAGCGGGGTGACAGACAACATCCTCATCGGGGCGATTGTTGCACTTGCGATTTTGCTTATTTTCTTACGCAACTTGAGAGCGACCATCATCATCGGACTATCCATTCCGACATCGGTCTTGCTTACGTTTTTATCGATGTGGTTGTTGGATTACAGCTTCAACATGCTGAGCTTGATCGCTCTTGGACTTGGAATCGGGATGATGGTCGACTCGTCCATCGTCATACTGGAGTCCATTTATCGTAAAAAAGAACAAGGATACGCGAATGTGCAGGCCGTACTTGAGGGAACGCGCGAGGTGGCGACAGCTGTCTTCGCATCGATGCTGACAACAATTGTCGTGTTCCTGCCAGTCGGATTAATGGGTGGAGAAGTCGGCAAGTTCATGATTATCCTGTCGGTCGTCATTGCGGTGACGCTGATCAGCTCCGTGTTGATTGCGTTCACGCTCATCCCGACGCTTTCTGAGAACTTTTTACGATTAAAGAAATCCAAAATCGGCAAGAAAGAGAACTTCCTTGTGCGTGGATATGGGAAAACCGTTGCATGGATGGGAAGAAAGAAACGGAACCGTTTCGCGATGCTCGGCTTGTTCTTCGTTATACTCGTCAGTTCGTTGTTCTTAGTGACGAAGATTCCAATGACGATCATGCCGGACATGTACAACCGATATTCCGAAGTGATGGTGAACATGGAGCCAGGTATCTCGCTGGATGATCGTGAGAAAATCGTGAATGCGACAAGCGAACGGTTGGAAAACGTAAAAGATGTTGAAAGTCATTATGTCATTGATAATGGAAACTTCTTCTTCATCCTGATCAACATGACTAAAGGAGACGACATCACGAGAGAGCAAGATGTCGTGAACGAAGATATCATGAGTGAACTCCGTACATTGACGGAAGACCTCCCTGTAAAAAGTGTCAGCGGCATGATGTCAGCGGGCGGTGGGTCGCCTGTACAAATCAATGTAAAAGGGGAAGACTTCGGGGAGCTTAAAGCAATTTCCAATGACTTGACCAATGAATTGAACGAAATCGACGGAATCGTAGGCGTTGCAAGTACGAATGAACGTCAGTCGATTGAACAACAAATCGTATTGAAAGAAGATGCGATTGAAAAAGATGGTCTGACACCACAACAAATCAAGCAATCGATCGAACAGCTTTCGATGACGATGCCAGTCGGAGAAATGACGACAGATGGAGAGAAAATGCCGATCGTGATTGGTGTCAATGAGAAGCTGACAACGAAGAACGATTTGCTGGATCTCGAAATTCCAACTCCGAATGGCATGGTGGAGCTATCCAAATACGTAGAACTTGAGCAATCCGAAGTTCCGAACCAGATCTCACATGAAGATGGGGAGCGGTACATCACGATTTCTGCGGACATCGAGGGACGTGACCTCGGTTCCATCAACCGTGACGTGCAAAAAGTGATCGATTCATATAATGCGCCGGCAGGTTATACCGTATCGACTGCGGGTGATCTGGAGCAACAACAAGAACTGATCCAGGAAATGCTGATGATCCTGTTCATCGCAATCTTCCTCGTTTATGTCGTAATGGCGATCCAGTTCAACAGCCTTGTGCATCCACTCGTCGTCATGTCGGTCATTCCGATGACGGTTGTCGGTGTCATCATAGGGTTGTTCATCACGCAAAGTGAATTGAGCACGATGTCCGGTATGGGGATCATCATGCTGATTGGTATTGTACTGAATAACGCGATCTTGTTGATCGACCGTACGAAACAGCTTCGAAACGAAGGATTGGATTCAGCTGGAGCCCTTGTTGAAGCCGGTAAAAACCGTATGCGTCCGATCTTCATGACGACGCTGACGACAGCAGGAGCGATGCTACCGTTAGCACTTGCATCCGGAGCATCTGGAAACTACCAGGCACCGTTAGCGATCGTCGTTATCTCGGGCTTATTGTTTGCGACGATGATCACGCTCGTGTTGATTCCAGCGGTTTACATGCTGTTCGCAGACTTCGGTAGAGGATTCAAGAAAATCTTCAGAAGAAAGAAAAAGGCGAAAAAGCAAGATGAATTGACTGAACAAGCGAGTTAATAGACATAAGGAAAGCTGGTCGAATTTGGTTTCGACCAGCTTTTCTTTTCTTACACATTTAAAGAGAAGAACTTTTTAGCAAGACGATAAGCGACGTTGTTAAGAAGTTTACGGATAAAGTATAAGTACAACTAACGCTCAGCCATCGCCAAAAGGCTTGGCTGAGTCGAGTTTTCTTTACTTTTTCAATAACAAGTACATGAAGTATGGCGCTCCGATCAGAGCGACCATGATCCCTGCTGGAATACCTGTCGGTTCAAACACATTGCGTCCGATCGTGTCAGCTAGAAGCAAGAGCCAGCCCCCGATGAGGATAGCGACGGGGATGAACATCTGATTCCGTGGACCGACGATCGCTTTGGCGATGTGCGGTGCCATCAGACCGATGAACGCGATGCCGCCAGTGACAGAGACGGCAGCAGCTGCAAGTGCGACCGCGGTCAACAACAAGGTGATGCGTTCTTTTTCAATGGAAACGCCGACTCCGATCGCGACGGGCTCATTCATCCCTAACAGATTCAGTCGGTTTGCTTTATATAAGGTGAATGGAATGAGCACAAGAAGCCACGGAAGTAGCGCAAGGATGAATGGCCAATCCGTCCCCCATACGTTTCCGGCGATCCATTTTGCGATAAAATCGACCTTCGACCGTTCTGCAGAGGAGATGAGTACGATCATCACACCTGAGAAGGCCATCGAAAAACCGACACCGATCAGAACGAGTCTCACCGGCTGTAGCCCAGTATTTTTTTGATAAGAAAACAGATAGATCAAGATCGCTGTCACTAACGCTCCGATAAAGGCTACGACCGGAAGCAAGTAGATAAACGAGCCTTCGTCAATCGGAAAGTACAAGAAGAATAAGGCGATGGCGACACCAGCGCCTGAGTTGATTCCGATAATTCCTGGGTCAGCGAGGTCGTTTCTCGTTATGCCCTGCAGGATAGCTCCGGATACAGCTAGTGCCATTCCGGCTAAAATCGTAATAAGAATACGGGGCAGACGGATGGAAAAGAGCACGAATTCCTCCTTGAATGTTCCTTGACCGAGAAGCGTTGGAAGGAGACGATCATAAGAAAGGGAGGCATAGCCCATTCCGGTTCCGAAGACGAATGTGACAGCAATCAGCACGAACAATAACGTGATGGTCACCCGTTGTTTTCGAATGATGGAAGGATGAATCATGAGAATGCCTTACCTCCTTTACGTACGATAATCAGGAAGAAAGGAAGACCCATGATCGCGATGATAGCTGCAACCGGCGTTTCATACGGCGCATTGATTGTCCTTCCTAATGTATCAGCAATAAGCATGAACGAGGCCCCTAGGACAGCCGACATTGGTAAAATCGCTCGGTAATCGGTACCGACGATCGCTCTCACGATGTGAGGCACCATCAAACCGATGAAGGCCAGGTTTCCGACCAATGCAACTGAAGCGCCTGCGAGTAATATAATGACGACAAATAGGATCGCTTTGATCTGGGTGATTTTCTGTCCGAGGCCGACAGCGACCTCTTCGTTCAAGCTTAGGATCGTCAATTGCCGAGAAAGCGCCAGAGCAATTACGATACCACCCACGATGAATGGAACGATTATCTGAAGCTGACTCCAAGTCGTACCGATGATGCCGCCAGCTGTCCACATGGAAACATCTTTGGAGATCTTAAAATAGATGCCGATGCCTTCTGAAAACGCGTACAGAAAAGCGGATACAGCAGCGCCGGCAAGAACAATCCGGAGTGGAGAGAAGCCGCCTTTTTTCATCATACCGATTCCGAAGACCATGAGTGCCCCGACTCCAGCACCGACAAAACAAGCAATCATGATGCCGAAGTAATTGGCTGCCGGGATGAAGGCGAGTGTTACCGCCAACGCAGCATTCGCACCAGCTGTAAGTCCAAGCAATCCTGGGTCTGCGAGTGGGTTTCTTGTGAGTCCTTGCATGATTGCGCCGGAAACAGAAAGCGCTGCGCCTACGAAAATCGCTGCAATTTCTCGCGGAAGACGGATCTCCTGGAGCATGACGATGGTGTCAGTTGTGACGCGAGAGGTGAGGGAGAGCCATACCTCTTTCACGGTCGTGTCAGCAGCACCGAGAATCATCGCGATCAAAAAGGAACCAATCAAGACGAATAAGCCGATTATGAACTTGAGAACAAGTGAAAAACGCTTCGGTTGATCATTCATATGTATCGCATCTTTCTTCAATAGTTTTTTAAATTCAATTTTTTAGAAGAGTTGATGAAGTCAAATTCACGAGACTCCTGCGGGAATCAACTAATTCCATCAAACTTAAATGAAAGAGGTGACCTTGAAAGGGCAGTATCGCCTTCAGGTCACCCTTCATTATTCATCATGTATTAGTTGCCAAGAAACGCTTTTTTAAAGAAGTTCAATTGGAAGTCCAATGTAATCGGGTCGTTGAAGTAGAATTCTTTCGCATTCACTTCGAAAACTTGATCGTTTTTGACCGCTGGGATGTTCTTATACGTTTCCGTCTCTTGGAAAGAGTTGTCTGTATCCGGGTTTTTGCTGATGATCATGTAGTCTCCTGCATATTCAGGAAGGACTTCAGTTGATAATGCAAAGTATCCAGGCTCAAGCGCTTTTTCTTTTACCTTTTCAGGCATTTTCAAGTTCATTTCTTGATAAAGGATTTCCGTACCTCGTCCCCAGTTGTCCCCGAATACGTAAAGCTGCTTGTCGAAGTTTTCGACGACAGAAACGGTCGCATCCTCACCGATTTCTGCTCTGATTTCTTCACCAGCTGCTGCTGCGCGTTTTTCGAAATCTTCAACCCATGCTTTTGCTTCTTCTTCTTTGTTCAATAGTTTACCGATTTCAATATGTTGCTCAAGGTAATCCACTTTACCGTAAGTGTAAGTGACAGTTGGCGCAATTTCCTGAAGTTTGTCGACGTTTTTGATTGTAGAGAGACCAATAATGAGATCAGGATCCAATTCGATGATCTTTTCCAAGTTCTCATCGGAAACTTCTTCTACATCTTTCAGTTCCTCATATCGTGGATTCATTTTAGACCAAGAATCTACACCGACAAGATTGACATCCAATGCCATGACATTACCAGCGAAAGATGAGAGGACGATGACGCGTTGTGGGTCTGCCGGCACCTCTACAGGACCGTTTTCTGATTCGTATGTAATCGTTCCGGATTTCTTTTCATCGTTTTCTTTGGATGTGTTTTCTCCATTTTCAGAGGATGCAGAGCTGCAGGCACTAATGATGAGAAGCAGCAAGAGTGCGAACGGGATGAATAGCTTTTTCATGTATGTTTTCTCCTTTTAGTAAATTGTAGGTGATGCACATCGGTTTTTGGGTGCGAGGATCACGGCCGATTTCCGCATCGATATGAAAAACTTCCTTCAGGACATCATGCGTGATGACCTCTTCGTAACCACCAGCTTTCACGATTTCACCATTTTTCAAAGCGATGATGTAATCCGCGAACCGTGCGGCTTGGTTCAAGTCATGCAAGACCATGATGATGGTCCGGTTTTCACTGGCATTCAACTCTTGGAGTAGTTCAAGTACTTCAAGCTGATGCGCCATATCGAGATAGGTAGTCGGTTCATCTAGGAAGATGATTTCCGTTTCCTGAGCAAGAGCCATCGCAATCCAGACACGCTGACGTTGTCCGCCGGAAAGGGCGTCGACTGAACGGTATTTATACTCCATCGTCCCGGTGGCTTCCAGCGCCCAGTCAATCATTTCGTAATCCTTTTTCGTCAGGCGACCAAAGCCTTTTTGATAAGGAAAACGACCATAAGAGACGAGCTCGGCGACCGTTAAGCCGCTGGCACTTTCAGGTGTTTGAGGCAAAATCGCCATCTTTTTGGCGAGGTGCTTCGTATTCTGCTTGGAAATCTGTTCTCCATCTAGTAGAACCGTACCGGATTGGTGGGGAATGATCCGGGTGATCGCTTTCAAAAGCGTTGATTTTCCACAACCGTTGGGCCCGATGATGGTTGTGATCTTCTGATCCGGAATTTCAACACTGAGATCTTTGACGATATGATGCTCACCGTATCCGATGTTCAGATCCTTTGTATGTAAGCGAACCATGCCGAAACCTCCGTTTTAATAAAAATGAAATACCGTTGATAATGATTATCACTATCGTTACCTTGTTAACTATAAACCGATAGATTACGAGTGTCAACCATATATTGAGAATGATAATCAGTTAATTCAGATAAAAAAGGCAGACTCAACAGGATTGTTGAGCTGCCTTTTGTTCGCTTTTACAAGTTTAGAAGTTCCATCTGTAATGCGCCGCAATGGGTGTCCTGAAGGAAGTGAGCTTTACTTCCGCCGCAAATGGCTGGTTGTTGTGGATGACATAAGGCGTCCCATCTTTCGCTCGTTTATCGGAGATGAGCGCGACATGATGGAATCCGTCTAGGAAAACGACGATATCACCAGGTTGCCATTGCTTCAGGTTCTCTACGTCCCCAGGGATGACTTCGGTCGTCAACGATTGCGCGTGCCGCTTGAAGTACACGTTTTGATTGGGGACACGGCGGAAGTCGATGTTCGGGTCTGGTTTTCCGTTCACACGTGGATAAAGTTGGGTGTTGGCTGCGATGTCTTGGTCCATCAGATCTTTCAACGAAATATCTGCACCGAACAGTCCTCTCCAAACGACATCCGTACAAACCCCTTCATCGTCTGGGGGATAACCGCCCGCATAGTAGTTACTCTCGTAAGTTGTCCGCTGATCCACTTCTATTCGTGCCGCATTCACGACATCAATTGGATCTGGTGTGCCGTTTTCGTTTTTATCGACCGTTGAGTAGAGGGGTGGCACTTCGACCGTTTGGGCAAACGGGTTTTCCAGGTGGATCCCTAATGAATCCAGAATGATGCCATCACGGAAAAGCAATGTGATAGCGGCAAGGCAGCCAATCAGGACTACTATTGTTATAGTGAATTTCCTCAGCCATTTCATTGGATTACGTCACACTCCGATATCCATTTTTTACTATTATACTAGATGGTGGTCGGAATAGCGTACCCAAAATGAGGGATGGATCGTATTTTTAAGCAGGATAGAGGGCTTATCCTTCCCCAAATGAGAGGAGGGAGAGATTTCGGGCAGGATAGAGGACTTATCCTTCCCCAAATGAGAGGAGGGAGAGATTTCGGGCAGGATAAAGGGCTTATCCTTCCCCAAATGAGAGGAGGGAGAGATTTCGGGCAGGATAGAGGGCTTATCCTTCCCCAAATGAGAGGAGGGAGAGATTTCGGGCAGGATAGAGGACTTATCCTCCTCCAAATGAGAGGAAAAAAAGATTTCGAGCAGGATAACATCTCTCCCTACCAAAATTCCACTAGAGTCTAGCAAAAATTCTATTAAACTAGTATTTTTGCCGTTCCTTCGCCTCTTCTCCTCAATATACTAGTAGTAATTGGTATAGATGAAGGAGGCTTAAGAACATGAGTCTTGGGAGTCGTAGAGAACAAGTGAGAGCAGTGATTGATAGGGCTGTTGAATCAGCGATGGATTCGATCGAACAAGGATCGGATGTAGCAGCTGGATCCGCGAGTGAGGAAGACATTACAGCAGCCGTTTCCATAGGAATCGGACCGGATGCAGAAGCAAGAGCTTCGGCCGAAATCGGCAGACAAGAAATGAGACCTGAATACGCCTTGAACGTGAGAACCCTTACTGCCGCACCGCGTGCGTAAATCTAGTAAATCATCCATTTTTAATAGATTTGGACAAGCGCCGTTTCTATTAATCATCACCTCAATATAATAATAGAGCAAGGAGGTGATTGTATGTGTTATCGAAATAACGGTATGGTTGCTGGAGAAATGATGAACAACAATAACAATAGACGAAGAGGTGCGGCAGCAGCAGCGGCAGCGGCGGCAGCAGCAGGTGGTGGCGCAGCAGCAGCAGCTTCAGCAGCGGCAGCAGCTGGTAGAGGTTCAGCAGCAGCAGCAGCGGCGGCAGCGGCAGCAGCAGGTAGAAGACGAAATGGCAACGGAAACGGCAACGGAAATGGAAACGGCAACGGGAACGATGTTGCAGGTGAAATGATGACGAGAGAAGACTTCTATTTTGCAGAAGACGATTTTTAGGATCATTTCTAAAGGACGAGGACTGGCATGATTTCAGCCAGTCTTTTTTAGATTAAACGTCGTTTCCCCGACATATTCGGCATACCTTTTTACATAAGACTTTTTCATAGGAGGTTGAATGTGAATCACCTTTCTCTCAAAAAGACACCTGTCGTGTTTGTGCCAGGATTGTTCGGTTCTATGAGTGATGTGATCATCCCCGGAACAGGGAGTTGGGGCTTCGGTTTGGCGGGAATGGTTTATGAGCCGTTCGTCTTGATGCTCGAAACGATGGGATATCGGAGGAACCACAATTTATTCGTTTGTTTTTACGATTGGAGTCAGCGAATCGAGCATTCGGCGAGCCATTATTTGAAAAAGACGATTGAACAGGCAAAACAGGTGACGGGTTCAGACAAGGTGAACCTCATCTCACATAGCATGGGCGGACTTGTGACGAGAGCGTACGTACAGGGGAAGGAATACAAGGACGACGTCGATCAGCTGATCATCCTATGTACACCGAATGCGGGATCCCCGCCGAATTACAGCTATTGGACGGGAGGGGAGCTGCCTCTCAATGCACCGACCCAATTCAATTTCGTCCATTTTTATATGAAGATGTACCTCGCCTATCTCAGTAAGCGGTATAAGTCGAACAAGATCGAAGTGATCCATAATCATTTCAAAGGGCTTCAGGACATCATGCCGTGTGGGGATTATGGAAACTATTTGATCATGAACGAAAAAGGATGTTCGAGGATGTTTGTCGATTATCCAGACATGAAAGCGCAAAATCCATGGCTCGATCAATTGAATGCTGAGCGGGACATCATTCAGGAACGGAACATCAATGTCACGCTGATTGCAGGGACGGACGAGGAGACGATCCGTTACCTAGAAGTGGTCCCATCCCAATCAATCATCCAATGGTCCGACGGAAAAGTGACCGGTGCGGCTTATACGAATCTCGGAGACGGTGATGCCGCGATGGATAGCGTATTTCTCCTAGATGGAGATCAACACACCTTGAACGGGACACACATTGAAACCCTCTATAAAAGTGAATCGATTCTACGTAGCAAACTTCGTCAATAAAGAGGATAATTTTCCTGGTTTTTCAGAAAGGAAAATCATTACAATTGTCGTATTTAATACTGAATGTACTAATTATGTTTTGGAGGTTTACCCATGCTTGCTGAGAAGCTTCTGCTTCATGTGTTGATTTTCCTCGCTCCTGTTTTGATTTATGGTGTCTTGTTCGAAAAACGTCACAACGATCGGCAATTGCCCTATATTTATGGAATTTTGCATGGTATTGCAGCATGTCTATGTATGGTGTTCGCTTATTATAGCTATGGTCTTTTTTGGGATTTCAGGTATGTCCCACTCGTGCTCGCTTGTTTGTATGGTGGTCCGGTAGCGGGGACGATCGTTTTCATCACCATCCTTGTTACCCGGACGATTTTAGGTGGAGATGCGCTCGTATTCGGTTATATCAGCGGTACGGCGGCTGCTTTCGTTCCGTTTCTTTTTTCAAGGAAATTCATGCAATACAAACCGAAAAAGAGGGTCCAGATGGCACTCATTGTAGGAGCCTGGCCCGCGGTTGTCATGTTCTGTATTCTCGTTTCCTATCTCTTCACCGTCGGTTTCAGTACGAATCAGGAAATCTGGGTCAATATTTTCTTGTTCGGCGCGATCCAGATCATTGGGATCGGATTTGCAGCATTATTGTATGAGATGGTCATCGAGCGTAAATTGATGAAGGCAGAAATCCAACGCTCTGAAAAATTGAATACGTTGGGAGAATTGGCTGCATCCATCGCACACGAGGTCCGTAATCCTTTGACGGTGGTAAAAGGATTCCTGCAGCTGATGAAAAAGGAGAATAAAGGGGAAAGCATGCAATATATTCCCCTCGTTTTAAGTGAATTGGGACGAGCTGAGGCCATCATCAACGACTATCTGAACTTCGCGAAGCCTGAATTCAAGAAGATTGAAGAATGTCAGTTGTCGGATGTCGTTTATGAGGTGCTCTTTCTAATGGAACCACTGGCCTTGAAGCAAGGGGTTCAGCTTGAGGTCGATCTGGATACGCGGTGTGTCATTAAGACGGATCGCAACCAGCTGAAGCAGGCGATCGTCAATTTCGTCAAAAATGCCATAGAAGCAACGGGTGATGGTGGGTCAGTATCCATCAAGTTGACCGAGCATTCGACTTATGCGAAACTGACTGTCAAAGACACTGGAAAAGGGATGAATAAGGAGCAGCTTGATCGGATTGGCACATTGTTTTACACGACGAAAGATAAAGGGACGGGTCTCGGTACGACCGTTTCGCTGCGGATCATCCAGTCGATGGACGGTAAGGTCAATTATGAGAGCTCACCGAATGTCGGTACAGTGGTTACGGTCTTTCTACCGACGATCAAGCCTTCAGAAAACGTTCCATTATCTGTAAAATAATTGTTTTCAATGGATGGAATATGGGTATGTTATTTATAGTAAAAAGTATTCGAAAAAGGCTGAACCACTTTTCAAAATCGTACATAGCCTTTACACTAGAGAAAGGATGGAGGAAATGACGCTTCCGTCTTCAGATTTGAAAACGAAACAATCGGATATTTCAAGCTTTGTCGGAAAGGTGTTGCGCGATCACTTCGGTAAAGGACCGGGGTCTGTTTATGTATCAATTTCGGATCCGTTCGTGACGATTTATGTGAAAGATTTGATGTCCGCAACGGAAAGGGTCCTGTACAGCGGGAATCATGAGAAAACGTTGAAAAAGACCCGCGAATTCGTAATGGATAAGATCAGTGATGAGATCAAGTCCTATATCAAAACGGTCACCGATATTGATGTGCAACGACTGTACTACGACTGGTCACTCGAAAATCAGTCAGGCGTATTTTTAGGCGTCGGACCATTTTCAAGGGATGCAACGTATGCGCCTTATTCTGGGCAGGATACGGTTCATGATGAAATAATCCTGATGAGTGAAAAAGTGGAGAAAAGACCGGAGAAGATCTTTTCATTAAGAGTAAACGACAGGACGTTGATTGTTGTAAGGGAAGGACTCCTCGTTGAAATTGAAAAGCAGCTGATCCACGATGGTCATCAAGAAGTTTTACGCTTGTCGAAAGGTAAAATCGAGAAGCGGATGCTTAATGTTGAACGAATTTCTTCAAAAATTGAATGCGATATTGAAGATTACTTCATAGATTGGGACTTCAAGAAAGATCAAAGTTTTACAATTTTCATAATGAAACCGAATAATTAGCGGTGGAAATGAGCTGGACAATAGAGCTAGACATAAGCCGGAGAAGGTTTGATACTTCTCGGCTTTTTTTATTTGGTTTTTTTTAGAAATCAGACCTTGAAAGGAGTGGTTTTGTGAAAAGAAACCTACGGATGAATGAGGTCAGGCATTGGTAAATACAACACAATTGAAAAGGGGGATATTATGGCAAAGTATTTAATTGACCATAAACATAAAAGGATTCACCGCAGTGCGTTTGTTGGAGACAAATGCGATCTCCCTCAGATCCCGTTGAACAAACGGACCGGTGAGAAATTGGATAAAAACATCGAGTTTTTGATACACGAAGGGTATAAACGCTGTCAATATTGTTATGACGGTCCATCTCTTCCATTGAAATAACGGAAACCAAGTGCGTGTAAAGGGGCCATGCACTTGGTTTTTTTATGTTTTCGCAAGTTTTTCTCCAAAATCAGCAAGTTGAGTCGATCACATTTAGGTTACTTGGGGAACTTTTGTGTCGACTTGGGGAACTTTCGAGTCGACTTGTGGAAGTTCTGCCTTGTCTTGTGGAACTTTTAGCTCAACTTGTGGAATTCGGTACCTTTCTACTATGAAAAATGAACATTTGGACGAACGTTTGTTTTCAGGTAAACTAGAGATAATTGGAAGTCGTTCGGTAAGGAGCTAAAGCATGATCAAACAAATCCGCATGTCAGTCAGGCCACTGGTAGAGTATGTGTTTCGGAGTGGGAGCATTGATAATCGATTCCGATCTGCGAGTACGATGACAGATGGAACGATCGCCCACCAGAAAATACAAAAAACCTACCAGGAGACGGACGAAAAAGAAGTCTTTCTCAAAACGGAAATTGAATATCGCGATATTCAATTCATTATCGAAGGTCGTTGTGACGGTTTGTTACACGCTGATGGAAAAGTGACGATTGATGAAATCAAATCGACACGAGGGGATCTGTCGGGGATTGAGGAGGACACCAATCCTGTCCACTGGGCACAGGCGAAATGCTATGCGTACATGTATGCCCTCGATCATGACCTCGAATCGATTAGCGTGCAGCTTACCTACGTCCATGTGGAAACAGAAGAGAAGAAACAGTTCGTCCAGGAGTGTACGTTCGAAGAACTTCAGGCATTCCTCATGGATGTCATCGAGCAGTTTGCACCGTATGCATCACTCCTACTCGAGAAAAAAGAGAAGCGGAATGCGAGCATTAAACAGCTTGAATTTCCTTTCGCCACATACCGCGCCGGGCAGCGAAAATTCGCGGGTACGGTCTATAAAGCGATCTCGGATCAAACTGACCTGTTTGCGAATGCACCGACCGGGACGGGGAAGACGATTTCGACGCTATTCCCAGCGATTAAAGCGATTGGGGAAGGGCACCTGGAGCGGATGTTTTACCTGACGGCGAAAACGATCACCCGTACAGCAGCGGAAGACACACTCCGTCTGATGAAGGAAAAAGGCCTCGAGCTGAGCTCTGTTACGATTACCGCAAAAGACAAAGTGTGCTTCAAAGAGAAGACGATCTGTCAGAAGGATTATTGTGAATTTGCGCACGGTTATTATGATCGACTCAATGATGGGATCCTAGATATCCTTGAGAACGAGACACTCATGGACAGACAGACAATCGAGGTGTACGCGCACAAACACAAGCTTTGTCCATTCGAGTTTTCGCTCGATCTCGCCTATACGGCCGATGCAATGATTGGCGATTACAATTATATCTTCGATCCTCGGGTGTCGTTGAAACGGTTGGCGGAGGAACAGAAAAAGCAGACCGCATTGCTTGTCGACGAAGCGCATAATCTCGTCGATCGGGCGCGGGGCATGTTTTCAGCAGAGCTCTTCAAGTCGGACTTTTTACAATTGAAGCGGTCGTTCAAGTCTGCCAATCCGGGAATCTATCAAACTGCGAAAGCGATCAATGATGAGCTGCTCGCCATGAAAAAGCAGTGTGGAGACGCACGGTTCAGCGTGGCGGAGGAACTGCCTGAAGACTTCGTCGTCATGCTCGATTCGTTTGTGACAGAAGCGGAAAAGGAATTGCTTGAGCAAAAAACGGGCGAGGAACAGGAGCAGCTTCTAGACGCTTATTTTACCGCAAAAAATTTCGTCCGTATCACAGAGCTGTATGATGAACGTTATGTGACGTATGTCGAATACGAAAAAAGCGAAGTGAAGGTGAAGTTGTTCTGTCTCGATCCTTCGCATTTGCTGCAACAGTTCGGAAAAGGCTATCGCTCGAAGGTGTATTTTTCTGCGACTCTTTCTCCGCTCGGTTATTTCAAGGACATGCTCGGGGCGAAAGAGGACGACTATGCTGTTTCGATTCCATCTCCTTTTGCAAAAGAGAATGCGGAGGTGTTCATTCAGCCGTTGTCGACCCGGTATCGGGATCGGGACAAATCCGTCGAGCCGATTTTGTCGATGCTGAAGAACTTGATCAAAACGCGACCCGGGAATTACCTGATCTTTTTCCCGTCGTATGCGTATATGAACCTCGTGGTGGAGTCCGCAGAAGAGGCGGATTTACCGTCTGAGTTGCTCATTCAAAACACGGGAATGACAGAAGAAGAGCGGGAAGCGTTCCTCGCAAAGTTTGACGAAGGGCAGACGGAAACGCTCGTAGGATTTGCCGTCATGGGCGGGATCTTTTCGGAGGGCATTGACTTGAAAGGGGACCGGTTGAATGGCGTCGTCGTAGTCGGTGTCGGATTGCCTCAATTGAACGAAGAGCGGAACATCATCAAAGACTACTTCACGAAAAGTGGGAAGAACGGCTATGATTATGCGTACGTTTTTCCAGGGATGAACAAGGTCCTGCAGGCGGGTGGCCGGCTCATCCGAACAGAAGAAGACTTCGGCACGATCGTGCTCGTCGACGATCGCTTCCTCACGCCGAAGTATCAGAAACTTTTACCGAGTGAGTGGATGGATTATAAAGTCATCCGTTAGGCAGGGTTTTCGCGATCCATGGCAAACTATATAGGTAAAAGGGTTGCGTGAAGGGGGAGCGATGGATGCTGAACATCTTTCAAATCCTGATTGTGGGTGGTGCTGTGTACTTCGCCTACTCGATGCTCGTGATGATGAAGGAGATTAAAGAACTGCTCGCTGAACAGACGGAACAGAACGAACAGATCCTCGAGTTGTTAGAGGAGCAGAATTCGAATAAGGAACAGTGGTAATGAAAAAGAGCCTGCACGGAGCAGGCTCTTACTTATTGACTTACATCTTGATCGGAGAACAACTGGACGGAAGGTTTGCCTTTTTTCTTGTAATAATAACGATTGATGTAGTCATCGGTCATTGCTCGGATTTCCTTATGCAGGAAGAGGAGCGGAATGACATTGAAGACGAGGACGAAGGCAAGCAACAGGTCAAGGAACTGCCAGACGAACTGCAATCCGCCGATTGCGCCGACATAGATCGCACCGATGTAGACGATCCTCATGATTTTGGAAAACTTGTAGCCGAAGAGGTACTCGGCTTGTTTTTCACCAAAGTAGATGAGCACGCCAACGGTCGTGATGACGAAGAACAAGAGGAAGATAGCGATGAAGCTTCCACCGAGAGAGTCTCCCATCAATGTCCCGAATGCTGTTCCAATCATGTTCGAGGCATTCTCGGGTTTCACTTCGGTCCACGTTCCGGTGACGAGCACGGCGAAACCAGAGATTGTACAGATGACGATCGTATCGACGAATACGCTGAAAATGCCCCAAAGTCCTTGGCGCGCAGGGTGGTCGGTTTGTGCGGCAGCGTGGGTGATTGGTGCGGTACCAAGCCCGGCTTCGTTGGAGTATAGGCCACGTGCAATCCCCCAACGGAGTGCTTGGGCAAAACCTGCTCCGGCAAAACCGCCTGCTGCTGAAATCGGTGTGAACGCGTGCGTGAAAATGAGGCCGAACACGCTTGGAAGCTCACCAACATTTGCAAAGATGACCGTCAATGCGACAGCTAAGTATGTAAGTACCATGAATGGCACCATTTTGTCGGTCACTTTTGCAATCCGTTGGATACCTCCGAACACGACGAGTGCGACGAGCACACACATGATTGCGCCTGTGATTTCGGTTCTCCAACCGAATGCGCCTTCCACCTGGGTGGTGATGGAGTTGGATTGGACCATCAAGCTCGGAATCGCTTCAATCATGAGGAAAAAGGCAAAACCGATGGCGACTTTATCCCAGCCTAGAGCTTTCTTAATATAATACTGTGGTCCTCCGACCCAAGTCCCCTTTTTGTTCTTTTCACGGTATTTGACCCCAAGCATGATTTCGGAATACTTTGTGGCCATCCCGATCAGGGCGACGAGCCACATCCAGAAGAGCGCACCAGGTCCACCGAGTGCAATCGCGATAGGAACCCCGACGATATTCGTCGCACCAGCGGTCGAGGCGAGTGCTGAAGTGAATGCCTGGAACGGAGTGATCGTCCCTTCGTGCTTGTCCTTTCTGAAGATTTGTCCGATTGTGTTTTTCAGGACATGTCCGAAAAAACGGAACTGGAAAAACCGCAATCTGATGGTCAGGAAAATCCCTGTTCCAATCAGTAAAAATGCAAGAAGATAAGTCCATAAAAAGTTCGATGCGTTGGCTACCCATGTTTCAATCCAAGATATAATATCCACGACTTTACTCCCTTCAAACTTTATCTCTATAATGTCTTTTTATTCCATACCCAAAAACCTCCTAGTTGAAAAGTCGAATAAATACGGACCCACAAAATAGTCCATTGGTACGAAAAATGTGTACAACACGCAAGAAGTGCCATGAAAAGGACAAACACAGATGCTAGGCAATTGTGATAAAATTGAAATGGATAAAAAATGTTGAAACCTTTTTAAGTTAAAAACGTAAAGATTGGATGAAACATCAAAAAGCAGGGTTAAGCACACAGAATTAGGGTATACATGAAGTGGAGACTTGAACTGAACGGCCGAAAATTTTCTAAAAATTTTGATTGGAGTGTTTGAGAGGCATGACAAGTACAGACATTCATATCGAGAACCTGCGCAAAAAAGGTATTGATGTTCAGAAGGTCATTTCGAAGACGGTCAAACTCGCCAAAGAGTACACAGAGAAACGGAAAAAGGAAAAGCCGCAAACATAATACAGAAATAAAGAAGCTGTCCCATGGACTGAACGATGTAGAGCGATCGTTCTTCCGGGACAGCTTTTTTGTGTGAAATCAATAAAGGAAAAACCTTCTCATGCATGAGAAGGTTCCTACTTTTCAACGGTTCTCTTATATTGTTCGGAAGTGACGAAGTCATCTTCCATCAAAATATATGGGTGTGTTTCCATCAAAATCTTCTTAAGGTAATCAGGCATACGCTCTCCCTGATAAGCACAAATCAACGGAAACGAAATTTGCCTTACTGCTTCATCTACTGGTCTTTCCAAATCTTCAATGATATGAAGAGGTTCTTCCATGGAAGCCCATTCGACATGTGCCCACGTCCGGAATGTTGATTGAGTCTGTAAATAGGGTTGAATCATATTATTGAAGTATTCCAAGATTGCCGGAGGATGATAGCTGCCGCTCGAGAAATAGAAGTCAAAACTATTCTCCCAGTGAACATATTTCATTTCCTCTTGCGTCAGTTTTGATTCTAACACTTTTTTAATCCTCCGGAAGAGAGGATCATTTTCAATCAGTATGACATAATCTCCATCTCGAATGCCGTCCTGGGTAAACTTCACAACCATGTTGATGTAATTTTCCATGCCATGATACGCATAAAGTACATGGATACTTTTCTCCTCACGGAAAAGTTCGTTCATAATAATTTTCAAGTGAATCACCCCTTTAACCTAATCCCTTTACTAAGTTACTTCGGGGGAAACCTTGAAAATCCTTTAATTCACTAAAAATACTTTCAAACATCAAGTAATTGTTATTTCATTTCCAATTCGTACGGTTTCAGAAGTGCGTAGAGCGTTTCGATGTGAGGCAGTTTCAAGCCTTCTTTTTCAGCCATACGCAATGCACCACCAAGCAAGTGATCCGCCTCGATCTGCATGCCTTTCCTTTTGTCTTGGTGCATGGAGGATGTCGCTTCATCTGGAAAACCGCTCAGTAACACTTTCGCTTTTTCAATATGATCTTCCGTCAGGTTGATGCCGTTCGCAATGGCGAGCAGCTTGACTTCATGCAGCACTTCTTCAGTAAGCTTCATCGTTTTCGACGTATCCCGGAGCGTACCGAGATTCACATCACCTGCGGTCGTCACGCCGGAAAAGGCTGTGATGATCATGTATTTGTTCCATAGACCGAGCAGGATGTTGCTGCTCAATACACCAGCCATGTTGGCGTGGTCGAACAGGTCCTCAAGCTCCTTGCACAGTTCCGTTTGTGACGGATGAAGAGGACCGAAGATCAAGTCGTGCTGATTACTTGAATGGACGACGTGTCCGTTGTCATCCAGAGTTGAAATGATATAGCATAAACCGCCAATGACGTTTTCTTCGCCTAGTTCATCTTGTAGGTAAGAGATATGTTCAATACCGTTCAATAGCGGGAGGATGGCCGCACCTTTACGTACCAATACCTTCAGGTTCGACATCAATTCTTCATTCAGGTGATAACCTTTCACAGCGAGGATGACCACATCGACATGGTGGATATCCTCCGGGTCTTCAGCAATCTGTAAGTCTTCAACCTCGTAATCTCCACATTTACTGTATAGCTTTAAGCCGTTCTTCCTTAACTGATCAGCGCGGTTGGAGCGGACCAAATACTGCACAGAATGACCGGCTTCCTGACATCTTCCTCCGAAATAAGCACCGATGGCACCAGCGCCTAGTACGACGATATTCATATCCTTTCCCTCCTTTTACTAACTGTGTACCCACTCTTGTTTACATTGAAAACTTAGATCACACCTGCGTTGATGTGCAAGGTCTTGAACCCACGGAAGATAATGTTGTCCCGCCACTCCGGTTCTTGTAAAAGCGTCGGGTTCTGCAGGCGGGTGACCAGCTTCACCAATGCTATCTGCCCTTCAAGTCGCGCGAGCGGTGCGCCCAGGCAGAAGTGCGGGCCTGATGCGAAGGAGAGATGCTTGATGTTTTTACGCGTGATATCGAAGGTGTTTGGCTCTTCGAACACCCGAGGGTCGCGGTTGGCTGCGCCAAGCAAAACCATGACTTCCTGTGATTTCTTCAGCTCTTTGCCGAACATCTCCATGTCATCCGAGGCGATGCGCGAAGTGAAGAGGACCGGTGGCTCATACCTGAGCGTTTCTTCAACAGCATTCGGGACTAGGGAAGGGTCTGCTTTTAACAAAGCGAGCTGCTCAGGGTGCTTCATCAATAGGTAAAATCCGTTCGAAATCAAGTTCACGGTCGTTTCATGTCCGGCAATCATGAGCAGGAGGCACGTCGCGACCATTTCGTCTTCGTTCAACGAATCGCCAGCTTCTTCCGCCTGAATTAACCCGCTGATCAAGTCTTCACGGGGATCGACTCGACGCTTCTGAATGAGCGAGCGGAAGTATTCGGCGGAATCACGGATATCGTCCGCGACCAATTCCATCCCCTCATAATCGGCATTGAAATCAATGAACCGGACGAACGCGTCTGCCCATTTCCGGAAGTACTCGCGGTCTTCACGCGGAACGCCGATCAGTTCGGCGATTACGACAACAGGTAGATAATAGGAAAAGTCCCTAATCAGCTCATGCTCATCGTTCTGCTTCATTCGTTCAATGAGGTCATCCGCCATTTCTTCGATCTGCGGGCGAAGCCGTTCGACCATCCGTGGCGTGAACGCTTTGTTGACGAGACTTCTTAACCGGGTGTGGTCCGGAGCATCACGGAACAGCATCATGTTGTTCATCAGGTAAACGACGGGTTGCACTCGTTTTGGCGGCTCGACGACTTGTTCAGGGGGAGCGACTTTACGCCATTCTCTAATGAACCGAGGGTCCTTCAGGATCGCTTCAATTTCTTGATAGCCGGTTGCAACATTGGTGCGGAAACCCAGAAAATCGACGGTTTCAATCGGATTGTTCCGGAACTGATCGAAATATGCGTAAGGGTTGTCTCTGAACTTTTCCTGTAGTAAAGCTGTATCGTTGGTCATCATATCCTCCTTGAAAGTTGGGTTTATCACTGTATTCGACTGTTGGGAAAAAATTCCTTGTCGGGATTTTGAGGACTTTGCCGGTTCGCCACTATTCATGGAGTAGGACATGGTGTAGGCTAGTAGGGAAGTGTTTTGTATGTAAGTTTCCGTAACGGACGACAATAGAAATTGGATGAACCCTTCATTAAAGGAGATATAAATATGACAAGCACGTTAGAAACGCTGAACATCACTCAGCCATTTTTACAAAAAGCATGGGAGAAATCCCAGTTCGAACAACCGACCGCAATCCAGAATGAAGCGATTCCGGCTATCCTGGAAGGGACGGATGTGATCGCAGAATCCCCGACCGGTACGGGTAAAACCCTCGCGTATTTGCTGCCGATTTTAGAAAAAGTGGATCCGAAATCGAAGGACCCCCAAGCCTTGATCATGGCGTCATCACGAGAACTCGTCATGCAGATTTTCGAAGAGGTGCAGAAGTGGGCGGAAGGCAGTGGCATTTCCGGCGCATCCCTCATCGGCGGGGCGAACGTCAAACGGCAGATCGAAAAGCTGAAAAAGAAGAGCCCGCAAGTCATTCTCGGGACGCCTGGACGTGTCGAAGAATTGATTAAGTCGAAAAAGCTGAAGATGCATGAAGTGAAAACGATCGTTTTAGATGAAGGGGACCAATTGCTCGTCCCTGAGCATATCGGGACGATCGAATCGATCATCAAGTCGACGCTTGCTGAACGCCAGGTGCTACTCTTTTCCGCGACAATGCCGGAGAAAACAGAGGAAATCGGACGCAGCTTCATGGTCGAACCGAAAGTGTTGAAAGTGGACCGTAAGCCGCGAAAAAACACAAACGTTCAGCATGTTTATGTGGTGAGCGACCGTCGCGATAAAATCAAAAACCTGGAGAAGCTGTCCCGTTTGAAAGGTGTGAAAGGTCTTGCCTTTGGGAACGAGATTGGTGAACTCTCCGTGATTACAGAAAAACTCGATTACAACCGTGTTCCGGCCGACCTTTTACACAGTGAGATGAAAAAAACGGAGCGGCAAACCGCGTTGAAGCAATTCCGGGAAGGCAAGTCGAACTTGCTGCTGGCAACGGATGTTGCTGCGCGTGGTCTCGACATTAAAGGGCTGACTCATGTCGTTCAGGTCGACATTTCAGAAGACGAAAATCAATATCTACACCGCGCAGGTCGAACCGGACGAGCGGGAGCGAGTGGAACCGTCGTATCGCTTGTGACACCAGCCGAGGAGAAGACGTTGAAACGCATCGCGAACAAACTCGATTTGCGCCTTGAGAAAAAGAAATTTTACGCAGGAGAAATGGTAGACGATCACTAGAGAAGAGGGGGCATGCTTGTGGGGAACAAGTTTTCCGTCATTGCGCACGAAAATCATCAGATCTGTAACCCGATCAGCCATGACAAATTGATGGGTGTGCTCGATAAGATTCCGTTCCGTAAAGATGCGCGCGTACTCGATATCGGTGCCGGAAAATGTGGCGTGTTGATCGATTTGATCGAGCGCTATGAGTTGTTCGGAACAGCGATAGAAATTGAGGAAGCGTTCATTGACGAGGCTCGGGACAATGCATTTCCTCGGATCGACACCGGCCGATTAGAAATCGTGAATGAAGATGCGAAGCAAGTGATGACGCAGTATGAGGAGACTTTCGATGCTGCAATCTGTCTCGGAGCGACGCATGCGATCGGAGATTATCGAGCTACGTTGGAAGCGATGAGTGGTTCGGTAAAATCAGGAGGCTATCTGTTGGTTGGTGAAGGATACTGGAAGCAGCAGCCTGAGGCAGAGTACCTAGAAGCGCTCGGAGCGAAAGAGGAGGAGCTTCACACCCATGCGGAGAACATCCGGGTCGGTGAAGAGCTCGGGCTGATTCCAATGTGGGCAGCCGTCACCAACGAAGATGAATGGGATCATTATGAATGGCTCTATTCATCGTCGGTGGAAAAATATTGCGTCGAGCATCCGGACGACTCGGACGTCGGATGGATGAGCGATCGGATCCGCAAGTGGCGCAACACTTACTTGCGCTGGGGCCGGGACACGCTCGGCTTCGGGCTCTATCTGTTTTATAAAAAGTAAGATGAGGAGGGACTGTCGTGAAGACAGTCCCTCTACTGATAGTGGGCTCTAGGAAAAAAGACCCGAATTCTAAAACGGGGGTACGATTTTCTAAAACCGCGAGCGGAATTTCTAAAACAATACGGAAGTTTTGCAAAACCAGTCCCGTTTTTTGCAAAACTCACCCCATTTTTTCTAAAACAAGCCTTCAAATGGCCGAAATCGATGCCGATTTCGTTCTGATCAATCGCTTTTTCCAGAGATAATCTCCTGAACTCGGCCGACTTGGCCGTCTTGAAGCCTCACTTTGATGCCATGCGGGTGGAAACTGGAGTTCGTGAGGATATCTTTGACGACTCCGCGTGTCCGTTTCCCTGTTCGTTGGTCTTTTTTCAATACGATATCAACCTCTAAGCCAGCTGATATGTCCTTACGATTTTGTCCGTTCATTTTTACACCTCAAAAGATATGTAGTCACTTGCCTTTGCTTAGTATACCACCTATCTCTCCAGTTCGATGAATTCGCGCCGCAATTTCAACGATCCGTTCTCTTTTTGCCAGACGAACATGCACTTCGCTGGGTGCGGAACACCGTTGACTACATTGATTTCTGTACCCATCACCAGGTATTCTTCATCCGTTTTCCGTTCGGTGATGGAGAACGGTTCGAAGCTTTTCCGTGCCTCCCCATACTGGCCCAGGACCGTTTCGAGGTCGTAATCACGGTCATACACCATCGGCTGCTCGACCTCGGAATTCCCCCAATACCCGACGAAACTATCGGAAAAATACGTGCGGATTTCCTCGCCATTCTTGCTTTCAAATGCTCTATTCCAGCTTTCAAAATATTGCTCGATCACCTCATGGATTGCATTCATTTTACCATCGCCTCCTTAAAAGTTGTTTTCTACAGAGAGAAGTTGATTCCTGTAACGAATTGACACGGCAAGCACTCGCTAGGATGAAAGGTACCTGTTCGTGCTATACTGAAACAATGACGGACTGGGAGTTTAGCCCCAGCTTCATTGGAGGGTACAACTTGAGCGATATTTTGAAACATGAAGCAATGGAATTCATCATGAATTGTTATACAGAGCTCGGTAAACCAGAGCACGAAATCCACGAGCGCAAGGATGAAGTGCTGCAGGAGATTGAGGAGACCGGGCATTATGAACATACATTTGAAGAGATCGAGTACGGCGCGCGTGTCGCTTGGCGCAACAGCAACAAGTGTATCGGGCGGTTGTTCTGGGAGAGCTTGAAAGTGCTTGATGAACGGGAAGCGGAGTCAGCAGAAGAGGTGCGCGATGCGCTTCTGAGGCACATCGATTATGCGACGAACGGCGGGAAGATCCGCTCGACGATCACTATTTTTAAGCCTCGTAAAAATGGAGAAGACCCGGTGCGGATATGGAACCACCAGCTGATTAGATATGCAGGATATGAAACGGAGTATGGATTTGTCGGAGACCCGGCGTCGATTGATTTTACGAAAAAATGTCAGGAACTCGGTTGGAAGGGAAAAGGGACCCATTTCGATGTGTTGCCCCATGTCATTCAGGTGTGCGGTGAAGATCCGGTGTGGTTCGACATTCCTCATGACAAGGTGCTAGAAGTGCCGATCCGCCATCCGCACTATGAGGCATTTGAAGATCTGAATGTGAAGTGGTACGGGGTGCCGATGATTTCTGACATGAAGCTTGAAATCGGCGGGATCGAGTATGTGGCTGCGCCATTCAACGGTTGGTACATGGGGACGGAGATCGGAGCGCGGAACTTAGCCGATCAGGATCGCTATGATCTGCTGCCAAAAGTGGCGTCAATTCTGGATCTGGACCGGAGTACGAATGCGACGCTCTGGAAGGATCGGGCGTTGGTGGAGCTGAATGTCGCGGTGCTCCATTCTTACAAAGCCGATGGGGTGAGCATCGTCGATCACCATACCGCCGCGCAGCAATTCAAAAAGTTCGAAGAGAAGGAAGAGTCGAGTGGGAGAGATGTGACTGGCAATTGGGTGTGGCTCATTCCGCCGATGTCTCCAGCCACGACCCATATTTTCCATAAACCGTATAAGAACCGAACTGTCAAACCGATCTATTTTTATCAGGAAAAACCATATATATGACAAAATACGAACCCATCACACGTTGTGGTGGGTATTTTTTATGTGTGAAAAAGATTGCTGAGTGCGATTTTTGCTTGCAGAGGTAGGGTTTTTGCGGTGTAAAAAGAATATCAAGCCCCCTTAACACGGGTGCAACCTCATTACAGAACTTGTTTGATAGACTGGATGCATGCTTGAAAGACAAGGTTTTTTCAAGCAGGTTCAGCACGATTGTGAAACAAAGTTCACTGAGGAGGAATGGAATGTTTACATCAAGAGTGTCTGCACGAAAGTATGTGATTTCAACGGCTTTGGTAACGTCACTGGCGCTTTCACCAGTCATGAGTGACGGGGTGTTCGCGAATGCGGATTCGAAGCCTGTTGAAGAAGGTGAATCTACTAGTCAACCAACAGTGGATTTGCTTGAAAAAGGAGATCGTGGTCAAGAAGTAGAAACGCTGCAAACGGAGTTGGAAAAGCTGGGTTATTATACATATAACCTCGATGGCATTTTCGGACCGATCACAGAGCAAGCGGTGAAGGATTTTCAGGCGGAGAGTGGTCTGACGACTGACGGCATCGCGGGTCCTAAAACACTTGAAGCACTATCGGAAACGACGAATTCCGTGGACCTCCAACCGAGTGAGGATGATCAAGCATCGGAATCAGAAGTAGTGGAGATTGCAGAAAGTTTGATTGGAACGCCGTATGTCTGGGGAGGCACAACACCAGACGGCTTTGATAGCAGTGGCTTCATCCAGTACGTGTTTGGTGAAGTCGGAGTCGATCTTCACCGCAAAGAAAGCGATATGTGGAAATACGATGGTGAAACGGTTGAAACGCCAGAAGTCGGAGATGTTGTTTTCTTCGAAGGAACATATGACACGGAAGGCGCTTCTCACAGCGGAATTTACATCGGCGATAACAAGATGATTCACGCCGGCTCAGATGGTGTCGAAGTCAGCGACCTGACCATTGATTATTGGCAAGAGCACTATCTTGGTGTGAAGTCGTTTAAATAAAACTGACAGTGAAAACAACCCATATAATCCCCCAAACTAAAAAACACCCGTCACAACATGTGGCGGGTGTTTTTTGTGTGATATGAATTTCAGGTGGAGTGAGGTGAGCGGCTTTCTGTAGTAAAAGTACCCGATTTATAAAACTAAGGGCGATTTTTGTAAAACGAACCCCTTTATTTCTAAAACCTCTAGTCGTTTTTCTAAAACCCTGCCTAGATTTTCTAAAACACCCCCGACTTTTAATAAAAGAGCAGAAGAAGGTACCAGGCACCGAATCAAACTCCTTGCCACCCAACGCATTCAAAACGGTGCCAGGCACCATTCCTCATCCCTTGTGACACAAGGCTTCCGGAATGGTGCCTGGTACTGAACAGCTTTTCACTTACTCCCCTCTACGTCTCAGGTCTTAGTGAAAGTTAAAGCTGAGGCTCCTTATAGGAAAACCGCAACCAAGGTACGATAGAAACAAGAAAAGAAGGAGGGAACAAAATCGATGAAAAAGTTAGGACTCTTCATCCTAGGAGCAATCGCTGCGATCATCGCAATCGCGAATCTCGGTCCGATCATCGGACTCGCGATCAGCTTGGTCGTCCTCTACTACTCCGTCAAGCAGTTCACCAAGACTGATCAGACATCCAAGAAAGTGCTTTGGGCAGTGGTAGGATTCATTGCACTAAGCGTCGCAGCATCCAATGTACCTGCCATCCTAGGAATCGCTGCCCTGTACATCTTATATATCGTGTACAAGGAATGGAAAAAGGACGACAGCACACCAGTTGAACCGAAAGACGACGATCCGTTCACGAACTTTGAACGCGAATGGGCCGAATTGAACCGTAACTAACTAATCTCAAAAAGGAGAGAATGAAAGATGGCGAAACTTTTTAACCGTATCAAAAATACAATCGAAGCGGATTTCCACGAAATGCTCGACGATAAAGAGCGAAAGAATCCAATTGCGCTCCTGAACCAATATTTGCGCGAATGTGAAAAGGAAGTCGAGAAAGTCCGGAAGCTCGTTGAACGACAATATCTGCTCAGCGAAGAATTCACCCGCGAATATGAAAAAGCGGCAGAACTGACAGAAAAGCGGAAGTATCAAGCGGAGATCGCTTCAAAAGCAGGAGAGGAAGAGCTGCACAAATTCGCTCAGCAAGAATACGAGCAATACAGCGCGCGATCTGCTCGCCTCAAGACATCCAAAGAGCAGGCTGAAAAGCAGCTAGACGATCTCGAACAGAAATACGAGGAAATGAAGCACAAGCTGAAGGATATGTACATCAAGCGCATGGAGCTGATGGGCCGCGAGAACATGACGCGCGCGCACCATAAAATGGACAAAGTGATGGCATCGAACCAGTTCACGAACAAATCGTTCTCACGTTTCGACGAAATGGAGCGCTACCTTGATCGCCTCGAGCATCAAGTGAACACAGGCTATCACCGCCACACGATTGACGCGCGGATCGCCCAGCTTGAAAAAGAGATGAAAAATCAGGAAAATCCTACTACGGTCTAAACGAATAATGGTATGCTAAAAGGAAGGCGTGGTACTGCTACGCCTTCTTCAAAATAGAGCAGAAACTTTTCTAAAAAAGAAAAGTGTCCATATAGAAATGAACGTGCATCGGGAGGGGGACTATACAATGACGCAGACAAAAACAGATCACATCAGCTGGCTGATCATCATCGGCGTAGTTTTGCTGTTGCTTGAACTTTCATTTCAAGGACCGGATGCCATCATCCTTTTAGCGATCGCAGCTGGTGCGATTTACATCGGTCGGAAAAAGTATCGGTCTTCCTTCGGTAAGCTGCTGTTCTGGGGCGGTATCATCGGATTTTTCGTCACGCTCCTGAACACGCTTGCCATCAAGTTTTTACTTTTTGCCATATTGATTTATGCGGTGCTTCGGTTTGCGCAGTCCAAGCAAGCGCCGTCTTACATCGAGCCGACAATCCAGGATAATCCGACGGTTGCAAGCGATGGACCGACGATCAAGCGCACTCCTTTTATGAAAAATATGCTGTTCGGGCGGCAATCGACGCCTGATCACGCATATGAATGGCACGACGTGAACATCCAATGCGGCATCGGAGATACGATCATCGACCTGAGCAACACCGTCCTGCCGAAGGGCGAATCGGTCATCGTCATCCGAGGCTTCATCGGCAATGTGAAAATTTTAGTGCCGTATGAAATGGACGTGAGTGCGACGCATTCTGTCATTGCGGGTACCGGCAAAATCTTCGAGCATCATGAGCCGAAAATGCTGAACCAGACCGTCTCTTTCCAGTCTGAAAGCTACGATCAAGCCCAACAGAAGGTGAAAATCGTCACCTCCATGATCGTCGGAGATCTCGAGGTGAAGCGGACATGACTATCGTGCATCGCCAAATTGTCTGGGGCATTGCGCTTGCGACTACAGTTTTCATCTTGTTGTTGAGCGTGTTTTTACTCGCCTATCCGTTGCCGAGCTGGTCCTTGTTATGGAAAAAGAAAATCCTCGATCTGCCATTCATCTTGTTTGCACCTGGAGTCAGCATTCTAGTCGGCGTTGCGTTTGGACTCACTTCAGGGATGTATTGGCGTAAGCAGCTCGAAGGAATGACGGCCGCGTTGACACAATTGGGCCAAGGACGACCTGTCGAGGAGCAGCCATCCGTCTCAAAAACGCAGGAAATCGAGCTGATGTGGAAACAGGTAGAGAAAGTGCAACAGCACGTGTCGGAACAGACGAAGCTTTCTCAAAAACTTGCCAATGAGCGTGCGGAGGACCAAGAAAAACGGATCCAGAAAGTCGTCAGTGAGGAGCGGAACCGGTTGGCCCGTGAGCTGCACGATTCCGTCAGCCAGCAGCTTTTCGCCGCCTCGATGTTGATGTCTGCTGTCAACGAATCAGGTGCTGCGAAAACAGACGGGGAACGAAAGCAATTAAACCTCGTTGAAGAGATGATTCATCAGTCCCAGCTTGAGATGCGGGCATTGCTTTTACATTTACGGCCGGTCGCGCTTAAAGGTAAAACACTCGAAGAGGGCATCCAGGAACTGCTCATGGAACTGGCACAGAAAGTCCCGCTAGAAATCGAATGGAAAGTCGAATCCATTCAGCTGAAAAAAGGTGTGGAAGACCACTTGTTCCGGATTCTACAGGAATCGGTGTCGAATACACTCCGTCATGCGAAGGCAACCACGTTGGAAGTGCTCTGCCTTGAGCGGGAAGGAACCGTTTTGCTGCGCGTGGTCGATGATGGTGTCGGATTTGACGTTGAATCGAGTAAAACTGGATCATACGGATTGCAAAACATGCATGAACGGGCGTTGGAGCTTGGCGGAACGATGAAGATCGTCAGTGTGCCGGGCAAAGGGACACGCCTCGAAGTGCGGATTCCAGTCATTCGAGAGGAGGAGGAAAACGATGATTAAAGTCGTGTTTGCAGATGATCATGAAATGGTGCGGATCGGCGTATCGTCTTATTTGTCGAATCAGCCGGATATTGAAGTCGTAGGGGAAGCGAGCGATGGTGGAGAGGCTGTCGATCTCGTGCTGGATTTACGACCTGATGTTATCCTGATGGACTTGGTCATGAAAGAAATGGACGGGATTGAGGCGACGAAACGTATCATCGCCCAGTGGCCAGAAGCGAAAATCATCATCGTGACAAGCTTTTTGGACGATGAAAAAGTGTATCCAGCGCTCGAGAGCGGTGCGACGAGCTACATGCTGAAGACGTCGAAGGCGAGCGAAATCGCCAATGCTGTTCGTGCGACTTTTAACGGTGAGATGGTGTTGGAGCCTGAGGTCACTGGGAAAATGATGACGAAGATGCGGCGCGGTAACGCACGGCCTCCTCACGAAGAGCTGACGAACCGCGAGCGGGAAATTCTGCTGCTCATGACGGAAGGGAAAACGAACCAGGAAATCGCCGATGAACTCATCATCGCGTTAAAGACGGTGAAAACCCACGTCAGCAACATCCTCGACAAGCTCGAAGTGCAGGATCGCACGCAGGCTGTCATCTATGCTTTTAAAAATTCGCTCGTGAAATAAGATCTGTCCGAGAATTCGGGCAGGTCTTTTTTGTTGGGGCGCGTGTAGTAAAAAAGTGCTGACTTCCCCAAGTTGAAGTGAAAGTTCCACAAGTCAGAGCAAAAGTTCCACAAATTAGAGGAAAGTTCCCCAAGTTCAAACGAAAATCAAGTAGGTAGAAAATGTTCCAACATTTCATTTTTAAAGAAAAATTATAGTCATCTTTTACTAGAAAAAGTCACCTGCTCGATTTTCAAGTTGACAATCTGAAGAATAGTGGTACGATTACATCGAAATATAATTCAATAGACGATCCACTAGGGGTGCCTTCTCATAAAGGCTGAGATTAGAGTGTAGCTTTAAGACCCTTGGAACCTGATCTGGTTGATACCAGCGTAGGGAAGTGGTGGTTGGAAGTTACATATACCGACTATGTGCCGAAACATACGACCACTTTCCGTTATGGAAAGTGGTTTTTTTATTGGTGATAGTGGGTCGTCTGGAAAAGGAGAGGATTGATCTAATGAAATTTTCACAGTTTCTGAGAAAAGAAGCAGACCCGATCTGGGAGGCGAGCTTCAATCATCCATTCGTAACTGGCATCGCAGGTGGCTCACTTCCGCTCGAGAATTTCCGTTATTACGTTCTGCAAGACGCGTATTATCTGTCGCACTTTGCTAAAGTGCAAGCGCTCGGTGCTGCGAAATCACACGACATGGTGACGACTGCAAGTATGGCTGCCCACGCGCAAGGGACTTACGAAGCGGAACTCTCGCTTCATGAAAATTTCTCGAAACAGCTCGGCATCACAGAGGAAGAACGCCAGAATTTCAAGCCTTCACCGACCGCATATGCGTACACATCCCACATGTATCGCGCCGCTTACAACGGACATCTCGGTGACATCATCGCTGCGATTTTACCGTGTTATTGGCTATACTACGAAATCGGTCAACAGATGAAGGGGTTCAAGCCGGAAGAGCCTATCTATCAAGAATGGATCGAGGCGTACGGCGGAGACTGGTTCGAAACGCTCGTGAAAGAGCAGATCGACCGACTTGATCAGATTGCTGAAACGGTGACAGAAGCTGATCGCGAACGAATGAAGGAACATTTCCTGATTAGTAGCCAGTATGAATACGAGTTCTGGAATATGGCATACACGCTTGAAGAGTGGCCGATCTCGATGAACAAGACTGTACCACTTGGAAAAGGAGAATGAACATGAACAAAGGACTGAAATTAACCGATATCCTCGTCACGATCGTCATCGCCATCGTGTTCGGAATCGTATACAAACTATGGGGACCGCTCTACTATTTCGTCAAACCGTTCGGACTCCACGTCGATCAGCTCATCTACGGGATGTGGTTCATGGCTGCGACCGTCGCATTCCTGATCATCCGTAAGGCGGGCGTCGCTTTCCTAGCAGAGGTGGCCGCTGCATCCGGGGAATTCCTCGTCGGCTCTGAGTGGGGTCTAGAAGTGCTCCTCTTCGGTGTCGTGCAAGGACTTTTCGCGGAGCTCGTATTCATGGCGTTCCGCTACAAGCGCTTTGACGTAGGGGTAGTCAGTCTTGCAGCTATCGGTTCTGCGATCGGCTCCATCATCATGGATTTCTACAAAGGCTATATCGAGGATCTCGCGCTCTGGAACCTGTCGCTTTTCCTCGGATTTCGGATCATCGGATCGATCCTGATTGCGGGTGTGGCTGCTTATCTACTTGTAAAAGCGCTTGAAAAAACCGGGGTAACGAGCCTTGTCCGACCAGCTGCCCAAGAGGATTACGACGCACTAGACGAACGCGAACATGCTTAACGTTGAAAAACTCCGCTTGAAATTCCCTGGAGACAGCGGATTGCTGTTCAAGGACCTTTCCCTTCACATTGAAAAAGGGGAGAAGGTTCTGCTCCTCGGTCCTTCGGGATGCGGAAAGTCGACGCTCTTGCAAGTGTTATCCGGCATCATACCACAATCTGTCGAAGTGCCAATGAAAGCAGAATCGATTGAGAAACCGGCGTCCTGGGGCTATATCTTCCAGGACCCGGACGCTCAATTTTGCATGCCGTATGTGGATGAAGAGATCGCCTTCGTATTGGAAAATCAGAGCATCCCTCGAGAGGAAATGCGTCCACGGATTCGTCAGCTTTTAGAAGCCGTGGGTCTTGAGCTCGACAACATCCATACGAATATCCATACGTTGTCAGGCGGGATGAAACAGCGCCTCGCGATTGCATCGGTATTAGCACTTGAACCGGAAGTGCTGTTTCTGGATGAACCGACGGCGTTGCTCGATCCGCAAGGGACAGAAGACATCTGGAATACGGTAAAAGCAATCAGCCAAGACAAGACGCTCATCATCGTCGAGCACAAGCTGGAGCACGTCATCGACCTGATCAATCGGATCGTCCTTTTTAACGGAGAAGGGGAAATCATTGCCGATGGTCCGAAGCAACACGTCCTGTCGCAATATCAAGAAACGATGCACACACAAGGCATTTGGTACCCAGGTGTTTGGAAGGATTATGAGCCACCCAAGAAGGTCGTCGCTTCAACCGAACCTATCATTCGACTCGAGGAGTTCAAAGGGTTAAGGCAAAAAGAGTCTAAAATCCATGTGCCCCAAGCGACGGTCTACAAAGGTGAATGGATTGCGGTAACAGGTGACAACGGAGCAGGCAAATCGACGCTACTACACGCGCTCATGCAATTCATCAAAACATCGGGGGCGTACGAGCTTTACGGTAAGCCCGTCAAAAAGCTTCCGAAGGATCTTACGTTCGTTTTCCAAAATCCTGAGTTCCAGTTTGTGACGAATTCGGTTTATGAAGAGATCGCGTATGGTTTGCGGGTAGAAAAACGACCCCAACAGGAAGTGGGTGCGATGGTGGACGAACTGCTCGAGCGTTTCCACCTCACTTCGTTCCGAAAACATCATCCGTACCAGCTTTCAATGGGACAAAAGCGTCGGTTGTCGGTAGCGGCTTCAATCGTTCGGAATCAGCCAATCCTGTTGCTGGATGAACCGACATTCGGTCAAGACTCGAAAAATACATTTGCGCTCCTTGAGATGTTGCGAGACTACCAGAAGGAAGGCTCGACCATCCTTATGGTCACGCATGATGAACAGGTCGTGGAGCATTTCGCGACTCGAATTTGGACAATCGAAAACGGCTTGTTAACAGAAGATCGGCTCGTTCACACCCAAGAACGAGAACCTGTAATGGAGTGTTTGTAAATGGAATTCCAATACAACGAAACGTGGTTGCATAAAATCAATCCGACCTTGAAGCTCTTCTTCATGGTCGGTATGTTTCTTTTTGTTCTGTTTGTTCACCAGCTGAACTGGTTGATCTACCTGACGTCCGGGGCATTCCTCTTGTTCTGGTTTTTTTCCGGTCATCCAAAAAAGCGGCTCGCACTGCTGATGATTCCGTTCATCCTCGTGTTTGTCTCGACGGCGACCTCGATGATTTTCTTTGGAAAAGGGGAAACGACCTGGTTCAAGTTCGGGCTCATTCACATTACGGAAGAAAGCTTTTACAGAGGGATTCACCTCGGGTTCAGGGCACTCATTTTCGCGACGCTTGGGCTTACCTTCACGCTCACCACTCGCCCGGTCAACCTGTTTTACTCTTTGATGCAGCAAGCGAAGCTGAAGCCGAAATACGCGTATAGTTTCATGGCGGGGATGCGCTTAATCCCCATCATGATTGAGGAATTCTTCACGATCCGGAATGCGATGAGAGTACGGGGTGTCCAACAACAACGGGGTATCCGTTCGTTCTTTTTCAAACTGAAATCGTACTCGATTCCGCTGCTTTCCCAAAGTATCCGCCGGGCGCACCGGATAGCGGTCGCAATGGAAGCGAAGCGGTTTTCCGATGCAACAAAGCGTACTTTTTATTATCAAATTGGCTATTCCAAAACAGATGGATTGTTCATCCTTTCGTTCGTTGCTCTTATTCTCTTATCTTACTATTCTGCCGAGTTGTGGCCGCTATTCCCAGTCGGGGATGTTCGATATGAAAGTTGAGTTTCTGAGAGTTGGGTGTTACAGTAGAAGAAACAACTGAATATTGGCAATAGTTTCACTAGGGGAGTCGAATGACTGAGATGGAAGACGAACTTCCAGACCCTTTGAACCTGATCTGGTTGGTACCAGCGTAGGGAAGTGGCCGATACCGTATATAATAGGATTACTACTATATGAGGACCACTCTTTACGCTTAAGGGTGGTCCTTTTTGTTATTTAAAAAAGAAAGGTGGGAGGCGCATGGTTAACCCAACGATTCATGTCGTTTCCACAGGAACGCAGACGTTAGAGACATTTTCAGAGATTGCAAGTTCTATCCATGTCTACGTCGACTTCATCCATATCCGGGAAAAGGCGAGAACTGCAGGTGAAATCGCTGAATGCGTAAGTCTTCTTGTTGAAAAAGGAGTGCCAACTGAGAAGCTTATTATCAATGATCGAGTGGATGTGGCGGCAGTCTTGGAAACGAGAGGTGTTCAGCTAGCCTTTCACAGCCTAGGCGTTCCAGAAGTTAAGCGAACGTTCCCGAATATGCTGGTTGGAAAATCCGTGCACAGCATAGAAGAAGCGCTTGTGGCTGAGCAGCAAGGCGCTGATTACGTCCTTTTCGGGCATATTTTTGCGACGACCTCGAAGCCGGATCTTTATCCGAGAGGAGTTTCCCAGTTAAAACAACTGATTAACCAGGTGACGATTCCCGTCATTGCCATCGGCGGAATCTCGCCTGATAACGTCGGGGAAGTCATCGAGGCGGGAGTGAGTGGCGTTGCGGTCATGTCAGGCATTCTACAGGCTGAAGATCCAGTAGCCGAAGTGAAAAAGTATCGGAAACGGATCGAGGAGGTGCAGCATGCAAACACATTATGATGCGATTATTGTTGGAGCTGGTGTAATTGGAAGTTCCATTGCGTACAACTTATCGAAACGTGGTAAAAAAGTACTTGTGCTTGAACGCGGGCAAATCGCAGCGAAAGCATCGAGCGCAGCAGCGGGCATGCTAGGTGCTCAAGCTGGAATTGAAAAGGACACACCGTTTTTCCAACTCGCCAAAGCAAGTAGAGCGATGTTCCCAGAGCTTGCAGAAGAATTGAAAGAACTGAGTGGAATGGATATTGAGCTGCAGCAGAACGGCTTTTATAAGGTGGCGACATCTGAGGAAGAAGCGGTGGAGTTCAAAAGACTGGTTCAAGCTCAGAAGGACATGGGAGAAGAAGCAGAATGGATTCCCCCGTCGGAACTTCGACTCTTAGAGCCAGCGCTCAACTTGACGAATTTCGGCGCGATGTTCATTCCGAATGACGGTCAAGTGACGGCATCTTCACTGACGACAGCTTATGCAACATCTGCAGTTGCGTTGGGTGCGCAAATCCTTGAACACACAGAAGTACACATATTTGTTAAGGAGCAGAACCGTATTGTAGGAGTGGAGACCATGTTTGGTGAGTATCGTGCCGAACATGTCATCGTCGCTGGTGGGGCTTGGAGTGGAAAGTTATTGAGTGGAGCAGGCGTCACAATCGATACCTATCCAGTAAAAGGAGAAGTCTTCTCGGTGAAGAGTAAACGTCGACTTGTTAAAGGGACGATTTCGGCAAACGGATGCTACATTGTGCCAAAACCAGGCAACCGCCTGATTGTAGGGGCAACGGAAAAGGCAGGTACTTTTGATGAGGCTGTAACAATCGAAGGAATCTCCACTTTGATGGAGCGAGCGAAAGCGATTTTACCTGAGTTGAAAGATGCCGAATGGGAGAGATCCTGGGCAGGCATTCGTCCACAAACGGGGGATAGCCTCCCATATCTCGGAGCACATCCGACTGAAAAAGGTCTCTATATCGCAACCGGCCATTACCGTGACGGCATCTTGCTTTCCGCGATCACGGGAGCGATTATGGCAGATGTTATAGAAGGAATTGCGATGAAACCTGAATGGGCATCGGCTTTTCAAATTGATAGAACAACCCTCAACGTATAAAGGGAGTGATACACATGTTGCTACACATTAACGGAGAGTCGGTCACTGTACCGGACTCCATTGAACACGTGTCCGACTTGATCGAGCATTTCCAGCTCGGAGAACGCGTCGTTATGATTGAGCATAATGAAGACATTTTGGAAAAACAGAGCCATCCGGAAACGAAAGTGCAGGATGGAGATAAAATTGAAATCGTACAATTCGTAGGAGGCGGTTGATCATGTTGAAAATTGGTGATTTTACATTTAACTCAAGATTGTTATTAGGGACAGGGAAGTACCCGAATTTCGATGTACAAAAACAGGCAGTGGAAGTGTCAGGTACAGAGATTTTGACGTTCACGGTTCGGCGTATGAACATATTCGAGCCGAGTCAGCCGAACTTTTTAGAAAAGCTGGATTTGGAAAGATATTCATTGCTGCCGAATACAGCCGGTGCGAAAACAGCCGAAGAAGCCGTCCGTCACGCGAAACTCGCAAAAGCTTCCGGACTTTGTGATATGGTGAAAGTAGAAGTCATTGGCTGTGACAAGACGTTGTTGCCGGATCCGGTCGAAACTTTGAAAGCGACCGAAGAGCTGTTGAAGGAAGGATTCACGGTTCTGCCTTATACGTCCGATGATGTCGTCCTGGCTAGAAAGCTAGAAGAGCTTGGCGCACATGCGATCATGCCAGGTGCATCTCCAATCGGATCAGGGCAAGGGATCATCAACCCGCTTAACTTGAGGTTTATCATCGAGCAATCGAATGTACCTGTGATCGTCGATGCTGGTATCGGTTCACCATCTGACGCCGCATTAGCGATGGAACTTGGTGCAGACGGTGTGTTGTTGAATACGGCCGTTTCTGCAGCAGAAGATCCAGTGAAAATGGCCGAAGCGATGAAATTGTCGATTGAGGCAGGTCGTCTCGGTTATGAAGCAGGTCGGATCCCGAAGAAGCGTTACGCAACAGCGAGCAGCCCTATGGAAGGAATGAGCATAGGTTGAGCGACCGTTATTCACGACAAACCCTATTCACACCGATAGGGGAAGAAGGACAACAAAAGATCAAACAGAAGCACGTACTCATCATCGGGGCTGGAGCGCTCGGTACTGGGAACGCGGAAGCGCTTGTACGAGCAGGTGTAGGGAAACTGACGATTGTCGACCGGGACTATGTCGAGTGGAGCAATCTCCAGCGCCAACAATTGTATACGGAAAAAGATGCGGATGCACGCATTCCGAAGGCTGTGGCGGCGCAAAATCGGTTGAGCGAAATCAATTCGGATGTGGAGATTGAAGCGCACATTTTAGATGCGACACCTCAGGAATTGGAGCAGCTCGTGGATGGCGTGGACTTGATTCTTGATGCCACAGACAATTTTGACACACGAATGATGATCAACGACATTTCTCAGAAATACGAAGTTCCATGGATTTACGGCGCTTGTGTGAGCAGTTATGGTATCAGTTTTACCGTCATACCTGGGGAGACTCCTTGCCTGAACTGCTTGTTGGAAAGTGTGCCGCTTGGCGGTTTGACGTGCGACACGGCGGGTATCATCAGTCCGACTGTGCAAATGGTCGTCGCCTATCAGACGGCAGAAGCGCTGAAAATTTTAGTGGAGGATTGGGACGCTTTACGGAAGAAGTTAGTCTCATTCGATCTATGGAGCAATCAGCAGACGGCCATCAACGTGTCGAAGGCGAAAAAGGACAACTGCTTATCTTGCGGAGCAGAACCGACGTATCCTCACTTGTCTTATGAAAATCAAACGAAAACCGCTGTGTTGTGCGGACGGGACTCTGTACAGATCCGACCGCCGGAACGTCAGGAGCGGAATCTGGATGAAGTGGCAGAAAGGCTGTCTGCGCAAGGTGGCACGATTGAGCAAAACCCGTTTCTCCTCTCTTTTTCAAAAGGAGAGCAACGGATCGTGTTGTTTAAAGATGGACGCGCACTCATTCACGGAACGAAGGACATAGCGGAAGCGAAGTCGTTGTACCATCGATATTTAGGCTAACAGAGGTGGAGGTTCATGATGATTAGTAAAGCATTGACGATCGCCGGCTCAGATAGCGGTGGCGGGGCCGGAATCCAGGCGGATTTGAAAACGTTTCAAGAGCTCGAAGTGTACGGAATGTCCGTCATTACGGCGGTCACTGCGCAAAACACGCTCGGTGTCCAAGCCGTCTATCCGATGACGGTGGAGGCAGTTGGAGAGCAATTGTACTCTATTGCGACAGACTTACAGCCCGATGCGATCAAGACCGGCATGCTGTTCAGCAGTGAAATCATCGAGAAAGTCGCTGAGGTCGTGGAGAAGAATTCTTGGATGAAGCTCGTGGTCGATCCCGTCATGATCGCGAAAGGTGGTGCTTCCCTTTTAAAAGAGGAAGCGGTAGAAGCGGTGAAGACGAAATTGATGCCGCTTGCCTATGTGGTGACGCCGAACATTCCTGAAGCGGAAGCGTTGACCGGAATCACGATTGAAACGATGGAAGACCGGAAAGTGGCAGCGGAAAAATTGAAAGCGATGGGCGCAGTGAATGTCGTCATTAAAGGCGGGCACTCAACGGATGACAAGCATGTGATCGACCTCTTGTACGATGGAGAAGCGTTCCACGAATTCAAGAGCATCCGGAAGCCTACGAAAAACACGCACGGAACGGGTTGTACGTTCGCAGCGGCGATTACAGCGGAACTAGCAAAAGGGCGAACGGTCCATGATGCAATCCGTGTGGCGAAGAAATTTATCTCCGCAGCGATTGATGAACAGCTACAGATCGGTGCGGGTCACGGACCGACGAACCATTGGGCGTTCCGGATGAGTGGAGTCTCGATTCAATGAACCTGAAGGAAGCTTTGCGACTGTATTTTGTAATGGGGAGCGCGAATTGTAATGGGCGTGATCCTCGTAACGTGTTGAAGGAAGCCATTGACGGGGGTGTCACCTTCTTTCAATTCCGAGAAAAAGGGAATGGATGCTTGGCTGGTGATGCAAAACGTGAGCTTGCGCTTGATTTGAAGGCGATCTGTCACGCGAGTGGTGTTCCGTTCATCGTAAACGATGATGTGGAGCTGGCACTGGACGTGGATGCCGACGGTGTTCATATCGGTCAGGAAGATGGTTCGGTTGAAGAAGTGCGCCGGCTGATCGGAGACAAGCTTTTGGGCGTTTCCACGCATAACGTAGAGGAAGCGGAAGCCGCGGTCCGTGCTGGCGCAGACTATATCGGCGTCGGTCCGATGTTCATGACGAAAACGAAAGACGACATCGAAGAGGTTCGAGGACCTGTGGTCATTCAATCAATTCGTGAAGCAGGTCATGAGGTACCGCTCGTTGGAATCGGTGGCATCCAGGCGAGCAACGCTCATGAAGTGATGGAAGCAGGAGCAGACGGAGTTGCTGTCATATCAGGCATCAGCGGAGCTGAATCACCTCTTGATGCGGCAAAACAATTTTGTGTAGTTCTAAACAAACTTGTACCAAACATACAATAAAGCATTCATGAGTAAACTCCTAGAAAGAACTGTGCCGACGGGGAACCATCGGTTGCAGTTCTTTTTTTATCCATAATGAAAGCTGCCGGGTCCGGCAGCTTCTTTATTAGAAGTGGTTGGGGGCTAGGAGTAAAGTCCCGATTTCTAAGACCGAGCGCTGTTTTTACAAGACGGAGTCGCTTTTTTCTAAAACAGCGCACCATTTTTCTAAAACTCCGACGCATTTTTCTAAAACCTCGAAGCTTTTTTCTAAAACCAAAGGAGTCAGTGCCAGGTACCAACTCGTGACAGTGCCTGGCACCGTTCCAAACCCCTTGCTACACGCGCACTTCAGAACGGTACCTGGTACGCACCAATCTGAGAGTACGCCCCATTCTGCAAGACTATGACAACCCTCCCGATGCGTACGCTAGTATAGTGGGATTTTTATGCGAAAGGAGAGGTGCAGAGTGGATGAACGGATGCCTCAGCTTTTCAGTTTAGTGGATCCTTATGTATACCAGACACTTCAGACGGTGATCGGGAAGATGTTGACGGTGGAAACGACGAGAGGTTCCCTCAGAGGGAAGCTTTGCGATGTGCAGCCGGACCATATTGTCCTTCAGATCAACAGTTCCATGTTCTTCGTCCGCATTCAGCAGATTGTTTGGGTTTTTCCAAACTAACACAAGGGGAGGCCGACCATGTTTAAACGAATCAACCAGCAGTTGATTGAGCTCCCTATTCCGGAACATGGCGATGCGAACGCAGCGGCAGCTGTTCAAGCCTTGCTCGGTGGACGGTTTGGGGAAATGTCGACGCTCAACAATTACATGTTCCAGTCGTTCAATTTCCGGGAGAAAAAGAAGCTGAAACCGTTCTACGATCTAGTCGCAAGCATTACTGCGGAAGAGTTCGGTCATGTTGAACTCGTTTCGACCTCTATCAATCTACTGACAAAAGGAAGTTCATTCCCGGCACCACCTGACCTGACACCGCTTCAAAATGGGCTCGATGCCCGCAACGCCGATCAGTTTATCGCAACTGCCCAAACAGCTCTCGGCGCAGATGCGATGGGGAACTCCTGGCGGGGAGATTACGTGTTTAATAGTGGGAACCTGGTCGTCGACTTGATTCATAACTTTTTCCTGGAGGTAGGAGCGCGTACCCATAAGATGCGTGTTTACGAGATGACCGATCATCCGACTGCAAGAGAAATGATCGGATACTTACTTGTCCGAGGAGGGACACATATCCTCGCTTATGCAAAAGCCATATATATCGCGACAGGAACGGATTTGACGAAGATGCTTCCGGTCCCGAACCTTTCTAATACGAAATTCGACTACGCAAGAAAATTTGAAGAACGCGGGTTGGCAAATGTCCTTTACACATGGAGTGATGCGGGGGAATATCAAGGCATCCGACAGATCTGGAAAGGAACGAATCCGGAAAACGGGCAACCGCTCCGAGTTGTAGAAGGCGCTCCACAAGGCGCGAAGATCCCGGACCTTAATGGACTTCCAGAAGAGTTCGCACCAGGCATCACGAAAGACCACTACGAACAGATCATGAAAAGACTGCTTCGTGATTTGTAAAATAGGAAAACAGTAGGTGCAATCCTACTGTTTTTTCGTTTTTATCGGATATGAATAGACCCATCCATTTACCAATATCTGTTATCATAATAGAAGATAAGGGGGAGTCAGATTGAAGCGGTTCATACATATCATCGTAATCCTATTTGTGATATCCATCTTAGCGTCTTGTTCACCTGTAAAAGAAGTCGTAACATCTAAAAAGAACATTACGATACAACCAGCTCAGTTGAGTGATGAAAATAAGAATTTATTGAATGCTATCGGTGGAGATATGGTTTTTGTGTTCGATGTTGATTTGAACAAACAGCCTATCAAGCGCATGAACTTATTCGTCGAGCACTATAAGTCAGGTGTAAAAGTAGATAATGAAGGTGAATTCGGTGCTGGCATCACGCAGGAAGTGAAGAATAAACGGATTGCCTTTACGATTGCGAATCCTTCAGTGGAACAAGCAAATCAGAACCTGAAACGAGTGTACTTCACTTATTCAGATGAGAATGGATACTCAAGAGCAGAACAGTATATAGAAAGTGCAAAGTCCCCAAGCTCGAGCTCGTGGGGCCAACAGGATCAAAAGATGGAAGTCCAGAAAGACCAACCGGTGAACCTGGCATTCCTGATTGAAACAGCCGGAGACTCATTAGAGGTTCGTGCAGACTTGCTCTCATTAGAGGAGGAAGAGTTAAAGGAAGCCATCGCCGATTACGATCACTTTTATCTGTTTCGAGCAGAATTTTTAACAACAGATTTCGATCGGCAATAACAAAACCGGATCACCCTGCGTGGGTGTCCGGTTTTTTATAGCTTTTCTCTTTCGTCATCCTCGGCTCGAATCGGGCGAGCAAACGTGTGTTGGACAATGTGAAGATCGCCAACGCAATCCAGATGAAGATGAATGAAATCATGTGTATCTGGGAGAATGTTTCGTTATATAGGAATATCCCGAGAACGAGCATGATTGTCGGCGCGATGTATTGCAAAAATCCGATCATGGACAGAGACACTCGGTTTGCCCCGGTCGCAAACAACAGCAAAGGAATCGCTGTTGCGACCCCTGCCCCGAATAAAAGCGAAGCAGTCATGGGTTCCGACAAAACGAATGAATTCGTACCGTCATTTACTAAGAAGCTGACGTACAGCAAGGCGACTGGAGTGATGAACATCGTCTCGATCGTCAGACCGGTCAAAGCACCGAGCGCAGTCAACTTTTTCAAGAGTCCGTATAGTCCGAAGCTCACCGCGAGCGAAATTGCAACCCACGGGATGGACCCAAAGTTGAACGTCAGAATCGATACCCCGATTGCCGCAAAGGTGAACGAAATGATTTGCCAGAACGACAGACGTTCCTTAAGGAAAACGATCCCTAACAACACACTCACGAGCGGATTAATGTAATAACCGAGGCTCGCTTCAACGACGTGGTTGTTGTTCACCGCCCAGATATATGTGTACCAGTTGATTGTAATGAAGATAGCTGCGAAAAGTAAGCCGACCAGCTTTTTCTTGTTTGCGATCAGTTCTTTCAGTTCAGTGACGAACTTTTTGATCCGACGTAAAAACATCAAGACAATCAGCATGAAAACGAAAGACCAGATCATCCGGTGGGCAAGGATTTCTTCAGAAGGCACATGGTTGATCAGCTTCCAATAGAGCGGTAAGAACCCCCACAGTATGTAAGCCCCAGCGCCAGCCGCCACCCCGGCAACCTGCTCTTTTCTTTGATTCTCCGTCATCTTTCAGGACCTCGATTCTTGATGAAAATGCCATACGTGTACCAGGCACCGTTTATAAACGCTGATATATCAAGGGTTTATATTCGGTGCCTGGCACGGAATTATTTCAATTTTAGTCCCAATTCGCTTAAAAGACAATCGGAAAGTCTTCAGTTGGTCAAAGGAATTTCCGCTTCAAGTAGAAAGGGAGATAGGTCAGGAAAAACGTGAGCAGCATCACGATCTCCAGATTAATCAAATACCAGTATCCACTTCCAAACAAGCTTAGCAACGTATCGGCTGCCGGAGGTCCTTCGAGGAACAAATAATTCGAACCGAGGTAGTTGTTCAAGAATCCGAGTGGGACCGCCAGGATATTGATAAAAACGAAAGCCTTCAACACTGAAACGAACCTCGGCTCATATTTGTCAACGATCAAATAATAGAGGACGGTCGCCACAAGCGTAATGTGAAAAATAAAGAATTGAAAAAAGCGATAATGCGGACTTCCATACAACAAATCGGGCGTCAAAACGGCTAAAGATGGCGGAATCAAGGCGATGAAATAGACGATCTGAAACCGGGATTCTGTCGGTTTCAGTAGGAAAAATAGCACCACCAGCGAACTGATCGAGCAAAGCTGGAATGGAAGGTTGATGCGTGCATCCCAAACCGCATGCCAAATACTCCATGCCTGATAACCGACATTGCCGACAAGGAGAATGGTGAAAAACCCCCAACGAATATACTGCTGTACCGTCGGGCGCTTACGAATGGCGTCCCTCGAAAACACCAACACAAGTCCGACGACAAACAGCAACCCGATCATCAAGAGATGTTCGGTTGAAAACAATGTGAAATCTTTATAACGTTCCGGGTGGAATAGGTCGTTCATCCTTATGCTCCTCTGTATCCGACATGCTTTCGAGAACAATGTTTGATATAATGTTTCCATATTTTTCAATAAAGGTAAAGAGAATTTTCAAGGGGGGATTTTGTGCTTTGGTTTTTAGGGGAGTATACAGCCATCTATCTTTTGCTCGTGCTGATCTTGGTGCCGGTACTCGCATTGAAGATCTTCAACATTTATGCAAAAGGAATCATTTCCGCGTATTATATCATACTGTCGGTGGTCTTCATCTGGGGAAGAGAAGCGATCAAAGATCAATACCACACAACGCCTGTGCCGGACATCTACTGGGATAAGAATACAGAATGGGTCGAACAGTTATCGTACTTTTATTTCATACCGACCGCAGCGCTCGTTACATACATCTTTTACAAATGGTTCTATTATGGGAAGGGATTCTGGTCAAGACTTCTCAGTATCATCACCTTGCTCATCGTACTCGTCTTGTTCTTATACTTTGCAATGATTTTCGGTCTCGGATTTGGCTATCGACCGTAAGAAGGAGGTTTTACAGTGAGTTCAAAACAAGAAATCAGAGAAAGTGTATGGGAGCGGATGACCGAAGAGAAAGTCGGCCGATTCCCTTTTCCATTGAAAGGACGCATCCCGAACTTTAAAGGGGCTGAAAAAGCAGCAGCCTTCATCACAGCGATGGATATTTATAAAGACGCAAACGTTATCAAGGTGAATCCAGATTCTCCTCAGATTCCGCTTCGCAAACAGATTTTAATCGACGGAAAGACGTTGCTCGTTCCGACTCCAAGGCTGAAAGATGGCTTTATTATGGTAAAACCGGAGTGGGTCCCGGACGGCGAAGAGAAGAAAGCCGCAAGCCTCAGTCATATCAACTCCTATGGAAAAGTCATCCCATTATCAGAAATGCCGCCAATCGATCTGATCGTAGTCGGCTCTGTCGCTATCCATCGAGACGGACGACGGCTTGGAAAAGGAGAAGGCTATGCTGATCGGGAATATGCGATCATTCGAGAGCTCGGGAATCCGGAGGTAGCTGTCATTACGTCGATCCACTCAACCCAGCTTGTAGACGATGACTTGCCACGCGACGCCTATGACTTGACTGTCGATTACATTGCGACAGAGAAGGAACTGATCCGAACTGAAAACGACTATGAAAAACCGACCGGAATCCTCTGGGATCAAGTGACAGATGAACAACGAGAAGAAATGCCGGTGCTCGAGGAAATCTATAAGCTGACTCATTCTTAGATTTGAAACTATTATCAGAGTGATCCGTAAAATAGGTAAGAGGTGAGAAGGATGGAAACGAGTACCCTATATTTTTCGGACAACTTTTTTTCTGCTGGACTAACAAGTATTTATGATGAAAATCAGAATGAAATTGGAAAGCTTGATCTAAAAAGTTCGTTTTCCTCAAGCCTCCGCGTAATGGATCTTTCCGGGAATTTATTTACGGAAGGGCGCTTCCGCTTTTTTTCTGGCAAATGGACCATAAGTGATGCAACTAATACTGAAATTGGATTGCTGCGTCAGCGGTTTACGTTTTTTACAAAAAAATATGAGTACGAAGCATACGGGCGAGGAATTTACACGATCATTTCAGAAAGTTTCTCTAAAGAATACAGCGTGTTAGACGTAAACGAACAAGAAGTTGCCCACTTTGTAAAAACAAGCGGGATTTTCCAATCAGATGCTTACAAGCGTACGAACCGGTCAAATAATCTCTCCAATGAAGAACTCATAGCCATGGTGATGGGCATTACGATGATCATCAAATCGAATGCGGCTGCCGCTACCTAATTGTAACCTTGTTTAATTTCAGCTCCGGAAAGGTATATTACTAACGGATGTTCATAAAAGGAGCTGATGTTAACGTGACAGAGAAAGATCTCAAAGAAAAAGTGCTCAATGTATTGGAAGACAGTAAATTCGGTACACTTGCGACTGTAAAAAACGACAAGCCACACTCACGCTACATGACGTTTTATAACGAAGGCTTGACGCTGTATACACCGACCGATAAAGACACACATAAAACCGAAGAAATCGACGATAATCCGAACGTACACATCTTGCTTGGGTATAATGGAGATGGCCTTGGCGATGCGTATGTGGAGATCGAAGGGACAGCTGAAATCCGAGATGATTCGGCTATTAAAGATAAACTTTGGTCAGATAGCATGGAAAGATGGTTCGACGGACCGAACGACCCGGACTATATCGTGCTCGAGATCAAGCCGACCCTGTTCCGACTGATGAACAGCGGATCGAAAACCCCACAAGTATTAGAAGTATAGGAAGTAGGTGTTGAGCCATTCAGGTTCAGCACTTTTTTATTTTCTGTCACAAATCAGGAGTCATTTTCTGGTAAAATGAACATAACCATTCGAATGAGGTGATGATATGGATTTTTCGGCTGGCATTGCAGAAGAGAAAATTCGTGCGGCACTCCGAAAAGGGGATTTCGACAATTTACCTGGTAAAGGTAAACCGTTACCGAAAGACGATCTAGCGGGCGTACCGGATGAATTGCGCATCGGCTATAAAATCTTGAAGAATTCAGGATTTGTCCCCCCTGAAGTCCAATTGAAAAAGGAAATGGTCACACTCGAAGAACTGATTGCATGTTGTAAAGATGAAAAAGAGCGGGCAGAGTTAAACAAACGTTTGAATGAAAAGATCATCCGTTTCAACAACCTCATGGAAAAGCGGAAAATCAACCAATCATCAGCCTTCAGTCAATATCAAAACAAAATTTACAGAAAGTTGTATTAAGATGAATCTTACCGTATGGATCGGACAATTTCCTTTAAGCTTTGACATGAAAGCGAATCTGAATCATATTGTAAAACTGATGGATCAGTTGGACGAAGATGAAGTGCTCGTTTTACCAGAAGGAGCACTGTCCGGATATGATGATGATTTAGGTTTTTTAGAGAATCTAGATGTACATGAATTACAAGCGTGTATCAACCAACTTTCTGAATATGTAAAAAAGAAAAAAATCCACCTCATATTCGGAAGCTGCTTATATGAAGAGGGCAAGTGGTACAATGCTGGGATCTACTTATCCCCACAAGGAAATAGGGAAGCTTACCACAAAGTGAATCTCGCAATCCATGAAAGAGGGACGTTTACTGCTGGTGACCGATTACCTGTATTTGAAATGAAAACGAATGAGGGCATCGTTCGTTTCGGCATCCAATTATGCAGGGAAATTCGTTTTCCAGAGCAGTGGAAGTTACTGAGCATGAGAGGCGCGCAATGTATGATATATCTCACAAACGTGATTTCTGAAGATCATCTTCCAGTTTGGAAAAGTCACTTGATCAGTCGAGCTGCTGAAAATCAAAGATACATCTTCGGTTCAAACGTCGCACATCCGAAACAAGGATGTCCTACCATCGCGATCTCGCCAAAAGGCTCTGTATTAGAAGAAATCGTCTCTGAAGAAACGATCATGAAGCGTGTAAAAGTGGATTTATCAACTGTGTCCAACTGGTATATTGATCAGACTCGGACAGATCTCCTTCAAATAAAAGAAATAAATCGACTAAATGTATAATAAACTTAAGAAAATACTTATGTTTTACAATAAAAATAAAGGAATTTCGACATGAATAGGGAATACTAGTGGGTAATAGCTTGTAAATCCATTGTTAGGTGGTGACGAGAATGAGGCTTGTCAAACACTTAAATGATTTCCAACACATCAAGCGACAAGGCACGGGGTACTTTATTGTCTTGGATCATGATTCGAATAAGGTGCACTCGGTGAGGTGCAATTGGATGAAAGAAGAAAGCTTTGTACAAAAAGTCATCACGAACAAGGGAACGAACGGCAGCTATTACTGGGTCCAGTATTGGAATTCAACCCAACCGACCTTTGATGAAATTCCATGTCAGAAATGTATGTGTTAGACTATAATAACTCTATAAACCTTTTGCAAAAGTTATGACGAGGAAAGTAAGTCTCCAGGTGTTCTGACAGAGAGCTTCTGTATGCTGAAAAGAAGCGAACGACCTTTTGACCGAAAATGGCCTCTGAACTTCACTTTGAACGTGATTCTAATCATTAGTAATGTGTGACGGGAGTTGGCATCCGTTAACAATGTCAGAGTATAAGAGTGTGCAATGATTGCATCACTTCGTACTTCATGAGGCTGATCGTGTGAACGTTCAGCGAATTAAGGTGGTACCACGAGTTGATCCTCGTCCTTAGACTAAACGTCTGAGGACGAGGATTTTTTAGTTTATATAAGGAGGAATTAGAATGAGTGTATTTATTGGAGGAGCTTGGCCATATGCGAATGGTTCGCTCCATTTAGGTCATCTTGCGAGTTTGTTACCGGGTGATATTTTAGCCAGATACTACCGGTTGAAAGGGGAAGAAGTCCTTTATGTTTCTGGAAGTGACTGTAACGGTACGCCGATCGCGATAAGAGCAAAACAGGAAGGGGTTGAGCCGCAAGTCATTACCGATCGTTATCACAATGAATTCCTGAAATGCTTCAACGAACTTGGCTTTACTTATGACCATTACTTCCGCACGGATCATCCTTTTCACCATCAAGAGGTGCAGGAGATTTTTACAACCTTAGTCGAAAAAGGTCATTGCTACGTCAAAACGGTGGCTCAGAGCTATTGTGAAACAGATCAGCAATTTTTGCCTGACCGTTATGTGGAAGGCGTTTGTCCTGTGTGTGGTAGCAACGCGCGAGGCGATCAATGCGATAACTGCTCTACAATCCTTGACCCGGTGGATTTGGTTGATCCAGTCTGTAAGCTTTGCGGCAACACGCCTGTGGTAAAAGAAACGGAGCATTATTATTTTGCGTTGAAGAATTTTCAATCTGAACTTGAAAGGTACTTGTCTGAGGCTGAAAAGGAAGATCGGTGGCGGACAAATGCGTACCATCTTACACAGCGATATCTGTCAGAAGGGTTGCGGGACAGAGCGGCAACCCGAGACATTGAGCTGGGAGTACCGGTTCCGGTTGAAGGTTTTGAGGCTAAGAAAATCTATGTGTGGATTGAAGCTGTAAGTGGTTATTTAACAGCAAGTAAAAAGTGGGCAGCTGATCAAAATCGGGATTGGCAGGACTTCTGGAAGGAAGAAACAAAAGCCTACTACGTTCATGGCAAGGACAACATTCCGTTCCACTCGATCATTTGGCCAGCGATTTTGTCTGGATTGGGTGGTTTACAACTTCCAGATCATATCATATCCAGTGAATATCTAACTGTTGAAAAGAGAAAGCTCTCAACAAGTCGCAATTGGGCTGTTTGGGTGCCGGATCTTTTGGAGAATGATCACCCGGATTCCATCCGTTATTTCTTGACCATCAATGGTCCTGAACAACGGGATGCGGACTTTTCATGGCGTGAGTTCATCTACAGTCATAACAGTGAATTGCTCGGGGCTTATGGAAACTTCGTGAACCGGACTTTGAAATTCATTGAAAAGTCTTTTGAAGGTAAGATACCGGATGCGAAGCCAGAAGAGCACATTCTCTCAGAGGTAAAGAAGGTATATGCCACAGTTGGAGAACTAATTGAAAAGGGACAATTCAAAAAAGCGTTGGAGACGATATTTGAATTGGTCCGAACGAGTAATAAGTATTTTGACGAACGCCAGCCATGGATTCAATACAAAGAAGACCCTGAAAACTGTAAAGTGACGATGAATACGTGTGTACAGATCATTGCGAACCTCTCTACGTTGTTATCACCATTCTTGCCGTTCTCAACAGCAGAAATCAGGGATGTTCTGGATTTGAAGCACAACGGATGGACATATAATGAAATTAATCAAAAGCATTTGAAAAAGGTATCACCCCTGTTTGAGAGAATTGATATTAAGAGGATTGAGGAGGAGAAAAGCAAGTTAGGGAGCTGAGGTAGGTTGAAGGTTTCAAGACATTTTACCGTATGTAAAAGGAGGAGAATAAAATCGAAAAGATCATTGTGAAGTCTGGCATTTATAGCTTTATTATTTGTTTCTTCATTCTCATGGCTGCTTTTCCTTTACCACTTGGCCGAGGTTACCAAGAGCCACTCTATCAAATAACGAGATACTCCGGAATTGTTATGTTGATTGTGGTTACTTGTGTTTCGCTCTATTTCTATCAAGAGAAAATAGAAAATCGTAAAAGCGATAGCAAAAACGAAGAGAGCGCATAAAGAAAGGCGGAACCTCCATGATGAAGGTTCCGCTTTTTCATGATTAGGCCCATCTCTTCAGCTTAGGTAAAATGTCTTCCATCGTTTTACGAGCTTCGGCTTCCTTCATGCCTTCTTCCACTAGGTGAGGCACGCAAATATTGACCATTTCATTCATGGTGACATTCGAAGTAAATGCTCCATTTTCATAGCAATACACGCAGTATTCTTCATTCTTAGAGCCGTCCTGGTTTGTTCCCAACATCTTTTCTTCTTCCATTGGCATTGCACAACTCTGGCATACTGGTTGATTCATTTATAATTCCTCCTATTAATAAGATCTAAGCTCATTATAAAGAGGGTAATACGACACCATTATGTCGTAATTATATATACTTTTCTAAAATTTTTTCAGCGCGCTCTTTGATGATGGATCGGATATGCTCTGGTTCAAGCACTTCCACCTGGTTTCCAAAGTGTAGAATCATGCCATAAACCCATTCATCTTCAGGAAAATACTCCGTGACATAGATGCATCCATCTTCATGAAATTCCAGACCATCAAGTTCGAAATAATCTTCCAACTGATTTAAGGCTTGTTTTTGGAATTTAAGCCGTAGGCGTACTCTTTCCCTATCATCATGTGTAAAGTCGAACGGTGGGACTTCTCTGCTTGGATCGATCCTCTTTTCTGTAATCTGAACGTCATCCATTCTTCCGATTTTGAACAAGCGATAATCCTCTCGAAGAGTACAGAAAGCGTATAAATACCACTTATTAACTTTCAAAATGAGGGAGACCGGTTCTACCACGCGTGTGGAGGAATTGCCGTTAATATCTATATATCTAAATTGCACAACCTTCTGGGTATCAATGGCTTTTTGAATTGATCTCACTTTTTCTTGCCTTTTAGATTCTGGTCCCCAATCACTGAAATCAAGAATAAGAGATTGGCTTTCAGGGGCCGATTGGTGCATTTTAATGGAAGAGAGTTTCTCGATGATGTTCTTCAAGTTTTTGTCGTCATAGGTTTTATAGACTCCATCCAATGCCGTCATGAGAAGTTGGTGCTCGACGTCGTTGAAGTAGCTATTATGAATTTTATAGTTTTCTAATATGGAATAACCGCCATTCAGCCCTTTTTCCGAAACAACCGGGATTCCTGCAAGTTCAATTGCTTCCATATCCCTTTGAATCGTTCGAACGGAAACTTCAAAATAATCCGCCAGTTCTTTAGCCGTCATCTTTTTCCTGTTCAAGAGTTTGATGACAATGGCGAGTAAGCGTTCTGTTTTCATAAAAACCACACTCCGAATGTTCAACTACACACATTGTATCAAAAGTTACCGTTTCCATAATATTGAAAATGAGATATATTCAGATTAGCAGTGTACAAGGGGGAGACGTTTCGAAATGGAGAAGTTGTTGGTAAAAACGGGGATCTATAGTTTTATCATCTCGTTTATAGGTTTTCTCATCTTTTTTCCAAGAGAACACAGGTATGAGGAAGGACCGAATGATTATGTCACAGAGATTGTTTCTTATAGTGATTTCTTCTTCAACATTACACGATACTCAGCAATCGTCATGGTGATTGCAATCTTCATTCTAGCAGTCTCTTTGTGGTCAAGTCATTCCTCTAGTACGAATGGAAACAGTTAAAGCAGCCTAAGGCTGTTTTAATTTTGCATTTAAAGGTAAAATATTTTTTACTAAATGTAATATATTTTTGACATTTAGGTAAAAATACATTACAATAAGCTTAAGTTAAGAAATGAGGGGTGAATATGAAAAAGAAAGGCAGTCTTGAAAATCGGTTACATGTTTTTCGTGCTGAACGGAAATGGTCTCAAGGGGATCTGGCCAAGAAGGTTGGGGTAAGTAGACAAACCATTTCTTCATTGGAAGCGAACCGCTACAATCCATCACTAATCTTAGCGTTTGAACTTGCTCGTGTTCTTGACACTGACATCACAGAACTATTCACTTACCACCAAGATCAAGAAGATGAGAATGCTTAAATCTATCAGGGGGTAAATATGATTTCTATTCTTAGTACAATTACGACGATTATGTTAGCTTTCTCTGTTTTCTATGTTGGGAGCTTTGTTGCAACAGAAGGGAAAGACGAAAGAGGGCAACTCATAATGGGGAAAGCAAGTATCTATACATATATCCTTGTCACCGTTGGTTTTGTGGCAACAGTTATTGTAGAAGCGATGATTTCATTATCAGTGGAACAACTGATTCAAGTCTTGGCCATCGTATATGGACTATTGGCCACGGTTCACGCTTTCTTAATCTTTAGATTTAAAAAACAATTCTAAGGTATAAAGGTAAAATAAAAAGGCCGTTATCATGATCGAAGTTCCGGTCAGATAATCGGCCTTTATGTTTGTGCTGAAACAATTTGTCTTTCTTCGTTTTCGTTGTTCTGGTTTGAAGATCCATGAATGCATAATCACTACGATTTTTCGCTGGATTACGGCGACCTTCACGCTCGAGCTTCCGCCGCTTTTTATAAGCGTTACTTCTACCCATTTCAATCACTCCTTAATTTGTGGTTGTTATTATTATAGCTTGCTCCTGCAAAAATGTTAATTACCTAAGATAAAATGGAGTTCAGCTGGTCAATCCTTCCCCAAAATGGAAAGATCGCTGATTTCGGGAAGGATAGAGCAGTTATCCTTCCCCAAAACGGAAAGAGCGCTGATTTCGGGAAGGATAGAGCAGTTATCCTTCCCTAAAACGAAAGGAGCGTTGATTTCGGGAAGGATAGAGCAGTTAACCTTCCCCAAAACGAAAAGAGAGCTGATTTCGGGAAGGATAGAGCAGTTATCCTTCCCAAAAACAGAAGAAACGCTGTTACCACGGCAAGATAGCACTCCCGGCCCCCCAATCCAACAGAAATACCCCAAAAGAACTCCTTAAAACAGCCGCTCATTACGAACAGTATAGAATGAATTGAACGAAGTGGTTTTATTGTACCGATTTTAGGCTATTGAAATATATTGGGATAGAGGCGAAAAATCGCGTCAGTAGATGTCCTAGAAAGCATCAGGTATGATAATATAAATAAAGTATATGATTAACAGTAGATGATTTTTTAAGGAGCGTTTTTATAGATGAATATAGAGATCAGGGGAGTTAACGTCAACTACCGTGTATCAGGCGAAGGGAGAAGCATTTTACTCCTGCACGGTTGGGGCACGAGCCTGAAAAGTTTTGAGCCTGTTCACAATAACCTCGAGAAGCATTTCAAAGTGTATTCCATCGACTTTCCTGGGTTCGGAGAAAGCCAGGAGCCACCGGAAGCATGGGATGTAGAAGCGTACACGAACATGCTGCGCGAGTTCATCACTCAGTTGAACATCGAAGATCCAATCCTCGTTGGACATTCTTTTGGCGGAAGAGTGTCCATTCGTTATGCAGCGCACCATCCTGTCCATAAGATCATTCTGGTGGATGCAGCGGGTGTTAAGCCGAAGCGATCAATGAAATACTACTATAAGGTGTATACTTACAAAACACTCAAGAAAGTCCTGGACCTGCCAGGCTTGAAAAAACATAAAGAAGAAATCCTGACGAAAGTGAAAGGCAAGGTCGGTTCTGCTGACTACAAGAATGCGTCTGGTGTCATGCAACAGACGATGGTCAAGGTCGTGAACGAAGACTTGCAACGGTTCATGCCAGACATCCAGGCTCCGACACTGCTCATCTGGGGTGAAAACGATACAGCAACCCCAGTGGAAGACGCAAGGATCATGGAAAAAGCGATCCCGAATGCGGGACTTGTCGTACTGAAAGGCGTCGGACACTATTCATACTTAGAAAAATTGAACGAATTCCTCGTTATTATCGATAACTTCCTTGAAAAAGATAAGGAGTGGAAAGATGCTTAGTCTTTTATTTATGATCGGGGTCATTTTCTGGGCCCTGTACACTTGGTCAAGGTTGAGAAGAGCCATCCATATGTTGCAACAGAACTCGTATCGCAATGAGCGGTTTTTGAGATGGATGAAGGAAAACCGCAAGAAAGTCTTCAAAAAGCGTGACTTCATTCCGATCATCACTGCACTAATTGCATTCGTGAACTTTTTGGATAACGTTGCGATTCTATTGTTTATTGCCCTTTATTTGGTCTTATATCTTACTCGAGAGACCGGAAAAGAGAAGAAGAAGCTGGTCGTTACAGCCCGTGTCAAAAGGCTTATGGTCACGACAGCGATTGTCGTCGCATTGATCGCAGGCTTGAGCTTCTATTTCGAACTGATTTATAACGTAGCACTCGTCCCACTGTTGCTCACATATGTGGTGCTGACGATTGTTTCCTATTATGTAATTTTACTAGCGAACACCATCAACATGCCGATTGAGAAAAAGATCGCTCAAGGCTATTTCGATGACGCGGAACGCATCATCAACGAGTCCAAAAACACAGAAGTCATCGGGATTACTGGAAGCTACGGGAAAACGAGCGTAAAGCACATCCTGCATACGATTCTTTCTTCCCATGCCAATACGTTGATGACTCCTGAAAGCTATAATACGAAGCTAGGTGTGACGATCACGGTCCGGAACATGCTTCGTCCGTTCCACCGATTTTTCATAGCGGAGATGGGTGCGAAGCAGGAGAATGACATCCAGGAAATCTGTGACCTCGTTCACCAAAAGTACGGAATTCTGACGGCGATCGGGGAACAGCATTTAGAAACGTTCAAAACACTTGATAACATTAAGAAGACGAAATACGAGTTGATCGACAGCCTCCCGGATGATGGCGTCGGTTTCTTGAATAAAGATGATCAAAACATCATGTCTAGAGGCCCGAAAAGCAACGCGCGTATCGTCTTTTACGGAATCTATGCGGATGACCTCGATTATAAGGCGGAGAACATCCGAGTATCGAATAAAGGTACTTCCTTTGACGTTGTGAAAAAGGACGGGACCCGAATTGAAATTCAGACGAAGCTTCTTGGCGAACATAACGTCTACAACATCCTATCAGCGGTAGCAGCTGCTTCTGAACTAGGCGTGCCAGATAAGAAGATTTCTGTTGCATCGAAAAAGATCCAGCCGGTCGAGCACCGTATGGAAATCAAGAAACATTCAGCGAACATCACGATCATCGACGATGCGTTCAACTCGAACCCGGTCGGATCGAAAATGGCACTCGAAGTCCTTGGACAAATGGAAGGCTATAAAGTCCTCATTACACCAGGAATGATCGAGCTGGGTGAAGAAGAGTATAACTTGAACAAGAAGCTCGGTCAGCATGCTGCAGGTGTCTGTGATTTCGTCATCCTTGTCGGTAAAAAGCAGACGGTACCATTGCAAGATGGGTTGAAGGAAGAACAATATCCAGAGAGTCAATATTATGTGGCGCAAAATCTGGATGATGCGATTGCGAAAATGAATGAAATCGCGAAAGAAAACACGATTGTACTCATAGAAAACGACCTTCCAGATACATTTAACGAATAGGGGTTGGAATAGATGAAGGTAAAAGTTGGCGTCTTTTTTGGAGGCGTATCTGTAGAACACGAAGTATCTGTCATATCAGCCTTACAAGCAATCAATGCAATCGATCGGGACCAGTACGAACCGATTCCGATCTATATTGCTAAAAATAAAAACTGGTATACCGGTGAAGCTTTATTAGAAATCGAGAATTATAAGAACATAGATAGCCTGCTCAAGCAGTGCGAGCGGATCATCATCACGACCAACGACCAAGGCCGTCCGGTCATCCACCGTCACACAACAGGTATGTTCGGTAAAAAGCTCATCTCTGAGATCGACGTTGCTTTCCCGGTCATTCACGGAACCTATGGGGAAGATGGCATTTTACAAGGTTATTTCGAATTGCATGGCCTTCCGTATGTCGGATGTGACGTATTCTCATCCGCAGTCGGGATGGATAAGGTCATGATGAAGCAAATCCTGCGTGACTCTGGATTGCCAATCCTTGACTACCATTGGTTCTATTCCTCAAACTGGTTGAACGATCAAGATGCACTTATCGAGAAAATCGAGAGTGAACTGAATTATCCAGTCATCGTCAAACCTGCGAATCTCGGTTCCAGTGTCGGAATCAGTAAAGCGACAAACCGTGAAGAGCTAGAGGAAGCTGTTGAGCTTGCAACTGAATTCGCGAAAAAAATCGTCGTCGAGAAAATGGTGACCAACTTGAAAGAGGTCAACTGTTCCGTACTCGGTGACTATGAAGAAGCGGAAAGTTCCGTATGTGAAGAAGTGTTGAGCAGCACAGATATCCTCACTTATCAGGATAAGTACCAAAGCGGAGGAAGTTCAAAAGGCGGCGGTTCATCCAAAGGAATGGAAAGCACGAACCGTAAGATCCCTGCTGAGATGTCTGATGAAAAGACAGCAGAAGTGCAGAAGCTGGCGAAAGACACATTCCAAACCCTCGGTTGCGCAGGTGTGTCTCGAATCGACTTCTTGATTGATAAAAATACTGAGCAAGTATTCGTCAATGAGATCAATACGATTCCTGGATCGCTTTCCTTTTACCTATGGGAACCGACTGGAAAGTCGTTCAAAGAATTGACGTCTGATATGATTCAAGTTGCGTTGAAGCGTGAGCGTGAACGGGAATCTCTGACGTTCTCTGTCGATACGAACCTATTCGCGATGCATAGCGGTGGCGCTAAAGGCGGTTCGAAAAGCAAATTAGGATCCAATTCATAAATTATGAAAGGGAGGACCACTGTATGGTCACTCCCTTTTTTTAGTAGAAAAGAAGGTATAAATGTTTGGATGCGATGGTGTGGTGTCTAGCTCAGCGCCAAGACTCTTGGTTCACTTCAGTCCTACTGCGGCGGCAACAGCCTCCTCGTTGGACTTCCAATGAAAGGGAATCTTCGACTAAACACATCACTTCCTGTGATAACGTCGAAGTCAGCACATCCATGTGCTAGACAAGGGGCTTGCGCTTTTCGGCCAAAAAAGGATTTTGCCTGCTACGTATGGAAGTTTTTAAGAACGTCACTCATAAGTGATGATTTAAATCAGAGTACCATTATCTGGTTTCACGAACAGATTCCTTTGGCAAACCTCGAATACTGTACTGATTGTACATCATCTTAGTTTTTAGATTAAAAGAATGGAGGCTTTCTGATGAACCGAAACGATTACCCATTACCGCATGTCCATCCGATTGAGGATTGGAGACAGGTACCGATTCATGAGAACAAAGAAGAATTGGTGTCGATCCAAAGTATCGAACATGGCTTATTGATTGTAAATCCTAAGTATCATGAGCTAGGGATTCCAGGTGCATTGAATGATTGTTACGTCCGTCGAGAGGTGGCGATCCAACTGGTAGAAGCAGCACGTAAACTTCCAAATGGATTCAAGCTGATGGTTTGGGACGGATGGCGACCGTTTTCGGTTCAGAAACAGCTTTACGATTCTTATTTGGATAAGTTGACAAATGATTATCCAGAATGGTCAGAGGAACGTCTTCATGAAGGCGCCCGTCAATTCGTCTCTTATCCAACAGATGATGAAAAAGCGCCATCTCCTCACTTCACTGGAGGATCTGTTGACATCACGATTGTTGACAACAATGGTTCAGTTTTACCGATGGGAACGGACTTCGATGATTTTGGTGAACATGCATACACGAGATATTACGAAGAAAAGAAGAAGCAAGAAACGTTAAGTGAAGAGGAAGAAACATACCTTCAGAACCGTAGGCTTCTTCACCATATCATGACAACCTCCGGGTTTACGAATTACTCAGCAGAGTGGTGGCATTTCGATCATGGAAACCAATGGTGGGCCAAACAACGGAAAGAACCAGCTGCGAAGTACGGATTAGTAAAATTAGAAATTTGAGAAAATCTCCCCCTATATCTCCATCTATCCGAACAACGAAAAAAGTTGTAAAATATAGGATGTAGAATGAAATGTGTGTAGGGGGATTCAACCATGTTTGATGAAAATGAATACCGGAAATCGTACAAAAATATTAGTCTTTTATTCTTCATTTCCATGTGTCTGCTATTAATCATTGCCATCTTCTTAAACATCTTCATGAAAACATTCACCTGGGACTCTTTATACATATCTGTCATTAATTCTTTAATCGGAGTAATGATTCCACTCGTATTATTCAATATCCTCTATGATCATTTCACGAAGACATATCATAACCGAGAAGTATCTGACAGAATTACAGAAGCGCTCGTTTTCAAACAAGAACTGATTGGTCGATTTTCAGATGATACGAAAAAACAGTTCATCAAAAACACGACAGAGTCGTTACTTGGAAAGACCGAGGGTGACATGCTATACAGTACGATGATTGAACCCTACCTTAACAATCAGTATAGCTTCAGACGCAATTTTAAGTATTACATATCCTACACAAATCATGTTCCGCTGAGAAGTGAATGGTTTGTAATCGATGATGCCGCATATGATTGGGTGAAGCAGGAATTATCCTTTTTCAAAAATGTGAGTCAGGATCATCTGGAAGACAACGGCATATCTGTAGGTTTTTCATATAAGGAAAGGACATTGGACGGTTTGTATGATCGAAAAAATTTCTTTTTCCGTGAAAACTTGTGGGTGAATGATAATCATATTGATCTTCTCCAGGGTTTCAGCAATGAAGAAATGCATATGTTTGTGAAGGATGTGTTGAACTTCCGTTTTGAATTGGACGATGAAGAGATTGCTTATACCGTTCGAAACGATAAGGAGATTGAAGGATTTTATCTGCATTTTCATCTTCCCAAAGCCCCTCATAAAGACCAGAGAAGTGAACATAAGTTTAAAATCAAGTTCCAAATGCCACAATTGAAATCTCAGAAAAAGTTTATTGCAGTCATTTCTGAACCTACTTATTCAGTCGATATCCTCTTTTCACATTTGCAAGATCAGGTAGATGTCATTGCTATTCCTTTTTTCGATGATGCAGAAGCCATCAGTACGTTGCCTAATGATACAGTTAAGGTTGAACTTGATAAATGGGTGTTGCCTCGTGCAGGTGTGGTGTTCGTATGGGACGATGTTAAAAAAGGAGCTCCTATCAAACCAGTAGAAGCAATCCTCAAAAATTGAAAAAAAATGTTCAAAACTGCTCCAAAAGAGCAGTTTCTTTTGTACCCTTTATATGAAATAATTGGAATAGATACCAAGTTCTACGAGGGGTCTTTAGCAGCTAGAGCAAAAAAGGGGAGATTTTAATGGATAGCATTGAAGAACAAAAAAGGAAGAGGAAAAGATTTCTGCCAGCAAGGATAAACCTACTATTCTTGTTTGTTTTCTTGCTATTTACAGTGTTGATCATCCGTCTTGGATTCATCCAAATCGTCCATGGGGAGCATTTCAGATCGCAATCTGAAATGACCACGAACATTGAAGCCTCTGTCCAAACCGAGCGTGGGAAAATGTTTGACCGTAATGGACGATTGATTGTATCCAACATTCCCTCTTTTGCTTTGACGTACATTCGGATTCAAGGAACGGGGCAAGAGGAGCACATGAAATATGCTGAGAAAATCGCTCCTATGATTGAAATGCCTCTAAATAAAATTACCGAACGGGACCGGGAAGACTTTTGGATTGTAGAAACCGGCATGCTGGAAGCGTATGAGCAAAAGCTTACGCAAGAGGAAAGAGACAAAGAATACGGTGAAGATGAGGATAAAGATAAGATCCTTTATAAGCTTGTGCTTGATCGGATTACAGAGGAAGATCTAAAGGATGCAGGGGTTTATGGGGAAGAAATGGATGGAACCGACAAGACCCGCAACCTTGAAATCCTAGCCATCAAACGGGAGTTGGATAAAGCGACGAACCTCGAGGTCAGCTTCATCAAAAAAGACCTGACAGAAAAAGAAATGGCTGTCATCGGGGAGCACCTTGGTGAGCTCGAGGGACGTTTCGGAATATCTTCGACAGCCGAGCGTAGCTATCCAGCTGGAAAGGAATTCTTTTTTGGCAATATAAAAGATATCCCTTCTGAAGAGCTGGACCATTATCTACTTAGACGATATGCTCGTAACGATCGAGTCGGAACAAGTTACCTGGAGAAGCAATATGAAGGTATTCTGAGTGGTAAAGATAAGACCTATACATTTACGACGACAAAAGCAGGTCAACCCATTGGAGCACCTGTCGTATCACCTGGTTCAAGAGGACACGACCTTGTACTCTCAATTGATATGAACTTACAACAGAAAGTCGGAAAGATCCTTGAAGAAAAAATTACTCTTGCACGTAGCCGTGGTGATGGTCCAGTAGATAGTGCGTATGTTGTGATGATGGACCCGAACTCTGGGGAAGTTCTTGCAATGGTTGGTAGGGAATACAAGGGTGGAAAATTCACGGATGACTCTTTTGCAACTCTACAAAAAGCATTTGAAATGGGATCCACAGTTAAAGGTGCAACTGTTCTTGCTATGCATCAAATGGGTAATGCACCTGTTCTTAAAGATAACCCTGTAAGAATGAAAGGTAGAAAACCTTTTGATTCTTACGGTGGAAATAGAATAGGAAGAGTAAATGATAAACAAGCATTAGAGCAGTCCTCTAACGTATACATGGGGGTTGGAATTGGTCGTATAGCTGGATTCAATATCGTAGATCACGGCACATATTACACAGCATATGTTAATAGAAAACAAAAGTATAAAGATACCTTTTATAAGTTGAGAGATGTTTATGCTTCGGTTGGAATGGGTGTAAAAACAGGGATTGATTTGCCTGAGGAAGCATTGGGCTATGAAGGTAATATAGAAGATACTGAAGCAGGAAATTTGTTCAACTATACAATTGGTCAGTTTGACACCTATACCCCAATCCAGATGGCACAGTACGCTTCAACAATTGCAAATGGTGGATATAGAGTACAACCGCATCTGTTGAAAGAAGTACGTCAATCTACGGGGAAAGAGGATCTCGGTCCACTTGTTTCTAAATATGAAACTAGGGTAATTAACCGTATTGATAATTCGGAAGAAGAAATCAATCGTGTGAAAGAAGGGTTTTACCTCGTAACCCATGGCACCAGAGGCACAGCTAGAGAGTTGAAAAATACGATGATTGCAGGCAAAACAGGGACTGCACAAAGGATAGTCGGTCCTGGTGCTTACAATCTTACGTTCATTGGATATGCACCATATGATAACCCAGAAATCGCATTCTCGGTTGTTGTCCCAAGTCTTAACGGCGGACATGTGAACGTTGAAATTGTTGACGAAATCGTAAAGGCTTATAACGAGGGTCCTATACCAGAAGTTCCAGAAGGCGAAGAAGGTACTGAAGAAGAAACTTCCGAAGGTGAAGAGGGAACCACAGAAGAAACGACAGAAGAGCAATAATAGGGGAGATCGGCATCCAATCGGGTGTCGGTCTTTTTGTTGTTTAACTACCTTGTTTTAGGTGAAAGTAGAGAAGAGGAGTACCTACTATTCTTCTCGACAAAAAACTCAGTTACTCAATCAAACGTTTGTTTAAATTTCTCCCCCTTGCAACATCAAGGTTTTACCCAATCAATCAAACATTTGTTTAAGGAAATAAAATAATTGTCGAACATAGCAAAGGAAGTGGTCTAATGAGCGAGGATAGGATTTATGACTTTATTGGAGTTGGGATTGGTCCATTCAATTTAAGTCTTGCTGCTCTAACCGATGAGGTGGAAGACGTAGATGCCCTCTTTTTTGATCAGACGTCCAAATTCGAATGGCATCCAGGCATGTTGATTCAAGGGACCGATTTGCAGGTTCCATTCCTTGCAGATCTTGTAACATTAGCAAATCCGAAAAGTCCTTATTCTTTTCTGAATTACCTCCATGAAAACAACCGTCTGTATAAGTTCTTTTTCTTTAACCGATTTGATATTCCGAGGCGTGAGTATAACAATTATGCGGCGTGGGTTGCTGATCAATTAGACAATTGTCTGTTTGGCAAACGCGTCATTAAAGTGGACTACATACAACAAGACGAACCGGTTTATAAAGTAGTCGTTCATGATACGGAAACACAGGCGGTAGAGAAGTTTTATGCAAGACATATTGTCATGGGAACCGGTAGTGTACCTCTTGTGCCGATGGATATCGAAGGTTGTTCTGGAGATGACATATTCCATTCCAGTCAGTATCGCTTTTATGAAAAGGAAGCGAAACAAACGAAATCCATTACTGTCATCGGATCGGGTCAGAGCGCGGCGGAAGTCTTTTATGAATTGTTAGTGGATGAAAACAAATACGATTATGAACTGACGTGGTTTACGAGGTCAGCTGGATTTCTCCAATTGGAATCCGCGAAGCTGGGACAGGAAGTTTTCTCACCGGATTATGTTGCGTACTTTCATCAGCTCACATTTGATGAGCGGAAGGATGCCCTTTCAACGCTCGGGCAACTCCGAAAAGGCATCGACCCTGAAACCCTGAAACAGATCTATGACCTCCTCTATCACCGGTCGGTTGATGGAGAGACAAAACCGGTTACGATTCAACCTCTTACAGAGGTCAAGAAGATCGAGCCTTCTGATGATGGAGATGGCTATAAGCTGAAGTGCAACCAATGGCAAAAGGGAGAAGCGTTCACCCATCACTCTGAGAAGGTGGTTCTTGCTACCGGATACAAGCCTCATATACCCGATTGGATCGAAAAGTTCAGTGATCAAATCGAATGGGAGGATGACAAACGATATAAGGTCTCACTTGATTATCGTTTGAAATTTAAAGATGACCGGGAGAACCATATCTTCACTTTAACCAACTTGGAGCACTCCCATGGAGCTGGCGCAACGAATCTTGGTTTGTCGGTCTACCGGAATCAAAAGATCCTCAACACGATTTGTGGCAAAGAGATTTTCCGTGTGAATCATGATACCGTTTTTCAACAATTTCAATCCAAATAAAAAAGGTTGAGCCTACTTGGCTCAACCTTTGATTTTGAGACCGCTATTCTTCAGCCTTCACATTCTTCAAAACATTGACGACGAAGATCAGAATGCTGATGACAGTGATCGTCGCACCTACTGCGATGGCAGGTTCGAATTGCTCATGCCCGTAAACGAATAGTGTCAGACCAAGCATCATAACTGGAAGCCCGATATTATGCCCCCAGAAGTGGATTTTGGCAAGAGAGGAATCGGATGCTTTTGGGAATAAATGATAAATGATACCCGCTAACGTGAGTGCTGTCCAACCGAGTAAGTTGATGTGCGCATGAACCGGTGTCAGATTAAACGTATGAGACATCGACATATACATCCCTAAGACCGCACCAATTGCAAAATAGACAGCTGAAATCTTGATCAGTTTAATACCCATACACATTCTCCTTTCTAGGATGAAACAAGACTTGTTCCCTAATGTATACGTTGAAAATAGAACTTTTAGCACATTTGTCATAGCGCAAGACGCAGTCTAGCTACATATTTTATGAGTAGTGGACAAGGTATCAAGAAATACTTTAAAGAGATGTTTGTAAAAGGAGGTTAAACTTGTGGGAAAACAACTTGAGATTGGACAAGAAGCTCCAGACTTTCACTTGTCATCTACGACAGGAGAGAAGATTCGATTATCCGATTATAGAGGGAAGAAGCATGTTCTTGTCGCGTTCTATCCGCTAGACTTCACACCTGGATGAATAAAGGAAATCACCTCTTGGAAAGAGGATTTCAAAACATTTATTGAAAGCGAAACAGAAGTATTGGCGATCAGTGTAGATCATATCTATGCCCATAATGTGTTTGCAGCAAGCCTTGGAACATTGCCATATCCACTTGTATCCGATTGGTTCAAAACGACTGCTAAAGATTATGGTGTGTTGAATGAAAAGGATCAGACTGCAGAACGTTCTGTATTTCTCATTGATAAGGAAGGAATCATCCGATTCAAAAACACGGAGTTCGATGCTGACGATCGAGAGCAGTACATGCAAGTTTTCCAATGTTGTAAAGACCTTTGTGTATAATGAGATAGGGTATGATTCACAAAGGGGGACATGATTCTAATGGATATCAATCGTTTGCAGCAACAGATGGGATTCCTGCTTGAAATCGACAAGCTGAAGAACATACTGAGACAGACGTACATTACAAATGGTTCAAGGCAAGAAAATGATGCAGAACACTCCTGGCATTTAGCGTTGATGGCACTTACTCTTGAAGAGTATGCGAATGAGAAAAACATCGACATTCTTCATGTCATTAAAATGTTGCTGATTCATGATCTCGTAGAAATCGATGCGGGTGATACATTCGCTTATGATGAAAAAGGTCATGAAGATAAACAGGAGAGAGAAGAAGAGGCGGCAAATCGGATTTTCTTTATCTTGCCAGATGATCAAGCCGATGCGATGTACAGTTTGTGGAGGGAGTTCGAGGATCGTGAAACACCTGAAGCGCGATTCGCTGCGACACTTGACCGCCTTCATCCGATGCTTCTTAATCATCAATCGAAAGGACTCACCTGGAAAAAGCACGATATTCGGAAGGAACAGGTGTTAAGCCGAAACAAAACGATCGCAGAAGGGTCAGAAGACCTCTGGGAATATGCACAGGCTGTCATCGAGGATGCCGTTGAAAACGGATATTTACGCTAAGTTACTCACCATAAGAAAAGGGATGAACCGATTTCATCGGCTCATCCCTTACTCATTTTACTTAGAAGAATGTTTTTGAAGTTGTTCTTTGATGATGTTAATGTTCCATTCCATCATTTTAATGTAGGAGTCTCCGTCTTCACCTGGTTCTCCGAGAGAGTCTGTGAACACTTTACCTCCGATTGGTACACCCGTTTCACGTGATACAGTTTCCATGCTACGTGCATCGATACTCGTTTCTAAGAAAAGGACTTTAATGTCTTTTTCACGGATAAGATCGACAACTTGTCGTACTTGATCTGGTGTTCCTTGGTTCTCTGCGTTGATTTCCCAAATGTAACCGGCCTCGATGTCATAAGCATCACTGAAGTATTTGAAAGCACCTTCACTTGTGATGAGGTAACGATCTTCTTTCGGAATTTCACTGAAGCTTGTTTTCGCTTCTTCATGCAGTTTTTCAAGCTTTGCAATATACTCTTCTGCGTTCTTTTCATACGTTTCTTTATTATCCGGGTCGACCTTGATCAGTCCGTCACGGACGTTTTCTACATATTTGATACCGTTCGCAACATTCAGCCAAGCATGAGGATCCTCTTCACCCTCTTTACCTTTCGTCGTTAAGTATTTTGGTTCTACGCCTTCACTTAGACGAAAGACAGGTGCATCCTCGCCGTCTTTGCCAGTTGTGCCTAGTAATTTTTCAAACCATGAGTTACCTGCTTCCAGGTTCAATCCGTTGTAGAAGACTGCGTCAGCGTCTGCTGTCTTTTTGACGTCTTCCGGTAGTGGATCATATTCGTGCGGGTTTGAGCCGATTTTGACCATACTGTGTACTTCGACTTGATCTCCACCAACGTTTTTGACCATATCATACAGAATGGAGTACGTTGTGACGACTTGAATTTTTTCTCCATCTTTCTTACCGCCTTCTGCTTCTCCATCACCGCTACAAGCAGCAAGCAAGAAGATCATCAACACCCCTACAAATAATGCATACATTTTTTTCATCATAGTTCCTATTCCCCTCTCTAGTTTGCGTATGAAGCTTTCTTTCTTGATTTTACAAATTTTCTTATGAAGCCGTGTTTCGGTGACAACATGAACACAGCGATGAACAAAATTGTTGATGTGAGCACGATTGTTGCTCCTGATGGCAGGTTATACGTAAAGCTGTAATACAACCCAATCACAGAAGCGACGGTTCCGAATCCTGCTGCTAGGTAAATCATGACCCAGAGTCGGTCGGTTAACAGGTAAGCTGTTGCTGCTGGTGTTATGAGCATCGCAACAACAAGGACGATTCCAACCGTTTGCAGGGAAGCGACCGTAACCATCGTCAACAATGTCATCAACAGGTAATGGATGACTCTAGTCGATAATCCATAGGCTTGTGCCATCGTGGAGTCGAAGGAGGTGACAAGTAACTCTTTGTAAAAGAAGTAGACGCCTCCAATGACAAGAATACCGATTGCGAGTGTGACCCACATGTCTGATGGGCGAACGGCAAGTACGTTACCGAACAGGATGTGATACAGATCCGTACTACTCTTCATGAATGTAATCAGGATGATTCCGGCCGCAAACGCGAATGTAAAGAGTATTCCGATCGCGGTATCGTTTTTCAATCGGCTGTTCTGGCTGACGAACCCGATGCCGATAGCCGTTAGCACACCAGTGAATACGGCGCCGAAAAAGAAGTTGATCCCAAGCATGTAAGAGATGGCAACACCTGGCAGGACAGCATGTGAAATCGCGTCTCCCATCAATGCCATTCCTCTGAGAATGATGAAGCATCCGATGACCCCGCAAATGATTCCGACCATTACAGAGGTGATCAATGCTTTTTGAAGGAATTCATACTGAATAATTGCTTCTATGAAGTTCATGCTTGATTCACTCCCATATCATTCATGAATGCAAGAGGATTTCCATACGCTTTCTGGATGGTTTGTGAATCCAACACTTGGCGAACTTCACCTTTTGCAATCAACTCTTTGTTCAGCAGGATCAACTCATCGAAGTACACATTCGCTTTGCTCAAGTCATGGTGTACGACGAGAATCGTTTTTCCTTCCTTCTGTAGTTCCTTCAGAATTTGGATGATCGTGTTTTCACTCGAAACGTCCACTCCGACAAAAGGTTCATCCAGGAAAAAGATATCCGCTTGTTGTGCAAGTGCACGTGCTAAGAACACCCGCTGTTGTTGTCCTCCAGATAGCTCACCGATCTGGCGCTTGCTGTATTCCTCCATGCCTACACGCTTCAGGCATTCGTATGCCCATTCCCGTTGCTTTTTCTTTGGACGCTTGAATAGGCCGAGGTGTGGATATGTGCCAATCAAAACAGCATCGATCACTAGGATCGGGAAATCCCAATCGATGTCGTTTCGTTGGGGGACATATGCGATTTTTTTCCGTACTTTTTTAACTGGGTTCCCCAAGATTTCCACTTTACCGGCTTCCGATGGAATGAGGTCCATCAACGCTTTGATCAATGTAGATTTACCAGCACCGTTCGGACCGATGATGCCGACCAGGCTTCCTTGTTCAACTTGAAATGAAATATTCGTCAATGCGACGTTTCCGAGGTAAGATACGTTCAGATTATTAACGTTCAACACATTCGGCATCCTAATTCACTCCTTTCTTGTGCGTATAACTAACAACATTCACCTTAGAAACAAAAGTTGTACATGCGCAACATTTATTTAAAAAGAAAATGACCTTTTTAGTAACAGTCATAATATATGCCCAGTTATAAAAATGTTTCCTATAGACAAAACTTAAATCATTCTTATATTTTTGTCAACAAAAAAGTGACTGTAACTTTTGCAGCAACACTTCCTATTCAATTGTAGAAAACAAAGATATCTCTTCTGTTTTACCCGTTGGGGAATGTGGTTATGCATGTTATGACCAGGTTGAGGGGAGCAACTTATTTCCATATAAAAAGCCCTGAGCCTATGCGGCTCAGGTGCTTTTTATTAAAAATCACTTTACTGTAATTTCTTTTGTGCTTTTCGCAGGAACTGTGATTTCAACCTCAACGTACTGCTTATCTCCAGAGGCTACGTTTTGTTTCACTGTTCCTTCAGAAACATCGTACTCCCCTTTGACGAGATACATCGGCACCGTGACTGTCATTTCCTTTTTCAAGCGGTTGTAGACAGTAACGGTTTGCTCAGTAGCATGTCCGTCGTTCGGTTTCTCATATTGAGATTCCAGTGCCATCACGCCGCCTTCAGTATTTCCATTTTCATATACAGGGACGGAGACACCAGGCTCTTCATAATTGTAATTCGTAATTTCACCATTCTTCACTTCTAGTGGACGGAATCCAACCCAAGGCTTACCGCTGAGTTCAAGTGAAGTCGTTGTTGTATAAAGGATTCCATCTTGCTCTGTAACATTGTCGATGTGCGTATGGCCATGAAGGCTGATATCCACATCATTCTGTTTCATGATTTCAATCAATTCATGGGCATTTTCACCATGCCATTGCTGGTCATATTGGATACCGAGCTTTTCTCCAAGGATCAATGTTTCAAGATTTTGCGGGTTGTGCTGCTCGTCGTATTGCTTCCAATACTTTTGGACGTCTGGATCATCAGATGGCCAGATATCACGGTCACGCCATAGTGGATTGTGGTGAGAGAACAATCCAGTAATCTGATCCGGTTGTGCAGTCTTCGCGTTTTCTTCTAGGTCCTTCTTGACCCAGTCAAGCTGTTGTTCGCGGATTTGTCCACCCCAAGTTGGTACGGAAACCGTTCCGTGACCGCTTCGGTCGAACTTATGCCAGTCGAACGAGTTGTATGCGATAAAGTGTGCATACGGGCCGTAATCAAATGAGAAGTATTGAGGTCCGAAATATTGCTCCCAATATTTTGCGCCGTCCGCTAGAGTTGCATCTTGCGCGTAGGCATCATGATTACCAGGTGCAAGGTATACAGGTACATCCAATTGTTGAAGAATGCGATACGTTTCTTCATATTCATAGATATATTCTTGCGGATTCATCTGACCATACATAAGGTCACCGGTAACAACAACAAAATCAGGATTCTTCAAGTTGACTTCTTTAATGGCTTTTTGAAGGTATAGCCAACGATCTTCTTCCTTCGCATCCCACATTCCAGCTTCTTTCAAACGACCTGGGTCTATAGTTGATACGTCATCGTGGTTTCCGAGGTTACGTGGAGAACCAACGTGTGTATCTGTCAGATGTAAGAATTCAAAGTCTTTCTTGTATTCTTTAACGACTTTAACGGAATGCGGTTGCTCATCCGTTTTGCGTTGACCAGATGCTGTATAAGAAACTTCAAGATCATACAACTCTTCAGGTACATTCTCAGGAATTTGGACAGTCACATCATAAATTTTTTCACTGTTTTTCCAGTGTGATTCACCCATTGAAACCTTCTGAACAGGAAGATCGTATGTTTCAGTAAATGCAGAATGATTGGTTGGTTTCAATTTAACATCCCAGCCAGCAGCTTCCTTACCTTGACTATCGATTTTTACAGTGACAGTTTCACCTTGCTTTTTGATTGCAGGGTTTCCGAACAGTGGATAAATGATATCATTGACTTTCTGGTCTACCTTGATATTTGGAACATCATCCAGGTAGTTCGTTGAGTTGCCGATTCCACCATCCTGTTTACCTGTTGTGCCTAACGGTCCATTGATGGCACCATTAGCCCCCAAGGTTGGAACGATAAGTGCAGCTGCTGTAAAAACGGCAGCAATGGTTTTGAATTTATGCTTCACGTTTGGATCCTCCTCATTGTCTCTTTGTTGTGTTCGACAATAATCGTAGCAAGTTTTTGTGAAATACTTGTTAATTTTTAATTACAAAACAAATTCAACCATAATTTACTAGGAGGATGTAATGCAAAGGTATGTATTGAGCTATATTACTAAAGTATTATGCGAGTCGAATGTTCGTTGGGCGGCCGGAGGCTCCAACGTCCTTGCTCAATATGGCTTGATTAAGTCACCACGGGATATTGATTTACTGATTGACATAAATGATGTGGAGAAAGCGTCGCACTTGATTGAAGAAAGTGCTTCGCCTATAGAGGCTGAGTCCTATACTCCGTTCAGGACGGAAATTTTTCGAAGGTACCTGATGGATGAAACGGAGATCGACTTTATGGCAGGTTTTGCAATCGAACATGAGAAGGGAATCTATCGTTTTCATCTAAATAATGAGTCCTTAACGAAACAGGTTGTAGTGGATGGGTACTCATTGCCACTCAGTTCATTAGAAGATTGGTTCATCTTATATCAATTAATCCCGAATAAAGGTGATAAGGCGAATCTGATCGAATTATATTGGAAAGAAAACGGGATTCTTCATCCATTTATTTTGAGAAAGGCGCTTGAGCAGCCATTACCCGACCAAATCATAGACCGGACAATGCGTCTTCTGAACGAGGTGTGAAATGTCTAAATACAAATCCATAATCTTGCTATTAACGGTTGTCTCGCAGGGAGCGGCTATCATTTTTTTGTTTATCAACTTCTGGGTTTCCATCACGCTTTTCCTTTTATATGGAGTGGCTATGCTCGTGTTATTCATTTTACTAATCATTGAACGAATAAGAGAGAAAGAGGAGGAAGATCAAAATGATTATAGTGACTACTGATACTGTTCCTGGGAAAGAAATCATTGAACTGAAGGGGTTTGTGAAGGGTAGTACCATTCAAGCCAAGCATGTCGGAAAAGATATTCTTGCTAGTTTGAAAACAATCGTTGGAGGAGAAATCAGAGAATATAACGAAATGATGGAACAGGCTCGTAAAATTGCCATTTCCCGAATGGTGGAAGATGCAAAGGCAAAAGGGGCGAATGCGATTGTGGCCTGCCGTCTGCAAACATCATCTGTTATGTCAAATGCATCCGAGATCGTTGCATACGGAACGGCGGTGTACATTAACGAGTAGAGAGGGGAACGACCATGATTGAATTCCGGAAGCTCGGATCAGAAGATGCAGCAGATTATTATCAATTAAGATTAGAAGGGTTGAAAAATTATCCTGAAGCCTTCGCATCATCTTATGAAGAAGAAGTGAACCGATCAGTTGGAGATGTGAAGAAGAATATTGAGATGAGTGACAAATTTACGGTGGGTGCCTATTATGGGAAAGAACTCGTCGGTATAGGAACCTTTTTTCAACATACAAAAAAGAAAATGAAGCACAAAGGTGAAATTGTTGGAGTTTATGTGAGTCAGCATGTACAAAGAAATGGTATCGGGTTCAAGCTCTTGGAAAATTTAGTTGAAGAAGCAAGTAAGATCGAGGACCTTGAACAGATCATGCTGACCGTGATGACAGAAAATCGCTCAGCGATCCGCTCTTACGAGAAGATCGGATTTGAATCGTATGGTGTCGAAGAGCGCTCGTTGAAAATCGAAGGGCATTACTACGATGAAATGTTGATGAAATTCCATTTAAAAAAATGAACCAGTGAGACTGATCCGATTGAACGGCTCAGTCTCTTTCTATTTTACCCCTCCAAAAAGCATCCTTTTTACCGTGATTTCCCACATACTATCCTAAATTACCTATCTGTTGTACCAAAAAGTAGGCTATGTCATCTAATTGTTCCGAAGCGAAAGCTTAATTGATTCTCTTGTGGGGGTGACTTTTGTACTTATAAGAATACGGTTTATCGGTTTTATGTTGAAATTTTTTAAGTAAAAGAGAAGTAAATGGGGCTTTTTTAAGTATAAAGTCCTCAAGTCAAGATATGTAAAAACTCGATTTGCGGGGAGTTAGCAGACTATTGTAGGTATATAAATTTTTAGATAGGACTATTTAATTACTAAATATTCTGAAAAATTTAATAATATAGACTGATGATTAACAATGGGTGTTTTCGTAAGATGAAACTACAAGATATCGGATTCAACGACAAACTACGCTGAATCTCGATAAAGGCAAACCTGGTGAAAACCAGCGGCGCAAAGCTAGAGGGGCTAAGGTGCACTTGCACTAAGCCAGCCAGTTACCGAAAGATCCAAGGGGTGTTTGACGTTAAGAAGTACCCTCCTTTCGGTAAAGGCAGGGTATTTTTTGTTGGAGAAGGAGGTGTCGGAATGGAATTGGTTAACCTTTCTACTGGCAAGATCATTGCAGATAAAATGATTCCTGCTTACTCATTTATTAAAAGGCTTAAAGGACTTATGTTTACTTCTTCATTCGAGGAAGGTTATGCCGTCCACATCAAACCCTGCCGTTCCATCCATACGTATTTTATGAAGTTCGAAATTGACGTACTGTATTTGAATGCATCAAATGAAGTCATTGCAGCCGAATGTTACGTCCGTCCTGGAACAATCGGAAAACATCACAAAGGGACGTCATCCGTCATTGAGCTGCCAGCTGGAACCATTCATAAGACTAAGGTAGAACCCGGACAAGCATTACAAATCCAAAATTTAAAGGAGCGAGTATCATGATGGAAAAATTAAAAGGATTAGTAGTAGAAGAGCAAGGACAAGGTATGACTGAGTACGGATTAGTATTGGGATTGATTGCAGTCGCTGCAGTTGGAGCATTAGCACTTCTGAGAACGGAAATCATTGAAATGTTTACGGATGTAAAAGATATGGTTACAAACAGAGAAACTGGTGGAACTGCAGGCGGAAGTTAAGGCTTATACAGTTTTCAATGGTCTTACGTAGTTTTTACGTAAGGCCATTTTTTCAAAAAATACAAGGGGTTTTCATATGGTATTTAACATGGTTTTAATCATTGTACTGATCATATGTGTAGTTACCGATATCCGAAAACGACTGATTTATAATAAGGTGATTTTCCCTGCACTCATTTTATCACTTATCTTGCACCTTATCTTAAATGGTTGGTCTGGATTAGCGGCATCGCTACTGGGTTTCCTTATTGGAATTGGTATTCTTTTGATTCCATATTTTATGGGGGGCATAGGTGCAGGGGATGTTAAACTTCTTGCTCTGATCGGGGCGTTAAAGGGTCCGTTATTTGTACTCAATACGTCCATATATATGGCACTATTGGGTGGAGTAATAGCCATATGTATTCTCATCTTCAATGGAGGAGCATTCAGTAGACTAAAGTATTATTTCCATTGGCTCTACGCAAAGAAAAGTGGGTTGACTGTTCCATTGGCTATGACAAAAGACTCTTTGAAATCCACCTATCCATATGGGGTCGCGATAGCAGGTGGTGCAATCCTTAGCATTGTAGGGAAGGCGTGGATTTCATGATTAAAAAGGAAAATGGTCAATCTATTGTGGAAATGGCACTGGTTCTCCCGGTGTTATTAATAATATTAATAGGAATCTTTGATTTCGGTAGAATCATGTATACATATATGCATCTTCAATTGGCGACTCAAGAGAGTGTAAGGCTAGGTGGCTTAGGTCGGGATGATGCAGCCATTGCACAGTTTGCTAGGGATTATGTTCATGTTGGGGACTCTTCGAATCTTCAAGTTAACATCTCACCGAATGACACTATGCGTGAATCTGGGGATTATATGACTGTTACACTCGAATACCCTGTTGAATATGTAACTCCTCTTATTTCTAAAGTACTGCCTTCACCCATATTAGTAAAAACGGATTCTACTATCAGAGTAGAGTGATTGGGAGGTAGTTTATATGAAGAATAAATTAAATCTATTAAAAGATGAGACTGGAAGTTCAATTGTTTTAGTTGGGCTTGCAATGGTAGCTCTTATAGCCATTTTGGGACTGGTCATGGACGGTGGTTCTCTCTATATGACAAAAAGCCACTTACAGAAAGTGGCGAATGCAGCAGCTTTATCAGGAGCACAAGAACTTGTAACAGATGAATATGAAGTAGAAAAAGTCGTTCATAAAGTGTTGGATGAACATACTGAAAAGTCTAGTCTTGAGTCTTTATCAATAAAGTTACAAGATGAGGTTCGGGTAACCCTTATGAAAGACGTGCCTTTATATTTTTCGAAATTATTTGGGTTCGAAACTGTTCCAGTCAACGTGCAATCTGCAGCGATTATTAGAGCGATGTCTGAAGCAAAGGGTGCTGCACCACTAGGAATTGATGACTCTGTTCCTTTGGAATTTTATAAAGAGTATAAACTGAAAGTAGGACCTCATGATAATGAATCTGGCGTTTTTGGAGTACTTGCACTAGGTGGAACAGGTGCAAAAACATATGAAGAGAACTTGAGAAATGGCTACCAAAACCCAGTTACTATTGGGGACATCATAGATACTCAAACAGGAAATATAGCTGGAAAAACTAGATCCGTTATTACCGAGCTTGTAAATGCATGTTCAGTATCGGAAGAAGAGATGAAGTCAGGAGCAAACCCTCGCGACTGTAAGCGGATCTTATTAATCCCTGTCTATGAACCTTACGATAATGACCAGAACCAGATGAAGTCAATCAAGGTTACAGGTTTTGCTTACTTTTATGTGAAAGAACCTATGGATAAGAAAAGTACAGAAATCACAGGGATGTTCATCAAACGTACAGGTACTGGTCATGTAGATGAAACAGTTGAAAACAACGGGGCGTATGGAATTAGACTAACAGAGTAGGTGAACATATTGAGGTCAAAACTTGTTTTAACGTTAGCAATTTTAATGGGATTAATTACTACAGTACTGTTTTTTAATTATATGAAGCAATACGATGCCCAGACAGTGGCAAATAAGAGTAAAGTCGAGGTTGTAGTTGCAGCTCAGGAAATCAAACGGAATGTGTCCATCACTAAAGAGATGATAGAGACAAAACTTTTACCTGAAGAAGGAATTCATACTAATGCACTTACGGAGTTGGATTCTGTGATTGGACAGTTTTCAACTGCGGATATCGCTCGAGGTGAGGCATTGCTTTCAAACCATCTACAAAGTGCAAAAGAGGAGAAGTTGTTTGTCTCTCGAAAAATTCGTGATGGTTTTCGGGCTGTGTCAGTTGGGGTGAATTTACCTCAATCCGTATCAAATTTGTTGGAGCCTGAAGATCAAGTGGACGTTATCAATACGGTTAAAGAAGGAGATAAACTTGTTTCAAAGGTTGTCGTCGAAAATGTGACCGTACTAGCAGTAGGGAGGCGAATGGTAGAAACAACGGAGGGCGAAGAATACGTTGAATATACTTCAGTAACCCTGGAAGTAATGCCAAATGAAGCGGTAAATCTTGCAAATGCAACGGAATCAGGTCCATTACACCTCGCACTTAGAAGCAGGGTCAAATCTGGTGAGGAGGCTGCTTCGGATGACAACTGATACGATTGAAACAGTGGAATCTACTGGAACCCAAAAACGTAAGCGTGGCGAAATGATTGCTGTATGTAGTGCGAAAGGTGGAGTTGGCCGTACAGTGATGACGGTCAACTTGGCCGTTTCATTATGTAAAAAGAATATTAGAGTCGGAATATTGGACGGCGATTATATGTTCGGTGATGTAAGTCTTGCTATGGACTTACAATCTGCTTTTACATTAAAAGATGTTATAGAAGATATTGATGATTTAGATGAAGTGACATTGGAAAGCTATTTCAGCCGACATGAGAGTGGTGCTAGGGTGCTAGCTGCTCCAGACCGGCCGGAGTACTCTGAGCTAGTGACCAGAAACCATGTTAATAAAATATTAGATCTCATGCTCACTCAGTTTGATTATGTAGTTGTGGATACTGGTGTAGGTTTACAAGAACAGACTCTGCCATTACTTGAAAAGGCTGACCAGATTTTGATGTTAACGAATTTGGAAATGTCAACTCTTAAAAACACAAAGCTAATGCTGGAAACATTAGAGGCTATTGATTTAAAGGATAAAGTTACAACTGTAGTTAATCGGTCAACAATGGAAAGCGTTATTAATGCATCTGATGTTCCAGATATTTTGGAGAATCGAGAACTTCAATATATTCCAAACGACTTTCAAATTGCTTCTCAATCTTTAAATATCGGCATTCCCTTTGTAATAAATCAGGGGAAAACGGAAATAGCCAAAGCTGTTTTGAAAATGGCGGAACAAATTACCTCAAGAAGAGAAATAAAAGTTTATGAAACCAAACCACCTTCATTCTTTTCAAAAATCTTTCAAAGGTCAAACCATAAGGAGGGGAAAGAATGAGTTTATTGCAAAAAGTGCAAGCGAAAAACCAGGTAAAGTCAGTTCATAACGATCAGCTCGATGATTCGGATACACAAACCGTCCAGAAAAACGATCTTGTTTCAAGCTTCAGACCTCAGAAAAAGCAAGTAAAAGAAGATAAGGTTCAAGAAAAAGAACAACAAAAGTTCAATAAACACCAAGAACTTAAGAATCGTCTACATAAAAAAATCTTAGAAGAAATGAACAGTAACGATGATGTAGAAACTATCATCCCTCAATTAGATGCTATGGCGATTGATATCATAAAGGAAGATGAACAATTCCGGGGAGCCATCGATCGAAAAAAAGTAGTCGAGGAGCTCACAAATGATTTAACAGGTTTTGGTCCGATCAATCCGCTATTATTGGATCCAGAAGTAACAGAGGTCATGGTGAATGGTCCTGGTATGGTTTATATCGAACGTAAAGGTAAACTCATGTTGACGGGCATCCGTTTCAGAGATGATGAACATGTGATGAACATTATTGAAAAAATTGTTTCCCCACTCGGAAGAAGAATTGATGAAAGCTCTCCGATGGTTGATGCACGATTACCTGATGGATCCCGAGTGAATGCTATTATCCCGCCTCTTGCTTTAAATGGACCAACACTTACAATCCGAAAATTTTCAGCTGATCCTTTCAAAATTGATGATTTAATTTCATTTGGCACTTTAACTCGTGAGATGGCAACGTTCATTGAAGCTTGTGTAAAAGCGAGGCTTAATATTTTTGTTTCTGGAGGAACGGGATCAGGGAAGACGACCACACTGAATGTTCTTTCATCTTTTATTTTTGATGATGAACGAATTGTTACAATTGAGGACGCTGCAGAATTGCAACTTGGACAACCTCATGTCATTTCACTTGAATCACGTCCACCGAATATCGAAGGAAAAGGAGCTATCGCAATTCGAGACCTTGTACGAAACTCATTGCGTATGAGACCTGACCGTATTGTGATTGGTGAGGTCCGTGGTGGTGAAGCCCTCGATATGCTTCAAGCGATGAATACAGGTCATGATGGTTCACTCGCAACGGGACACTCGAACAGTCCAAGGGATATGATTTCAAGATTAGAGACAATGGTTTTGCTTGCTGGAGTTGAGCTTCCTGTAAAAGCAATCCGTGAACAAATTTCTGGAGCGCTTGATTTAATTATCCAGCAGTCTCGTTTAAAAGATGGTTCAAGAAAAATCACTAAAATCACAGAAGTACAAGGTCTTGAAGGAGATGTTATTGTCCTTCAGGATATATTCGAATATGAACAAGAAGGGGTCGACGCTGAAGGTAAAATTAGAGGTCGACTGGTACCGACTGGTGTTCGCCCGAAGTTTTATGATTTATTGGAACGTTCAGGATTAGATATTCCTCCAAGTGTGTTCGTGTCTGAGGAGGATTGGGGCTAATGCATTATTACTTGGTTCTTTTAGCTTCGTTTACTTCTTTTTTATTCTTTTATGCCATCCTGCATATGACCTTACTTTCGGATAAGCGCATGACGAAACGAATGAACTATTATTTGTCTAGCTATAACAAATCTAAGCTTGAACGGAAGAAATTCAATCTTTTCTTGGAACTTCAACTTTCAAAACAACGTTTACGCTCGAAAGTCTCAAAAAGGAAGACCCGAAAGCTTGAAAATTTATTAAGAAGATCAGGTATTCCATTAAAACCCGAAGAATTTCTATTGTTCAGATGGATTTCAACTGCATTAGGTGCTGGATTTCTTTTTTTGATTTCAGGTAACTTGCTAATGCTCATTATTGGTGGAGCGGGAGGATATATCCTACCGATGATGTGGGTTAAGAAAAAAGAGAAGAAGCGCATTCAAAGATTTAACGATGGATTAGCGGATATGATTTCAACGGTTGTAGGCTCATTGAGAGCAGGGTTCAGCTTTCCGCAAGCACTCCAAACAGTGGTTGAAGAAGCTGAGGATCCAATTAGCAGTGAAATCGGTTTTGTTCTAAAGGAGATGCAATACGGAAGCTCACTTGAAGATGCCTTGAATGAATTATATGATCGGATGCCTAGTGAAGACTTGGAACTCATGATACAGGCTATTCTCATTCAAAGGCAGGTAGGAGGGAACTTGGCGACCGTGTTGGATAAGATTGTTCAGACTATTCGAGACCGTACCAAAATTCAACGTCAAATCACTACTCTTACTGCACAAGGGAAGCTTTCAGGTATTGTAATAGGATTACTTCCATTAATATTAGCGCTTGTACTGTATTTAATTGAGCCTGATTACATTGGAACTTTATTTACAAATTTCATAGGGATGGTCTTACTTGGGGCAGGACTAATATCCGGTATCATCGGATTCATATTAGTCAAAAAAGTAACCACAATAGAGGTGTAGAGAAATGCTGTATATCAGTTTCTTTGCTGCAGTTACGTTGTTTATCTATTCTATTTACGTGTTTCGTAGCGAAAAAAAAGAGCCTGTAAAAAGAAGGTTATCGACTTTTATCAATAAACAAGATCCTCCTTATCTAGATGAGAACGATGAAACATCTAAACCGTTATATTTACGTCTATTAGGACCGATTTATAAGGATCTCCGTAAAGGTTTCAAGCGAAAAATGAAAAGTGAGAACCAGGCAAAGCTTGAATTGAAACTACTTCAAGCAGGTAATCCTTTTGGGATGACACCATTCGAATATCGGCTTATACAACTAGGTTTAGTTCTATTTATACCTTTGTTAGCTGGCGGATGGGGGGCAATGTCGAAATTTGAATTAGGGGGAATCATTCTTTCCGTTATTATCGCTATGGTAATTGCCATCATTCTTCCCCCATACTATTTAAAAAGTAAAATACGAGAACGATCTCATTCGGCTTTACGAGAGCTACCTGATATATTGGATCTGTTGACAGTTAGTCTTGAAGCTGGTCTAGGTTTTGATGGTGCTTTAAGTAAGGTTGTTTCCAAAAAGGAAGGAGTTCTTTCTAACGAGTTCCATCGTTGCCTTGAAGAAATTCGGTTAGGGAAAACGCGCAGAGAAGCTCTTCGTGGGGTCAGAGAACGACTGACAGTGGATGAAATCAATATCCTCATCAGTAGTATATTACAAGCAGAAAAGCTTGGTATAGGAATGGTCAATGTATTACGTGTTCAATCCGAAGAAGTACGTGATCAACGGAAGCAACGGGCAGAGGAAGCAGCGATGAAAGCTCCAGTCAAAATGTTGTTCCCCCTTGTATTATTTATCTTCCCGAGTTTGTTCATTGTACTTTTAGGACCAGCTGCAATTCAAATGATAGAGGCATTCAGCAAATAACATTTACAATTCATTTTCATTAGCATATAATGGTATCAAATCGAAAGCACTTTAAGGAGGTATGTTTTATGTACAAATTCAATAGCACTCTTCATTCATTAATTGTATATAAAGCACAGCCCCTTAAGGTGAACGTGAAATAGTTCTCTAATTTTTGATGTAGATTTTTCACCATGGGCTGTGCGTCTAGCCTATGGTTTTTTATTTTCTTAAAAATTACACGAGAGACCATCGGTTTATTTTCCGGTGGTCTCTTTACTTTCTACTTAAAAATTGGAGGAAACAAATTTGAATTTACAACAACTTGGTTTTAATGAAGAAAGAAATGAACAAGCAAAACAATGGATTGAAAAAGGTTATGAGCCAGCCCGTGTCTCACAAGAACATAAAGGGATGTATACTTTATTGACAGAACAAGGTGAAGTAATAGGTGCGATTTCTGGGAAAATGAATTATGAAGCGTTTGACCGTGAACATTATCCAGCTGTCGGCGATTGGGTCATGTGTCAGGTACACGGTTCTGAAGACCGTGCCACCATTCATACGCTCCTGCCTCGAACGAGCAAGTTTTCCCGTAAAATTGCGGGCACAACAACTGAAGAGCAGATCATTGCGACAAATATTGATACGGTTTTTCTCGTCAATGCGATGAATAAAGATTTGAATGTCAGAAGAATTGAACGGTATCTTCTGATGGCGTGGGAAAGCGGTGCGAATCCAGTGATCGTACTCAGTAAATCCGACCTGTGTGAAAATGTAGCTGAGCGGGTAAATGAAGTAGAAACAGTAGCTTTAGGTGTCCCGATTCTTGTCATCAGTTCTGAAACAGGTGAGGGAATTGAAGCATTAACACCTTATCTTGTGGAAGGTAAGACCGTTGCTTTACTTGGATCTTCTGGAGCGGGAAAATCAACGCTTGTGAACCGCCTGTATGGCGAGGAAATTCAGAAGGTGAAGGAAATCCGTGAAGGAGATGACAAAGGAAAGCACACGACCACGCATCGTGAAATGTTCTTGCTGCCGCAGGGTGGACTGTTGATTGATACACCAGGTATGAGAGAGCTCCAATTGTGGAATACGAATGATGGACTGTCTGAAAGCTTTCAGGATATTGAAGCTCTTGCGGATACATGTAAATTCCGGGACTGTCAGCATGATGATGAACCGGGTTGTGCCGTGAACGGGGCGATTCAAGCCGGAGATCTGACAGAAGAACGATTTGCATCTTATAAAAAATTGCAAAGAGAGCTTGCCTATCTTGAGCGCAAAAATGACCAAAAAGCGCAGTTGCAGGAAAAGAAAAAGTGGAAGAAGATCGCGAAAATGAGGAGGTAACGATGCTATACAAACAATCGATCCAAACCAATGACCATGATGAAATGATTGATATTACCTCGAGTGTGAAAGAATTGATCAAGAAAAGCGGTGTGCCGAACGGGGTTGCTTATGTGTACTGTGCGCATACCACCGCAGGCATCACAATCAATGAAAATGCAGATCCAGATGTAAAGCATGATATGCTCATGAGGTTGGATGAAATCTATCCATGGAACCACGTGAAATACAAACACGCTGAAGGCAATTCAGCCTCGCACTTAAAGGCGAGTACTGTCGGAAGTTCACAAGTTGTCATCATCGAACATGGCGAGTTGATCCTTGGTACATGGCAAGGAATCTATTTCTGTGAATTCGATGGACCGCGTACACGCAATTATTATGTAAAAGTGATGGAAGGATAAATGATATTACCCAATAAAAAAGGTGACCTTTCAGGATGCTCATAAGAGCCCTGAAGGTCACCTTTTTCCATATTAAACGGATAATGATTTGTCTTTTTGTTGTTCTTGTTTCTTCGCTTCGAGGAATCGTTTCGTTTCTGCGACAACGACTCCGGAAAGTCCGAGAAGTCCGATCAAGTTCGGTACCGCCATCAGACCATTGAAGATATCGGCGAGCGTCCAGACGACGTTGAGGGATACCGTCGTACCGATAAAGACCGCCAATACGAACAGGATGCGATAGTACTTGACGGAATTGTCGCCGAAGAGGTAAGAGAAACATTTTTCACCATAATAAGACCATCCTAGAACCGTCGAGTATGCGAATAGGATGATACCGATTGTGACGATCAACGCACCTGGTTCTCCTAAGAAGCTTCTGAACGTTTCCGTCGTCAGGGCTGCACCATTCAGGTCACCCTTATACATATCACCCATGACAAGGGTTATTCCAGTGATGGAACAGACGATGATCGTATCGATGAATACTTGTGTCATGGATACGAGTGCTTGACGTGCTGGAAAGTCGGTTTTTGCTGCAGCAGCGGCAATCGGTGCCGAACCGAGACCAGCTTCGTTCGAGAATACACCACGTGCAACACCCCAACGGATGACGGCACCTAACGCACCTCCAGCTACCGCTTCCCCAGTAAATGCATCACTAAAGATCAATCCAATTGCATCCGGCACAAGATTGAAGTTCATAATGAGGATGACTAATCCACCGACAACATAGAAGAGCGCCATGAATGGAACAAGGTAGGCTGTCACACGGCCGATGCTCTTGATACCGCCAAGAATGACGAGACCTGTCAAGACCATCAATACGAGTCCTGTTACCCACCCAGGAATGGCAAAGGTCGTCTCAACAGCATCTGCAACCGAATTGGACTGAACCATATTACCGATACCGAAGGCTGCGAAAGCACCAAAGAAAGCGAACATTACACCGAGCCACTTGGCGTTCAGACCTTTATCCAGGTAGTACATCGGTCCACCAGACATCTCGCCGTTTTTGTTCTTGACGCGATATTTTACCGCGAGAATGGCTTCGGCATATTTCGTCGCCATTCCGAATAAAGCACTGAGCCACATCCATAGAACGGCTCCTGGCCCCCCGATGAAGACGGCCGTTGCAACACCTGCGATATTACCTGTACCGATTGTGGCAGCTAGCGCGGTCATCAACGCTTGGAAGTGGGAAATGTCCCCTTCCGATTTTTTATCCTGTTTTTTAGTAAAGGCTAATTTTAAAGAATAAGGAAGTAATGAAAACTGTAAAAACCCGAGTCGGATCGTCAGAAAGATACCCGTACCAACCAATAAGATGAGCAACCAAGGTCCCCAGACCCAACCACTGATCGTGCCCAACCACTCTTCGAAAGCTTGCATCATTATTCCTCCAATCTATATATTATCTCTATTTAAATATTCTCCATATTTTGAAACATGCCTTTTTCTTTTAGTTGAAATTTGTAAAAAAAACAGGAGAATGACTCAAGTTTTGTTCATGATAAAATGAAGCGAAGGGAGAGGTTTCGATGAAAAAAGTATTGTTTGTAGGGAGAGGTGGGATTTCTCGCACACCGATGGCTGCATCTCTATTTGAGAGCATGCTTAAAAAACAAGATTCTCAAGAGGAATTTCTTGTCGAAGTTGCGGCGACAGGTCATTGGCATATCGGTGAATCACCAGATGATGAAATCGTTGAGCTGTTGGAGGAGAAGGGCTGCCAAGTAAAGTGTCAACCTGTTCGGCAGGTTACAGAGGAAGATCTGCAAGCCTTCGATTATCTTGTAGCGATGGATGCGGAAATATTGGGGACCTTGCACCAGATGGCTGGTATGGAGGAAACGGGTGAAATATTAAGGTTGTTGGACTTAGCGGAGACTAGGGAGGAAGATGACATCCCTGATCCTTACGAGACAGGCAATATCGAAAGTGTTTATGACCTGATCTATAAAGGGTGCAAAGCTTTCCTGGGATACTTGTTAAAACAATAAAAACCCGATCCGCTAGAAGCGAGATCGGGTTTTTCGTCCTTAGTGTCGTGTTTTTCGCATGTTTTTCATGATGAAGCTGATGATCAGGATGACCAGGATCGCTCCGATCAAGGCTGGGACAAGAGCAAAGCCACCTAATGATGGTCCCCAGGAACCTAAGAGAGCGGTACCGAGCCATGCACCAATGATACCCGCTATGATATTACCGATAATTCCACCTGGCACGTCTCTGCCGACAATCAGGCCGGCTAACCAACCGATGATACCTCCAATGATTAATGCCCAAATCAATCCCATAATAAATTCCTCCTTTTATTGAAAAATGTTTGTTGGAAATAATTTTAGTTTTGTGATACCCGTCGGAAATGATTCATAAACAATTCATCGTAAATGTTTGGGTTTTCAAAGAACGGGGGAAATTAAATATTATTACAAGATGAAAAAGGAGAGATCATAAATGACGCAAGCTGTACACACACCAGAAAGACAAGCACAACGTACTCCTACACATATTGACGACCACAGACGGAAAGAGGGGAATTTCCTCTGGAAAGGGATCTTGATTGGAGCGGTAGTAGGCGGTCTGGCTGCCTTGATCGACAAAAATACACGCAAAAATGTCCAAGAGCGATCCGTCAAGTTGAAGGACCAAACGACTTCCCTTTATCGGACAGTGCGAGAAGAACCGGCAGTCATCATGAATACAGTCAAGCATACAATGGAAACAACGTCCAAAGCATTGAATGAATTATCACGAGAAGTGAAAGAAGTCGTAGGTAAGATTGAAGAAGTGAAAGAGAACTCCCTTGAAACGTACTCAAGTGTCCGTGAAGTAGGTGGAGAACTGAAGGATGTCTCCAGTAAACTGAAAGAAGCGGGAAGAGAAATTACGGACGTGGATTATAAGGAAAACGACCATAAGTAAGCGATCTTTAAGGAAACTTGAGAGAGGTGAAAGTGACTGTGGGGAGACTTAAACAACCTTCTAAGAAAATCTTCTGGAAGGAATTAATTGAACGAATTAAAGAAGATGAAGTGACAGACTTATCAGCCCAATTGGCTTATTATTTCCTCCTGTCACTTTTTCCATTTCTAATAGTGGCGATTACGATTGTGACGGCTATCATCGATGAAAGTCAATTGTATACTATGCTGGATCGCTATGCGCCTCAGGAGATCATGAATGTCATCCAAGAAAATACGGATGTCATCGGGAGTCAGGGTGGAGCGATCCTGTCCCTTGGTATCATCGGTACTCTGTGGACAGCATCGAATGGAATGAATGCGGTCATCCGGGCATTGAACAAAGCCTATGATGTAGACGAAAGCCGAAACTTCATCGTTGCGAGAGCGGTCGCCATTTTACTTACATTAGGAATGCTTTTGATTATCTTCGTTGCCATGGCGCTGCCTGTCTTCGGTGAGCTGATTGGAAATCTGTTCTTTTATATCGGTATTCCGAATGCTGAAGAAACCTGGGGTATCCTGCGTTGGGTGCTCAGTACAGTCATCATCGCTATTGTCATTACCATCATCTATATGGTCGCCCCTAATAAGAAACTGATCTTGCGGAATGTTTGGGTAGGTGCCGTCGTAGCGACAATCGGGTGGCAGCTTGTATCATTGGCCTTCTCTTTTTACGTAAATAATATGAATGATTATAGTGCGACCTACGGAAGTCTTGGTGGTGTCATCGTTCTGATGCTGTGGTTCTATGTGTCAGGTCTGATGCTGATCATTGGCGGAGAAGTGAACGCGACTTTCAAAAGCCTAGAAGAAGGTACCACTAAGACCTGACATTACACCGCATAAGTCCTGAGGGTAAAGAAGAAACTAAACGTACTCTTCTGAAAAAAGGGGCTTATACAATGAGTAACAATAAAAAGAACCATAATGTAAAGAACCATAAAAAGCATACGAGTGACAGCAAGCATAAGACGAGTAGTTCTGCCAACAAGAAAAACCAATTTCATTAATCAAATATGCCATCCGAACCGGGTGGCATTTCATTATGAAGGGCTGATTATACATATCGACGTTTGAGCACCTATGGTGAAAAGGTATTACTATATTAGTCCTACTAATCGTAACGGAATGAAAATGGAGGGATGTACGTGCGTGTATCTGAATTATTGGTAAAATGTCTTGAAAACGAGGGTGTCGAGTACATTTTCGGTGTACCTGGTGAAGAGAACATCGATTTTCTTGATGCTCTGAAAGAATCGGATATCGAATTCATTACAACGAGACATGAGACAGGTGCAGCTTTCATGGCTGGACAATACGGGAAACTGACCGGAAAGCCCGGGGTCTGCCTTGCCACGTTAGGACCTGGAGCGACGAATCTGGTCACAGGCGTGGCTGATGCGAACATGGACCAAGCTCCACTGATCGCAATCACGGGACAAGCAGGTCTTGAGCGGCAGCATAAGCAATCGCATCAATATTATGATCTCATTTCCTTGTTCAAGCCAGTAACAAAATGGAACACGTCCATTCGGGATAAGGACATTGTGCCGGAAGTGGTCCGTAAAGCGTTCCAGTTGTCGACGAGTGAAAAGCCTGGAGCGGTTCATATTGAGCTGCCAGAAGATATCGCCGCACTTGAAGTAGAAGGGAAACCGTTAGAAGCGATGCCTAATGAACGGTTGTCCCGAGCAGTCGATCCATCTCTGGAAGAAGCTGCTGAATTGATTAATAAGGCGAAGCAACCGGTCGTGTTGGTCGGGAACGGTGTTACGCGCATGCATGCTTCTGAAGCGTTGCAGACCTTCGTAGAAAAAATCAATGCGCCTTTTACAAGTACCTTTATGGGAAAAGGAGCAATCAGCTGGGAGCATCCGCTCAATCTGCAAACAACAGGACTGCAGGATAAAGATCATGTAGCATGTGGCATCGATAAAGCGGATCTGATCATCACAGTTGGATATGACTATGTGGAATATCCGCCATCTGCTTGGAATCCGAACGGGGATAAGCCCATCATCCATATCGATACCCAAGAGACGGAAGTGGATGCCCACTATCCGATGAAAGCAAGCCTTGTCGGGGATATTGGCGTCAACCTGAGTTTGTTGACGGAAAAAGTGGAACAGCGAGAAGAATTGAATCCAGATTTTAAAGAATTACGCTCGAAGTTACTAGAGGACTTGCGTAAAGACGACGAGGACTTGTCTTATCCGATGAAACCACAAAAGGTCGTTGCAGACTTGAGGGAAGTGCTGGATGATGACGATATTCTCTTGTCAGATGTCGGGGCACATAAGATGTGGCTGGCCCGTTACTTCCATTGTGTAAAACCGAATACGTGCCTTATATCCAATGGGTTCGCGTCCATGGGAATTGCGTTGCCAGGAGCGATTGGTGCGAAGCTTGCCATGCCGGATCGTAAGGTTGTCGCTGTGGCCGGTGACGGAGGCTTCATGATGACCGTTCAAGAGCTTGAAACGATGGTACGTTTGAATTTACCGATCGTCGTTGTTGTTTGGACCGATAACCGGTACGGCTTGATTGAATGGAAGCAGATGAACGAATTCGACAGAAGTGCAAACATTACGTTTGAAAACCCGGATCTTGTCCAATTAGCGAAAGCCTTTGGCGCAGAAGGTCTGAAAGTGTTGAGAGCAGAAGAATTCAAGCCGATCATGGAGGAAGCGTTGAAGATGGAGAAACCGGTCATTGTGGATTGTCCGATTGATTATAAAGAGAACATCCGGATGACCGAACGACTCGGAAATATCATCTGCGGCAACGGATGATATTCGACGGACGCCAAAAGTAGGGGATTTCCGAATATATATGGAAAGGGGTGTCTCTCTCATTTAGAGGGATGCCTCTTTTTTCTATGTGATTTAGAAGAAGGAAGTGAAGGGACTCTTATTGGAAAAAGCCGAAACGGAGCTATCATTTCCGATTTTGGATTGTAATTTTAGAATTTGGCTTATAATTCTCGATTTTGGCTTATAATTTCTGAAATTGGATTATAAAACTCGATTTTTGGTTTATAATTTCTGATTTCGGTTTATCATTTCCTCGAAGCAATTTTTACTTCTATAATGTCGGACCGTCATGAAACAGGACCTGGAAATCATACACTAGTACAGCAAGTCCTTAACATGTGGTACACTGAAACTCGGTAATGGTGCCAGGCACCATCACAAGATGCAGGCGTAGCAACGGTTCTCAAATCGTACCTGGTACCATCTTCATTTATGTAAAGGAGCACAGCGGTATGGAAGTACAGAATGCACCACAACATCGCAACAGCATACGCTTAAAGTGGAAATGGATCGGAACCATCCTATTCCTTGCTTATTTTGCTGTGCTTATCTATTTTACTTTGTTCACTTTCAATTATTATGTTTACGGAAAGTCATTCAACCTGGTGCTGTTTGACAGTATCCGGTTGATGTGGAGAAGCGGAGACTACTGGTTGATTTTCAAAAACGTCATCGGAAACATTCTATTGTTCATGCCACTTGGCTTTCTTCTGCCGCTCATTTCAAGAAAGCTCGCTCCGTTCAGACGAATGTTTATCATTTCGTTCGGTATGAGTACTTTAATTGAGCTGCTGCAATTCAATTATGCGAACCGGATCTTCGACATTGATGACATCTTATTGAATGGCCTGGGAGGGCTGGTCGGATTAATCATCTTCAAGATCCTTGCCTTCTTTTACCGATTGTATGAGCGAAACTTCAAATATAAAAAGTGACCATAAAAAAGACGGAATCCCGAGTGGATTCCGTCTTTTACAATTCTCATCATTATTTGCCGAGTACGCGATTCACACGCTTCGTCAACATCTTCATTCCGTCTCCACCAGCTTGGAAATGGCGAAGCTTTCCTTCTGCATCAAATACATAGTAAGCCGGTACATATTGATTCTCATAAGCATCCGTCAACTTATGCTTGTTATCGACGAAAATCGGTTGTGAGATGCCGTGTTCTTCAGCCACTTCTTTCACTTGATCAAGATCCAAGTCTTTTTCAGAACGAGGCATGTGTACAGCAATGACATTCAATTCGTCTTTATAATCATCACGGAATTGGTTGATGTTCGGCATAGCATCTTTACATAGCTGGCAACTTACAGACCAGAAGTGAACGAGTGTCGGCTTGTCTCCGACCAAATCACTTTTTGAAACTTCACCGTTCAACCATTCTGTCGCACCTTCAAATTCAGGCATTTCTGTACGTAATCTCATGTCAAGATCGACTCCTTTATCAACTGAATTATTTAAAATAATTATTATCTAATGGTGATTTTAAAAGTTATAAGACCCTACGTCAATTATTCTGTCTCGAATATAGTATACCTTTGCCTTTGAAACGTTAAACGTTGAAAGGAGGTTTTGAAACGGGAGAAAAATGCGTCTCCAACCAGAGGATCGCTTCCTCAACCATGTTTAACGTAGTTGTGTGCTGGACACCTTCATAACGTGAGAAAGTGATTTTATTTTGATCCGTATAGTAAGGAAGAGCAGTCTTATAAAAGCGATGCTGTATGTCAGAAGGAATAACGTGATCCTTCGAACCGTTCATCATCAGAAGAGGTCGATTATTCAATCTTTCTAACGAGTTAGCAGGATTTAGTGATCGAATCTCTTCCAAAAAAGTTGATGGTTCAAAACCAACATTCTGGAAGTACTCCTCGCATGCCATCCAATCAAAGGACCCGTTCATATTGATGAATCCTTTAATCTTGGAGTCTTTTACAAAAGCTCCTGAGGTCATCATTCCTCCCATGGAACTGCCGAATAAAACAAGTTCCTCAGAGTATGTCTCATATAAATGATTAGTAAGAACCTCGATATCCTCCACACTTCGAATGATCGATTCCCAGAAAAACCGTTCTTGGATCTCTTTTTGAAAAGGATGCTCCAAACCATTCCTTGAATCATGATAGATGATTTCAGGTGTAATGACTTGATAGCCCCATCGTGCTAGGGTAGAGGCTAAAAATCGGATGTTCTGAACGCTGGAACCCCATCCGTGATAGAGTACAATCATAACAGGATTTTGGTCTTGTCTATTTTCGAGTTGATAGTGAACGTAAGGAATTTCTTCAACTTTTTCTCGTCTAACAGATAACATAATTGATCCCCCTCCTTTATCCCGTCACTGTTTCATGGTGTTTACGTGGGTTGAAGAATGAAACGGTGAGGAACAGGACAAGCATCATTCCACCGATCGTAAAAAAGATGCTTCCTTCTTCCAGCACTTGAATGGCTGCTCCTCCAATCAGTGGTCCGAAAATACTGCCGAGGCTGAAACAGATACCCGCCAAAATATTGCCTGCCGGAAGCAATTCTTTCGGAAGAAGATCCGCCATGAATGTAATCCCCATGGAAAAGAGCGAACCCAAAAAGAGTCCTGCAATCAGGAACATGACCGTCAAATAGATGAGTGAGGAATTCAGGGTCATCAGAATGAAACTGACTCCTCCAATAAATAGAGAAGTGACCAATATAGGTTTCCTCCCCAGACGGTCACTCAATAACCCTAATGGTACCTGGAAAATAAGAGTACCTACAGCAAAAGCAGGGAGCAGTATGGAGACCGCATCCACTCCTAAACCTTGCCGGACTGCATAGACAGGGAAGTTACTGTGAACGGTCGTTTCAATAAATCCGTAACCGAACGTCCCGAGCAATCCTGGCCATGACATTTTGAAAACTTTACCGTAACGTTGCCAAGTTCCTTGAAAATCGGCAGTCGTAATGTTTTCAGGGTATGCATGATCGATTCGAATGAGTAAGAGCAACGCAATCCCGCACAACACAGTCGCAACCACGAATGGCAAAGCGGGATGAATATCAATCAATTTCGTCATCACAGGCCCGACTCCAAACCCTAGTCCGAAGGATACCCCATATATAGAGATGTTACGTCCACGTTTTCCTTTTACACTCATAGATGTGAGCCAAACTTGAGTGGCGAAATGAAAAATATGATCCCCGATTCCGATGATCAATCGAAGGATGAACCAGAACCAAATCGCTTGCCATAACGGGAAAATGAGCAAAGAGACTCCGGTTAAGGCGATGCCCGTGACGATCAACCGTTTGTATCCGTACTTATGTAATGGTTTTTCAATGAAAGGGGAGATGACTAAGATCCCGATATAAAAGGCAGAAGCACTGAGTCCATTGATGCTTGAAGACACTCCAGCCTGCTCAAGTAAAATCGCCAAGAGAGGTAGAAGCATTCCTTGTGCAAACCCTGATACGAATACGACGGCAATCAGGACGTTGAAACGGTAACGGACGGAGCGCATAACTTGTACTTCCTTTCATAAGTTGATACATTTTACTATATCTGATATCGCAATACTAACTATTGTGATCTATGTCGAAAATCTTCATCCATTATAACAGAGACAATCATATGATCTCTTCTGAGGAGTGTTAGATTTGGAATTTAAAATGACCGAGGGAGGCTTCACGACAGAGTTCGAATATGGAAGCCTCGATATTTCAGGGAATGAACAATATGGATTCAGACCTTATCAACTATTAGTCTCATCTGTCGCTGTCTGTAGCGGGGGCGTATTGAGAAAGGTACTTGAAAAGATGCGCTACCCTTTCGAAGATATAACGGTAAAAGCTGAAATTGTACGGAATGAAGAAGAAGCGAATCGCGTCGAGAAAATCGAGCTCACATTCCATATTCAAACTGAGAAGTGGGATGAAGGGAAGATTGAAAAGGCGATGCATCTGACGCGTAAAAATTGTTCGATGGTTCAATCGGTCCAAAACAGCATAGAAGTAGTGGAAAAAGCCGAATGGGTCAAACTTTAAAGACTTTTTGTGCATTAGCGATCGGCGCACTCATTCAAGGTCTCGGCATGGGGCTGTTTTTGTTTCCGCATCATATCCCTTCGGGTGGTGCTGCAGGCATCGCGGTCATTAATGAGTATTTCTGGAATATTCCACACGGTTGGTCACTATGGCTCGTTAACGTTCCTTTGTTGTTTGCAGCTGTGAAATTTTTAGGCACCGGCTCAGCTGTGAAAACAATTTTTGCAGTAACGGTGACATCGCTCACTGTCGACGTAATTGGTCTGGTGTTACCGGCTCCGATCTCGGTCCCGTGGGTGGATCTTGTTTTTGGTGCTTGTCTATTCGGGATTGGTGTCGGTATTTTATTCCGTAATGGCGCTTCATCAGGCGGTATGGCGATACTCGCCCAAATGTTCGCTAAGTGGTTCTCACAGTCACCAGGCCGAATGATGTTCTGGATCAACTCAGTGATTTTCGTCGTCACAGCGTTCGTGGTCGGTTGGTGGATTTTCCTGTTCGCAATCGTCACACAATGGCTTGGAACAAAAGTGTTGGATTTCGTTTATAACGGACAGCTCACATTCGTGAAACTTCGTAAGGCACTCCAAATGTAACTGGGGTGCTTTTCTTTAATAAACGCGAAAGGAGGTAAGTAGCATGGCACAGCAGATGGATTTTACAAAAGGATCGGTACCGAAGCAGATGATCGTTTTTTCCGTCCCGATCTTTCTGACGAATATCCTGCAAACTTCTTTTCAGTTTATCGATAGCGTCTGGGTCGGAAATCTATTAGGGTCGGCTTCGCTTGGGGCGATATCCATCTCGGCGACGCTCATTTTTACAATATTATCGTTCATTATCGGTGTAAACAGTGCCTCTCTTACCGTCCTTTCCCAGAAAAAAGGGGCAGACGATGAACAAGGGTTAAAAGAATCGTTGAATGCCTTCGTCTTCGTTCTTGGTATTCTAGCTGTCAGTCTAGGGCTCGTCGGTTTCGTATTAGCCGGTTGGTTGTTGGAATTACTCGGAACTCCGGATGATATCTTTCCTTTAGCGAAGTCGTATTTGCAAGTCAATTTCCTCGGAATCTTGTTCTTGTTCGGTTACAACTTCATTGGAACAGTGTTAAGGGCACTTGGCGACAGTAAGACGCCGATTCGATTCGTGTTCATTGCAGTCGTACTGAACACGATCCTTGATCCATTATTCATCAGCGTGTTCGATATGGGGATTGTCGGGGCAGCTTATGCAACGATCGTGTCGCAAGGATTCGCGTTTGTGTATGGCATCTTCTACTCGGTTTGGAAAGCTGGGGTTCCTTTTGTGACTCCGTATATTCCGCCTCGCTTTTATTTCGTCACTTTGTTCAAGCTCGGTGTACCAGCTGGATTGCAGATGATGGCGATTTCCGGTGGTATAGCAGCGATTATGGGTATCGTTGCTCATTTCGGCACCGACGTGGTCGCCGGGTTTGGAGCTGCGCAGCGGATTGATAGCATCATCATGCTTCCTGCCTTTACATTAGGATCGGCCGTAAACAGTATGGCTGGGCAGAACATTGGAATTCGTTCATGGGACAGGGTGGATGCGATATCGCGGAACGGAATTTATCTGATTCTTGGTGTTTCCTTTACGATCAGTACGATCGCTTATTTAAGCGCGGATAGCTTGATTCGACTGTTTGTGCAGGATCAAGAGACCATAGAATTCGGTGCGACCTATTTGAAAAGTGTCGCGTTCTTCTATCCTTTCCTCGGAATCAATTTCGTCCTGAACGGGATTGTCAGGGCGGCAGGGGCGATGGTTCAAGTACTCATCCTGAATCTCATCTCATTCTGGGTGCTTCGTGTTCCGTTGACCTATTTCTTCTCCAGATGGTTAGGTGAAGAAGGGATTGCTTTCGGTATAGGAACCAGTTTCATCATCAGCAGTATCATCGCGTACGCCTATTATAAGTTCGGCAATTGGCGTGAGATTGAAATTTTTAAAGAGGAAGCGGACCAACGCACATAATTGGAACGGAGATGTACACCCTTTCTGTTAGGAAGACGAGCAGAAGGGTGTTTTTTTATGCAGCGGTATTATTCTAGAATCTACTGGCATTTCACCGGTTCTCCGAAAGGGTCGACACCAGGTGTATTAAGTCCGGATGAATTGTTGAAAAAGAGTAAGCCTAAGTCTGTTGAAGAATCGGTAGAGATTCTTTTAGCGATATTAAATTCGCAAGTGCTGGAAGCTACGAGTGAAGAAAAGGTCGGAGATTACAAGACGAATCCGTTTTGCAGCACGACAGACATTCCGTTCAAGGACCTCGTCGAGCATGCGGTTTTTTATGGGAAGGCTGCTATCGGTTTTAAGGCTGAAGCGATCCATGACATCTTTTTGCCGATCTGTTATGTCTCTGACAAACATTCGCTACAAGGGGAGTTGCTGAGTGACGTGCATCCTTTGTTGGATTACATCAAGCTGACCGACTTCCATCCTGATGAAGGTCATACCTTTTACAGGGAAAGAGAGTGGCGAAAGGTAGGTGACTTTCATTTTAAAAAGGAAGAAGTCGCAGCCATTGTCGTACCGGACGAATCTGTAAAGCACGTCCATGATTTCTTGACGGACCATCGGTTTCCTGAAGACATTTCGGTTCTATCGTGGCGCTTGATTGAAGAAGCGTGAAACCTTGAATCAGCATCGACAAAGTTTTTATTTTATCAATCAAACATTTGTTTAAAGGGCTCTAGAGTGCGCTGTTATAGGAAAGTGATTTTCATTCAATCGCTTGTTTGACATTATGAAAAATTTGGCATGTAGATTTTATCTCTTCTAGAAAAAAATAAAGATATGAAAGGAGCATGTCCGATGAGAAAGTTGGGTATTATGATTGCCTGTTTCGGGCTCTTGTTATGGCCTGATCAAGCATTTTCAGCAGAAAAAGCAGAGAAAGCAAAACAATCCGAAAGAGTTTCTATTCCGAATTCGACGGTGTCGATTTCGAAAGAGAACACGTATCCGAATGCCACGCAAGATCTTCCGGATCTACAACCGAGCGAGTTGACGCGTGAAATGTTTTCAACGACTAAGATCAAGATCGAAAATCCGGAACTTATCCGACTCTTTAATGAATCACACATTTCACCAACGAAAACGGCGATCGGTTACCGGGCTAGCATTTACTTAGGTCAATGGCCGTTAAACTACGAATCGGCTGAAACGAATGTGAACTGGGAGTACCACAAAGTGAATGTGAATCAGCTGAACAACCGTGGTGGAACAGCTATACAGCAATTGCGCTTCGTACAAGAAAACGAACAGAAAGTGTCTGGAGGATTGACTGCGAAAGTGGAGAGCAGTGATGACGTCCAGAAGATGATGATGATCAAAGCTTCCGAAAAGACGCAGTTACCGCTATCGTTCACGACAGTGATTGGCAGAGGTACGAAAAAAGAGAATGTGTACAATATACCGCCGAAGAAAGTCGGTTATCTGTCTGGATATGTACCGGCAGTCAATGAAAAAGGAAGAGTGACCTACGGTGAGGTGTACATCAACCTGAAAGGGAACAAGAAAAGTATCGAAGTGAAAAACGTGACGCACCAAGGAATCGGTGCTTGGATTCCGGTCCAGGATTACATCACCTTCCGTTTCAACATGACGAACTAACTTCGAGTATTACGAAAGGGCTGACGATCCAAATTGAGTCAGCTCTTTGTTTTTGCATCATATAAAAAGGTGCACCAATAGTTGGTACACCTCGTTACATGGATTGTTCATTCTGTTGTTCAAGATCGATCCAATCGTCACTCCAGCGTTGAATCTCACCGATGACTTCTTTCAATGAGTTACCTTTGTCGGTCAACGTGTACTCGATACGTACCGGCGTTTCCGGATAGACATCACGTTTGACAATCCCTACCGATTCAAGCTCTTTCATGCGTTCTGTAAGCATGCGATCACTCATATCAGGAATTTGCTTTTTTATATCTTTAAATCGCTTCGGGCCGGACATCAGTACACGTATGATCAGACCTGTCCACTTTTTTCCAATGATTTCAATAGCAGCTTCATATTTCGGGCACATGTTTTCAAAGTTCTTCATCAATCCTCACCTCAAATCTTTCTCTGAGATTGAATCCTTACATTTAGTGTAAAGTTTAAACTTACTTTTGTAAAGCGATACAGATGATTGGGTCTCTTGCGCACCCCGGAAACGGAGAAATGGCTAGATCGCACCCTGTAAGAGGCTCTTGCGCACCCCGAAAACGGAGAAATGACGAGATCGCACCCCGTAAGAGACTCTTACGCACCCCGAAAACGGAGAAATGGCGAGATCGCACCCCGTAAGAGGTTCTTGCGCACCCTGAAAACGGAGAAATGACGAGTTTGCACTCCGTAAGAGGAGCTCTTGCGGCCCTTGTAAGACACAGAAATGATGAGATCGCAAAAATCTGTTATGATATTAACGTAAATCAGAAAGGGGACTGCTTTTATGGGTAATTCCATCAATGATAAGTCAACACAGATGCATTACATTCAGAACCGTATCGATATGTTGTTGAAAGTGTTGGACAACATCGATCCAGAAACAGCTGGCGTTGAGGAAATCGATCGAATCATCGCGATGCTGGATGAACTTGAATTGAAATGCAAGCAATTCCGTCACGATTGGAACGAGTAAACAAATCTGACGAATGAAATGCTGGATTTTGTTATACTGAACTTAAGATATGTAGTTTTGATTACGCTTACACAAGAAATTTGGACATATATGACCACGTGATGAGGGAAAGCATCATGTGAAATCTTACGAATAAAGGGGTCATCGGGGAATGGAAAAGCTGAAAGAAAGTATGTATCAACTCATCGTTGAAACATCAACCAACTTACCAAAGGACGTCCGTCGAGCAATTGCGAAAGCGAAAGCTCAAGAGAATGCAGGCACAAGAGCCGCAATGTCTCTGGATACGATCAGTGAAAATATTTTAAAAGCGGATGAAAATGTATCTCCGATCTGTCAGGATACAGGTTTACCGACTTTTAAAATCAAAACGCCAATCGGTGTCAATCAGTTGAAGATCAAAGATGCAATCATCGAAGCAATCAAGGAAGCAACAGACAATACAAAGCTTAGACCGAATTCGGTTGACTCCATAACTGGAGCGAACAGTGGTGATAACCTTGGACCAGGAACACCGGTCATCAAGTTCGAGCAATGGGAAGAGGATTATATTGATGCGCGCCTGATTTTGAAGGGTGGCGGATGTGAGAACAAGAACATCCAATACAGTCTGCCGACTGAACTGGAAGGTTTGGGCCGTGCAGGACGTGATCTGGATGGCATCCGTAAATGTATCATGCACTCCGTCTACCAAGCACAGGGACAAGGATGTAGTGCAGGTGTCATCGGAGTTGGAATCGGTGGCGACCGTACTTCTGGTTACGAACTTGCAAAAGAGCAGCTGTTCCGCACATTGGAAGACACCAATTCGAATGAAGACCTCCGTAAGCTAGAAGAGTATGTGATGGAGAATGCGAACAAGCTCGGAATCGGAACGATGGGCTTCGGTGGAGAGGCGACGCTTCTCGGTTGTAAAGTCGGCGTCATGAACCGTATTCCTGCAAGTTTCTTCGTGTCGGTTGCGTACAACTGTTGGGCATATCGCCGTCTCGGTATCAAAATGGATCCAAATACGGGTGAAATTACAGAGTGGTTATACCAGGAAGGCGAGAAGATCGACTTCAAAAAAGAGATGGAAAAAGCAGCTGCTTCTCTTGATGAAGAAGTGAAGGATGAAGTCCGTGAAGTCGTATTGGAAGCACCGATTACAGAAGAACAGATCCGTGAGCTCCGTGTCGGTGATGTTGTGAAAATCAACGGTGTGATGCATACAGGTCGAGATGCGATCCATAAGCATTTGACGAGCAATGATGCACCGATCGATCTGAACGGTCAAATCATCTATCACTGTGGACCGGTCATGATGAAAGATGCAAATGGCGAATACCATGTAAAAGCAGCAGGACCAACGACGAGTATACGTGAGGAGCCTTATCAAGGCGACATTATGAAAAAGTTCGGAATCCGCGCTGTAATAGGAAAAGGCGGTATGGGACCGAAAACGTTGAAAGCGTTGGAAGAACACGGCGGCGTTTACCTGAACGCAATCGGTGGAGCGGCACAATACTATGCGGAGTGTATCAAGAAAGTCGATGGCGTGGACTTGCTTGAGTTTGGTATTCCGGAAGCGATGTGGCATCTGCAAGTGGAAGGATTCACGGCAGTCGTGACAATGGACTCCCACGGAAACAGTCTTCACCACGACGTTGAGAAGTCATCACTTGAGAAACTCGCGCAATTCAAAGATCCAGTATTCAAGTAAATAAGAATTAATAAGAATGATGAGAAAACCGGGGAATTTCCCCGGTTTTTTTGATTGAGAGTTCTTTGTGTACCTGGCACCGATTAAGACCCCTTTGCGCAGTTGAGGTTTCACACGGTGCCAGGTACACTTAAGAAATTCAGTCGTATCAACGGTTCCAAAACGGTACCTGGTACTGGTGGTTCGCTGAATGACTGGTAATCGATTCCTTGTATGGTTAAAATCTTAGGTTTCAAACTAATACTAAGGTCAAGTGAAGGAGTCGATTCAATGTGTTGAGAAAAACCTTAATTTATCTGCTTGTTTTCAGCTTTGTGTTATCGGTGCCGATGGTCGGTCACGCTTACTCCAATGAAAAACACAATTGGTCTTTCAAACGGGGGAAGGATCATCAGCCTGCAACAACTGAAGCTGAATATATCGAGCTTCTTAAACAATACAATGGTTATTTTATCGGGGATACCAGTGAGAAGAACTTGTATCTCACGTTCGACAACGGATATGAAAATGGTTATACGAAACAGGTGTTGGATGTTCTGAAGGATAAAAAGGTACCTGCTGCTTTTTTTGTGACTGGACACTACTTGAATGATCAGGCAGATCTCGTCAAACGGATGGTTAAAGAAGGCCATATCGTCGGAAATCACTCCTGGCATCATCCCGATCTTACAACTGTCAGTGAATCCCGCTTAAAACAAGAACTGTCCAAAGTAAAAAACAAATACGAAGAGTTGACGGGTAGGCAAGACATGATGTACCTCAGACCTCCAAGAGGGGTGTTCAGCGAAAGAACCTTAGCGCTTTCTGAAAAAGAGGGCTACACCAATGTCTTCTGGTCACTCGCTTATGTCGATTGGTTTACAGATAAACAGCGGGGAGCGGATTACGCGTACAACAACATCATGAGACAAATCCATCCGGGTTGTATTTTGCTCCTGCATTCGGTCTCCAAAGACAATGCAGATGCTTTAGGAAGAGTGATTGACGACCTGCGAAAACAGGGCTACACGTTCAAGAGCCTGGACGATCTCATAGCAAACGAAAGAATTCCCAACCCTTTATCTAAAGTGAGTCAATAAAAGGACAGCCATACAGGTTGTCTTTTTCTATTTGAAGCGTGATATAATGAATCCTGACTTAAAAAGGACGGAGTGTAATCATGAAAACAAAAGAACCACAGCTCAAGCCAGGTGATACAATCAAGTTGACCATTAAAAGGCTTGGCATCAATGGGGAAGGCATCGGTTTTTACAATAAAAAAGTGACATTCGTGACGGGAGCGCTACCAGGCGAGGTCGTCATCGCCAAGGTGACTAAGCCCTTACCGAACCGGATTGAAGCAGAAACGGTTTCCATTCAGAAGAAATCGGAGGATCGGGTAAAACCACCATGTCCAATATACGATCAATGCGGGGGCTGTCAGTTGCAGCATTTACGGTATGAGGCACAACTGCGTGAAAAGAAAGACATCGTGCGACAAGCTTTCGACCGTTACACCGAATACAACGCTCATCATCTTCCGTTGAAGGATACGATCGGGATGGAAGATCCGTGGTATTACAGAAACAAGAGTCAGTTCCAGGTGGCGAAAAAAGGGGCAAGCGTCATCGCAGGTTTGTATGGCATCGGCTCACACAAGCTGATTGATCTTACAAACTGCATGGTCCAACATCCACAGACGACCAACATCACCAACACCGTGAAGGGCATATTGGAAGACTTAAGCATACCGATTTACAACGAACGTAAACGGTCAGGCATCATTCGTACGATCGTTACACGCGTCAGTTTCGAAACGGAAAAAGTTCAGCTTGTGTTGATCACTACAAAGCGTGAGATTCCGAAAAAAGATCTCCTTTTAGCGGAAATCAAAAAACGACTGCCTGAAGTGACTTCCATTTTACAAAACGTGAATGGGAAGAAGACGTCGGTTATTTTCGGAGAAGAAACGATTCACCTCGAAGGCGAGCACACAATTCAGGAAACGCTCGGTGACCTCTCCTTCGAACTGAGCGCACGTGCCTTTTTCCAGCTGAATCCGGTTCAGACGGTGAAACTGTACAATGAGGTTCGACGTGCCGCCAAGCTTACGGGAGAAGAAAAAGTTGTCGACGCTTATTGCGGTGTCGGTACGATCGGGTTATGGCTCGCGAAAAAAGCGGGAGAAGTCCGTGGTATGGACGTGATTGAGGATTCAATCGTTGACGCAAAAGAGAACGCAGTCCAACACAATATCAAAAATGCGCATTATTGGACAGGAAAAGCCGAACACTTATTGCCTAAATGGTTGAAGGAAGGATGGAAGCCAGATGTGGTGGTCGTTGATCCTCCTCGAACAGGATGTGACATGACATTCCTGAAAACCGTTAAGGACATCCAACCAAAGCGGATGGTGTACGTTTCCTGTAATCCATCCACATTGGCGAAGGATATCGCTTATCTATCCAAACACGGATTCAAAGTGGAGCGACTCCAGCCTGTGGATATGTTTCCACACACATCACACGTGGAAGTTGTCGCGACGTTAGTAAGAAAGTAGGGTGGTGCCAGGTACCGTCAAAGAATGCTGCTCTGACAAGGGTTGCTTGACGGTACCTGGCACACTCATCCCCAAGCTTATCCACAATGTTAATTTGTTAAGGAATTGTAAACACAAGTTATCCAAGGTTTTATCCACATTACCCACAACCTCGTGGATAACTTATACACATATCAACATTTATCCACAAACATATGTAAAGGAGACTTGCCGGGGAAGGGACAAGTCTCCTTGTTCAGTCTTACAGAGGTTACTAACGTCGTGCGCGACGATCAGCTGCTCGTGCTCTTTCCTGCGCTTGCAGATCCTCAGAGTCGGCAAGCTCTTGGGAAAATTCGACGTCACGGCCATCAGAAGGGGCCATGTTTTGTTTGTTCTTTGCTTGTTTGCGCGAACGATTGTCTTTTCCCATGAGTGAACCCTCCTTAGACGATAAGTGAGAGGATGACCTCTCGTTTATTATGATGTGCAATCTGCTTGGAACTATAAGAGGAAAGAAAGGGTAATCATGTGAAAAAGTGGCCGTAAAAATCATTCATCCACATGTGAATAAGTCAGAATTATTGGATAAAGTCATAAAAGTGGGTGGAAGCAGTGGATAAGTCCTAAAAGACAAAACAAAAAAGGCCTGAACTCGACGGAGTCAGAACCTTTATCTTTAAGCTTCTCGGATAACTTCTTCTGCTGGCGTGTGTGACATTTCGCGGATTGTGTGCATGTAATAGCTGTCACGCTCAATTTGGAAGAGGTTATAAATGTCTTCTGTTGCATTCAATTGTTGATAAATATCCGGGCGCGTTTCGTTCGCCAAAGAAATATACGGAATTTTCAATGCTGCGCGCTCAGAGCGTACATTCGTTTTACGAATGCGCATGAAAATCGTTTGAATTTCCTTTTCGAAAAACAGTTCATTGAAGAACGCTTCCTTCGCAGGCTGATTATAGCCTTTGCCGTGGAATGGCTTGCCGATCCAAGTACCGAGAAAGCCGCAGCCATCTTCAATATCGAAAAGGTTGATAGTACCGATCGGGTTGCCCCACTCGTCTAAGATCGTTCTGGAGATCAGCTCTCCGTTTTCTTCTGCTTCCATCGTTTGCTTCGTCAAGAAGATGAACTCTTCCACTGAACCTGCTTTATGACGCACAAAAGGAAAGACCGCTGGATCCACCATTAATTCATAAAGAACATGACAATCTGAAAGATCACGTTTCTTTAGCATGATATACATCCTCCCAAAGAGGGTAGAGCGATTTCCTACCCTCGAATTAAAATTTCTAATTCGGGGTGGGAATCGAACCCACTAAGACCAGATGTACTGGTGGCGCACCAATTGCCTTCCCTTAGATCTTGTTTATATTTTTTTATAATTTCAACCTAATCATAATCGATTTATCTTGAAAAGGGAATGAGTAATTTTTGTCAAAATAAAGATTTTTTTAGCGAAAAAATCCGTCCTCATATCCTATGTTCAAAACCGAAAATTTGTGCACTCAAAAGAGCGGATCAACTGAACTTTTTATATACGATTTGACCACCGATCATCGTCATTGTCGGTAACGCAGAGAACTGGAATGGATGATCGCTCCAAAGTGTAATATCTGCATCTTTTCCGATTTCAAGACTTCCGACGCGATCGGCGATGCCTAAGTTTTTCGCTGGGTTGATCGTAATGCCTTCCAGTGCCTGTTGAACCGATAATCCTTCACGTATCGCAATCGCTGCGCACACGTTCAAATATTGGATCGGAATATACGGATGATCCGTCGTGATCGACACGGAAACACCGTGGTCGTTCAATACCTTATATGTCTGCCACGTTTTATTTTTCAACTCGATCTTGGATTTACGCGTCATGGTCGGACCGACGGAGACTTGGAGGTTTCGTCCTGCAAGCTCTTCAGCAATCAGATGACCTTCTGTACAATGTTCAATCCGGAAGTCCAGGTTGAACTCGTCCGCAAATCGAACCGCTGAAAGGATGTCATCCGCACGGTGCGCGTGAATTCGAACCGGCATTTCACGCTTCAATACGGATAAAATCGGTGCCGTTCTCAAGCATTCTGGGTTATCGGTATTCAGTGCTTTGTAAAATTCTTCTCGAAGCATCCCCATGATTCCCATACGTGTGATGGAATCGTTATGACGGCCGCTGTGGATTCGCTTCGGATTCTCACCGAGCGCGATCTTCAAACCGGCTTTTTCTTTCATGATCATTTTCTGGATATTTTGACCGTATGTCTTGATGACAGCAGTCTGTCCGCCGATGACGTTTGCGCTCCCAGGCATGACATGGGCAGTCGTAATGCCGAACTTGATGGCATCGTTGAATGCGATATCCAATGGGTGGACACCGTCGATTGCACGGATATGCGGCGTAAGCGGTTCATGAGTTTCATTCGCATCGTTTCCGGCCCAACCGGTCCCTTCATCATATAAGCCTAAGTGAGTATGAACATCGATAAATCCTGGCAGAAGGTGCATGCCGGATGCATCAATGACTTTTGTTCCTCGGTCTGCTACGATTTCGCTTGCCATATTAGTGATTGTCCCGTCCTCGATGAGTAGATCCCCTTTAAAAGAAGCGGATGTGACAGGATACAACATTGCATTTTTAAATAACGTTTTCATTTGATACCTCTTCCTCTATATTTCAAATTAAGTATAGCTTTGAGGCACCTAAAAGGGAAGTGCTTTTAGGTTGCAGCTATCTTGCTTTTTCATATATAGCGGATAGGGCGGCAGAAAGAGTCGGGTACTTGAATTTATAGCCCCTTTCAAGAGCGACTTGCGGGAACACTTTCTGTCCGTCCAATATCAAGGTGCTCATCTCTCCTAAAGTGGTTCGTAACACCATACCGGGTAACGGCAGCCAGTGTGGACGATTCAGTGTCCTGCCGAGCAATCTCCCGAAGTCGTCCATTTGGACAGGGTGCGGAGAAGTTGCATTCACAGGACCTGTTACGGAACCGTTATGAAGTGCAAAATCAATGAGATAGACGATGTCATCAATATGAATCCATGAATACCACTGGTCTCCTGAACCGATCGGGCCACCGGCGTAGAGCTTGTAAGGAAGTGCCATTCGAGGGAGTGCACCTTCCTCTTTATCTAAAATGAGGCCGAAGCGGGTGCGCACGACTCTTACGCCATACTGCTCCGCTTTTACAGCTTCAGCTTCCCATTTTTCCGTCACTTTTGCTAAAAAATCATTGCCAGCTTCCGTTGTCCGTTCATCGAATTTCTCAGTCTCTGATGTACCGTAATAACCGATGGCGGAAGCGTTGATGAGCGTGTGGGGTTTCGGTTCCATCTTTTCGATGATTCTCAGCATTTCACGAGTCGCTTGAATTCTGCTGGATAGGATTTGATTTTTCTTTTCATCGGTCCATTTGCCGTTGATCGTTTCACCTGCCAGGTTGATGAAAGCCTCAACTCCAGCCAGTTCTGTATAGTCTGCGTCCTCCGACAGCCATTTTACATAGGTCACGTTTTCCTTCGGCGGTTTCCCATCCGGATTCCGAGTGAGAATGAACACATGATTGCCCTGACTTGTAAAATGTTCTGTCAAAGCTTCTCCAACAAAACCCGTTCCTCCTGAAATGGCGATCTTCATACCAATTCCTCCTCCGCATCATTACCTACAGTATTCTTCCTATAAGGATGTTTTCCCTTTTTAAATCGAGATAATCCACGGATATGCTAAAATGTAAGGGAGGTGATCCTATGAAAATCACGAAGATCACAGTCCAGAAGAAAAACAAGAGTCGTTTTAACGTGTTCATAGATCGTGGAAATGGTGAAGAATTCGGTTTTGCCATCGATGAGGAAGTATACATCAAGTCTGATATCCGGAATGACATGGAGATTACCGATCAGCAAATTGCATCCCTACAGCTTCAGGATGAATTCCAAAAAGGTCTGAACCTTTCAATGAATTATCTATCCTATCGCATGAGGTCGATTGATGAAATCAGGCAGTATTTAAAAAAGAAGGAATTCGAAGAGAATACGATTCAGGCAGTCATAGAACGTTTGAAAGAGCTCGGGTACTTGGATGATTTGGAATTTGCGAAAATGTTCATCCGGAGTAAAATCACGACCACGAAAAAAGGTCCGAAAGCGTTGAAGCAGGATTTGAAGCAAAAAGGGGTCAGTGATCCTATCATAGAAGACGCCATGAACATTTACCCTAAAGAAGAACAGATTGAAGAGGCGACGCTCCTTGTTGAAAAGAAAGCAAAGCAATATAAAAAGCTGAGCGAAAACGCATTGAAACAGAAAGTCGCTCAAGTCCTGCAGCAAAAAGGGTATTCGTGGAATGTAACGGAGCAAGCAATAGAAAAAGCCTCCCTTGAAAAAGATGAAGACGAAGAAAGGGAGGCACTGAACCTGCAAGCTTGGAAAGCGCACAGGAAGTATGATAAGTTTTCAGGCTGGGAATACAAACAGAAAATGAAGCAATTCCTCTATCGTAAAGGTTTCCCAATCGAGCTGATCGATGAATGGTTAGAGGAAAATGAAGAGCTTATCGATCAATGAAGATTTCAGCTTGTCCTTGATTTTGCTCAATGATCAACCGGGCGACGTCATCCGCACTTTTCAACCGTGACCGGTCATTAATATGGTCGGTCTCATCCCAAAATGGCGTATCCATACCACCCATGTAAACAGCGGTCATTTTGATGGACGTGCCTTCAAGCTCTTTAATGAGGCTTTCTGTGAAGCCCCGAACCGCAAACTTACTTGCCACATAGACAGACTCGTTCTTCTTGCCACGTAATCCGGCTGTCGAAATGATATTCATGATTTGGCCATTTCCTTGTTCAATAAGACTTGGAAGGGCAGCCCGCGTCATGTGAATGGTTCCATTAATGTTCGTGGTGAGGACTTGATTGATCTCTTCTTCTGTATAGGAATTCAACGGTCCGAAAACCCCGGTTCCTGCATTATTGATGATGAGATCTAGACTGTTATCCTTAAGTTTATCGGTAAAAAGATGTTGTACATCTGCGTAGTTGGTGATGTCACAAGATAGAGGCGTCGCTTGCCCACCAGCAGTGTAGATTTCCTGAGCGACCTTTTCAAGCGGTTCAACACGACGTCCGATCAGATAGACGTGATGACCGTCTTTTCCATATTGGAGTGCAAGACTTCTTCCTAATCCTGTCCCCGCTCCTGTTATCAGAACATTTTTCATGATGTAACACTCCTTATCGTGGATTCGTATCCATGCTAGCACAACTTGTACGCCATTTCGAGAAAACATCAGTCACACTAGGAGGTATGTATGATGAGCAGATTATATAGTGATATGTCCGAGCACGAAATCCATCAAGAGATTCGGACAATGACGGAGAAAGCGAGAAAAGCGGAACAGCTTGGGATTGTAAACGAGGTAGCCGTCTACCAAAGAAAAATCATGATGGCAAAAAGTTACTTATTGAATCCGTCTGATTTTAAACCGGATGAAGTGTATGAATTAGAAGGGGACCCAGGCAGCCGTTTCAAGATTTCGTACATGAATGGGATTTTTGCATGGGGTTACCGTAATGAGCAAGAAGAAATGGAAGCTTTTCCGATTTCAATGCTGGTTAAGCTATAAAAAAGACTTCGCATTATAAAAGGATGTCCTGCTGTCCTCAAGGGACTTCAGGACATACCTTCTAAGGTTGAAAACACTAAGAGCGTTTCCGTGTCTCGACTTTCAAAACATGGTTGTGCAAGCTCCGTTGTGTTTCACCATTTACTTGGTTGAAGCTATGCTTCGGGTTCGCACGAGGCGATTGGAAAGGATCTTCGTAGTTAGGATGCAGTCTATCTCGATTGTCTTTGCCCAAGAGTCGGCACCTCCTAACAAAGTTATCCCTCGGTCCGGTTGGAACGACTCATCCGTTCTTGAGGGTGAGTCTGGATCGTACCATTTGCACGTTTAGACGCATATTCATCCTTTGCACGGGCTTCGCCGTCAGGAGACATACGGTTAGGGAAGTTCTTAGCTTTGTTACGCATCGGTAAGCACTCCTTTCTAAACGATACTCTTATTATGAGATGAACGGCCGAGCGATATGTTGTGCAATTATTGACAAGGAAAGAGAGGAAATACATTGGAAGAAACATTTCATGCATTAGCACTCAAATTACAAGATAAAAATCCTTCGTTGAGCTATGAGGAAGCACGGACTTGGGTGGAAGCACTTTGGGAAGATTTCGAATCCACCCGAGCTCGTGCTGGAAGAAGCTATAAAGGGCAAGAGGTCACAGAGCGAATCGTCGCGGAGTGGATCGACCGCTTCGGACATAAACTCCATGAATACTTCAGCTCAAACCCGAAATTCCAGCATCTGCTGAAAAAAGGGCCGAAGCACTGAGCTATTCATCCCTTTAGTGATCGAAAATCCGGTTGATGGTAATGAAAAACGGCTATTCATCCCTATCGCGAGCCAAAATCTTGGGTGATGGTAATGAATAACGCTTATTCATCCCTATAGAGTGCAAATAAACGGTTCATGGTAATGAATAGCATAATAAAAGGTGCCTGTTCTCTTTAACAGGCACCTTCAGCTTTAATTTGTAGTCGCAACTTCAAGCTTGCGACGCAACGTTTTTTCACTGTAAACCCACCCGGTATAGGAACTGATGATATTCAGTTCTTCATCCAGCTGGACGACTGCGACAAATGGGTAGTGACCTTTCGAACGATAACGTAGATCGATGAACCGAACTTCGTAACCTTCCTCATCTTCTTCCACTTCCCAACGGTAAACCGGGGAGAAGGAGAGGAAAGCGGCGAGATTGGAATCTTTTACAGCTTCGTTCAAAATCGGGTTGTTGGGCACCGGTTTCCGGTCATACACATCGTGAATCGTCAGATGATTTCCTTTTACCTCAATGACATGGAATTGCCCTGGACTCATGACTGCCACGTGTTTCTGACTCCAGCGCATCGTAGGGCTGATGATGACCCTTGTCGCATCAGGTACTTCTTTCTTGATCATCTTGATCGTTTGCAGCTTATCGATATACCGCCAAATATAATAGCCGATCAGTATGATGTATATGCTCAAGAATGTGTAACCCGGATGGAAACCTTGCCACCAAAGAACGAATCCGATGATATGGGCAGTGAAAATAAACGGGTCGAATATATTGATCATGCCATGTGCAATCCACTTTTTTGTAAAAGGATGCAGGGCTTGCGTTCCATAAGCATTGAAAATATCGACGAATACATGGAGGAACACAGCTAAAAATGTCCACATCCATACGTGTAGCATATTTGCTGCAGGCATGAACAGCTCCAGACTACCTGCAATCAGAATCGGCCAGAGCAGTACGGCAGGAATGGAGTGCGTGATTCCACGATGGTTCCGGATGTATACAGCATTATTCCTTAGTTTTAAAATCGTATCAAAGTCGGGAGCATTCGATCCGATGATGGTCCCGATCAGTACAGTTTGTGTGGTGATCGGATCCTGTGCTATGACTGGATCCAAGGTGGCGATTCCACCTAATGCGATACCCATGACAATATGTGTCCCCGTATCCATTAATCGTTAAAGCCTCCTCAAATAGCAATTATACTTTTTCAGGATTCGGTCTATTAGTAGTGTGTCCAAGTTACGCGCGTTCGATGGGTAAAGCCGCGTATAAATATATTTTAATTCATGTACTTGGTATAGTATAGTGTAGGCGAAATATCTTTGAAATTCCTTTACATAACCCAAGTTTATAGATTATGGAGGACTTGTTTTGACTGTAACATTATATGACCGTGAATTATCAATTGATATAGAAGCGTTCCAATCCGATCTCATCTCCTGGTTCGAAAGAGAACAACGAGAGATGCCTTGGAGGAAAGAACGTGATCCTTATAAGATCTGGGTTTCAGAAATCATGCTGCAACAAACGAAAGTCGATACTGTCATTCCCTATTTCGAGCGCTTCATGACACAATTCCCGACCGTTGATGCACTTGCAGATGCAGAGGAAGAGAAAGTGTTGAAAGCGTGGGAAGGGCTCGGATATTATTCCCGTGCACGTAACCTCCACTCGGCTGTGAAAGAAGTGAGAGATAAGTATGAGGGAATCGTACCGAATCGACCGAAAGAAATTTTATCGTTAAAAGGTGTCGGACCTTATACCGCAGGAGCGATTGCGAGCATCGCCTTCGGCCTGCCAGAACCTGCAGTAGACGGTAATGTCATGCGTGTTCTATCGAGAATCCTTTTGATTGAAGATGATATTGCAAAACCTCAAACGCGAAAAATTTTTGAAGAAGCGGTTCGCATTTTGATTTCCGAGAAGAATCCGTCCTTTTTCAATCAGGGTCTCATGGAACTTGGTGCAACCATTTGTACGCCTAAAAAGCCTTCATGTATGCTATGCCCAGTTCAAGAACATTGTGAAGCCTTTGAGGAAGGGCTGCAAACAGAACTTCCTGTAAAAAAGAAAAAATTGAAAAAGAAGACGGTCCCGATTGCTGTCGCGCTTCTTCGGGATGAACATAACGAAACCATTATTGAGAAAAGACCTGAAACAGGTCTGCTTGCAAACTTATGGCAATTTCCGAATGTGGAAATTGATTCGTCTGATGGTTCTGTTCGAGATCAATTAAAAACGTACTTAGAAAAAAGATACCCCATTCAGGTGGAAATAAACGAGCATCTTCTCGACTTTCAGCATGTTTTCACGCACTTAACATGGAAAATTGCCGTTTACTCAGGGACTTTTAAGGTTAAGCAATCTTTAGAGGAAGGAAAAATCGTAGATCTTAAACAATTGGAATCTTTTCCATTACCTGTTCCGCATCAAAAAGTAGCTGCACTTTTGAAAGGAGAATGAATATGGACTTGAATCTGCATGGTAATACTGCGCTTGTCACAGGTGCGTCCCGTGGAATCGGGAAGTCAATTGCACTCGGTTTAAGAAATGAAGGCGTCACAGTCGGAATTTGTGCCAGAGGGCAAGAGGACCTGGACGAAATGAAGGAAGAATATCCTGATCTTTCTGTATATCAGGGTGACCTTACAGATGAAGAAACACGCGAGGCTATTTTTCGTAAGTTTATCGAGGATCATGGTTCCATCGATATCCTGGTGAACAATGCTGGTGGCAGTAATGGTTCCACCGTTGAGGAGACTACCGTTCAACAGTTCCGGGAGGCGATGGAGCTCAATTTCCACTCAGCCGTCCACTTCAGTAAAATGGCGGTTGAGGATATGAAAAGCAAAGGCAGAGGCTCAATCATCAACATTTCCAGTATTTACGGACGTGAATCAGGCGGAAAAGCGACTTATAACAGTTCGAAATCAGCGTTGATCAGCTTCACGAAGGCACTTGCAGTAGAAGCAGTTGCCTTTGGCGTGAGGGTGAATGGCGTCGCACCAGGTGCCATTTTACACCCGAAGGGAAGCTGGCAGCGCAGGTTGGATGAAAACCCGGAGAAGATCAATCAATTCGTGGAAGATGAAATTCCAGGTGGTCGCTTCGGAAAACCGGAGGAAGTCGCGGACGTGGTCACATTTCTTGCCTCTGAACGTGCAAACTGGGTCGTCGGCGCCACATTGAACGTCGATGGTGGGCAGGCTTACTCAAATTTTTAAATGAAATAAGGAAGGGGCCGAGTTTTCGATCGGCCCCTTTCATCATTTATAAGCCATTTTCGGAAATTATAGAGCTGAATTCAAGATTTATAATCCAAAATGAGAAATTATAAGCCAAAATCAGAAATTATAAGCCAAAATCAGAAATTATAAGCCAAAATCCAAAACCCAAATAAAGAGAGCTGACTACAATATGAGTCAGCTCTTCCAGTTTATTCGTAATTTGGTCGGGTTCCGTGCTGCCAATCGGCTTCATCACGGTGCAAACCGCCTCGATCTTCGATTTCCTTGATGATTTCCTTATGCATGGACACGCCTTCTGTGTTCAAAAATTGGGTCATCTGTTGTAAGCCGTGGTGGAAATACGCAAGTTCTTTATCAGTCCATTCATTCGTTGAGAGGGTCACTAATTCCGTCATATCTCTTCCTACATACATGGTTTGAAACCTCCTTGCTGAAAAGGCATTTTATGTTCTTATGATTGTTTTTCCCTGTCCTTAACGAATTTAATCTTTCCTTCAAAAAATGGATTATGTATGGTAAATGGTACATCTGATTTTGTCGGATAACACCCTTCCACGGTGGTTAAATTAACTCATGTGGAGGTGAGACTCATGGCAAAACAACAAAAGCCAGGACAACAACAAGCTGGTGCTAACCAAGCACAACAGCAACAAGCTCAACGACAAGCACAACAACAGCAACCTGCTCAACAAGCTGGTCAGTACCAAGCAGAATTCGGACAAGAATATGCTCAAGAAGTACGCCAGCAAAACCAGCAATCGCAACAAGCGATGCGCGCTAAGCAGGGACAACAACAGCAACAACAAAACAAGCAACAGTAACTCCACAAACACTCTCGACGTAGCCGTCGGGGGTGTTTTTTCGGATGAAGTGATAGAGCCCAGTCTTTTGGCCACTTCAGACCTACTGTGGCGATCACAGCCTCATCGTCGGTCTTCCAGTGTCCCTCAAATATTTTAGGAATCTTCGACTAAAAACCACCACGTCCTTTGGTGAACGTCGAAGTCAGTACATCCTGTACAAGTACTTCCGCTTTTCTTCTATGTTATGATTAAAACAACGTAGGGTACGGTTACAATAGAGATGGAAGGCGGGATTGTGATGTGCGGTAGGTTCACGTTGACAGCGGAAATCGACTTACTGATGGATTGGTTCGATATCGATGAGTTCGCTCCAGGATTCGATTTACAGCCTCGGTATAACATTGCACCATCGCAGGATATCGTGGCGATCGTTTCTAATGAAGGAAAGCGTCGCGCAGGATTCCTGAAATGGGGTCTGATTCCTTTCTGGGCGAAGGATCCGTCCATTGCCTATAAAATGATCAATGCGAGAGCTGAGACGGTTCCTGAGAAACCGAGCTTCAAGCATGCCTTCAAAAGACGAAGATGCATCATTCCGGCAGACGGCTTTTATGAATGGAAAAAAGAAGGCAAACAAAAACAGCCTAAATACATAAAGATGAAAAATGATAAGCCGTTCGGATTCGCAGGTTTATGGGAAAAATGGAAGGATGAGCAAGGGAATCCGGTCCATACGTGTACCATTTTGACAACCGAACCGAACGACTTGATGGAAGATATCCATAACCGCATGCCTGTCATTTTACCGAAAGACGATTATTCGAAGTGGCTGGAATGGGACGGGGAACAAGAAGCTTTGGTTGATATGATGCAACCGTTTGAAGCCTCAGATATGATGGCGTATAATGTATCAACGATTGTGAATTCTCCTCGAAATGAAGTCCCTGAGTGTATTGAAGAGCTTTCGAGGAATTAATGCACATCCTTTTCCATTACAGATGAGAAAGGATATAATGGGGAGAGGGATTTTTTTGATGAAAGCGTAAGGAAGGAGTTTCGTATGTCTTTTCCGACCACAGGAAGTTCAATTCAAATACAAAGCTATAAACATAATGGACAACTCCATCGAGTATGGGAAGAAACCATCGTACTTAGAGGAACTTCTTCTGTTGTGATCGGCGGAAATGACCGGATCATCGTTACGGAATCTGATGGGAGACAATGGCGTACAAGGGAACCTGCGATCTGTTACTTCAATTCAGAACAGTGGTTCAATGTCATCGGCATGTTAAGGGAGCAAGGAATCCATTATTACTGTAATCTAGGCACACCATTTACATACGATGGTGAAGCTTTGAAATATATCGATTACGATTTGGATGTGAAGGTCTTTCCAGACATGACCTACACGATTCTTGATGAAGATGAATTCGCCCTTCATAAGAAGGAAATGGATTATCCGAAACAGATCAGTGATATCTTACAAAGGAATTTAGATGAGCTTTGTTCGATGATCAATCAACGGAAAGGTCCATTCGAACCTTATTTCGTTGAGAACTGGTATGAACGGTTTTTGGAACACCGATAACAGTTAAGCACTCATAAGATGGAAAGTTCGACTTGTGTCGAGCTTTTTTTACACTATGGAAAATGGATGGATACACAACATAGAACCCATCAACAGGAGGTGGTTACGACGGATAGTATCAAGCGTTATCTCCATTTTGTAAGACCTTATTTGAAACAGATCATTTTCACGGTCTTCATCGGGATTTTCAAGTTCGGAATTCCGTTGTTGATGCCGTTGATTTTGAAATACGTCATTGATGACGTCATTAATGCGGATATCAGTTTGGATGAGAAATACACCCGCTTATCCTGGGTCCTGGGCGGGGCTTTTTTTGTGTTCATCGTATTGAGACCACCGATTGAATACTACCGGCAATATTATGCCCAATGGACGGCCAGTAAGGTGCTGTTTGATATCCGGGATTACTTGTTCAGCCATATTCAGAAGCTGAGCCTGAAATATTACTCGAATACGAAAGTCGGCGAAATCATTTCACGTGTCATCCATGACGTGGAACAGACGAAATCCTTTGTGGTGACCGGTTTGATGAACGTATGGCTCGATATGATCACGATTTTCATCGCGATCGGAATCATGTTCACGATGGATGGTTGGCTCACCCTTGTCGCGATTTCGCTACTCCCGTTTTACGGTTTATCGGTCAAATATTTTTACAGTCGATTGAGAAGTCTCACTAAGGAAAGGTCCCAGGCTCTTGCAGAAGTACAAGGGCATCTTCATGAACGGGTACAGGGTGTCAGTGTCATCCGCAGTTTCGCACTTGAGGATTACGAACAGGATCAGTTCAACATCCGGAATACGCATTTCCTCAATCGTGCACTTTCACATACGTCATGGAACGCGAAAACCTTCTCGGTCGTCAACACGATCACAGACGTAGCACCGATGCTCGTCATCGGTGTGGCCGCTTATTTTGCGATTACAGGTAAAATTACGATCGGATCGATGGTCGCGTTCGTCGCATACATGGATCGGCTCTATAATCCGCTTCGCAGACTTGTGAATTCCTCGACGACATTGACTCAGGCGATTGCATCGATGGACAGGGTGTTCGATTTCATGGACGAAGCGTATGACATCGAGGACAAGCCTGGTGCGAAGAAGCTGAAGCATGTTGACGGCAACATTACCTTCGACCATGTTTCCTTCCAATATGATGAGGAAGAAGAATCGGTGTTGAAGGATATTCGCTTGGATGTGAAGTCAGGTGAAACGATTGCGCTTGTGGGGATGAGCGGCGGAGGGAAATCTTCCCTCGTCAGTCTGATCCCGAGGTTTTATGATGTGACGAGCGGTCGAATTCTGCTTGACGGAAGGGATATTCGTGAGTACCAGGTCCGCACCTTGAGGGATCAAATCGGGATGGTTTTGCAGGACAACATATTGTTCAGCGAATCCGTCCGAATGAATATCAAAATGGGGAACCCTAACGCATCTGATGAGGATATGCATGCAGCAGCTCGAGCGGCGAATGCCCATGACTTCATCATGAAACTCCCACAAGGCTATGATACGAAGATCGGTGAACGAGGCGTGAAACTATCTGGAGGACAGAAGCAGCGACTGGCAATTGCGCGGGTCTTTCTAAAGAATCCACCGTTGCTTGTCCTTGATGAAGCAACGTCTGCGCTGGACCTTGAGAGCGAACATCTTATCCAGGAATCCCTTGAAAAATTGGCGAAGGACAGGACGACTTTCATTGTGGCACATAGGCTCGCCACGATCACGCACGCAGACCGGATCGTCGTATTAGAGAATGGTTCGATTTCAGAAGTCGGTTCTCATGAGGAATTGATGAAGCGAAAAGGAAGTTATTACAATCTGTTTACAGTGCAAGCACTGGATGAAAAATAATTTTGAAGAGGTTGGCTGACAAAAGCCGACCTCTTTTTTTGTCGAAAAATATTTTTTTGAGTTGAAAATATCAGGTAAAAATTAGGGAGAAAGCAGGAGTTTTAGCGCTTGAAAGCGTATTAGTACATAAGTTGTATATTTAAAACTTTCTAAATATTTCGTGTTGTCAAAAGAATGGAACGATGGCATAATAATGAACAAACGTTCAGAACCGTAACAATTTTGTAAAAATTATCACACCAGGATATCGAGTCAGAAAGAGAGGTGGGGCGGATGGATGCTCCAGTACTGGACGTTAAGGGATTAAAGACCTATTTTTTCACAGACGAAGGTGAAGTACCTGCTGTGAATGATGTCGACTTTCACGTAAAACGTGGTGAGGTTCTCGGGATCGTCGGGGAATCCGGCTGCGGGAAAAGTGTTACATCACTCTCAGTAATGGGACTAGTTCCTTCTCCTCCTGGAAAAATCGTAGGTGGGGAGATCCTTTACAAAGGGGAAGACCTAACAAAAGTAAATGATAAGCGGATGAGACAGATTCGAGGAAATGACATTGCGATGATCTTCCAAGAACCGATGACGTCACTCAATCCCGTTTATAGAATCGGAAATCAACTAATCGAAGCGATTCGGTTACATAATCGATGGGATAAGAAGAAAGCATGGAATCGTGCCGTCGAGATCTTGAAACTGGTCGGCCTTCCACGAGCGGAAGAATTGATGAACAGTTATCCTCATCAGCTTTCCGGAGGGATGAGACAAAGGGTCATGATCGCAATGGCGATGGTCTGTGAACCGGAAGTATTGATTGCGGACGAGCCTACGACTGCGCTCGACGTAACAATTCAGGCTCAGATCCTTGACCTGATGAAACGATTGAATAAAGAAACGGATACTTCAATCATCATGATCACCCATGACCTCGGTGTCGTCGCTGAAATGTGTGAACGGATCGTTGTCATGTATGCCGGTAAAGTCATTGAAGAAGCGAGTGTCAGCACGATTTTCAAAGAACCGAAACACCCTTATACAGTCGGGTTGATACAATCTGTACCTGACATGCGAGACAAGAAAGACCGTTTATACTCCATTCCTGGTACGGTACCGAAACCAGGTTCAATCCAAAAAGGGTGCCAATTTGCACCGCGTTGTGAACACGCTTTTGACCGCTGTTTCGCTGAAACACCAGAACTAGAAAATCAAGAAGATGGAAGCCGGGTACGTTGCTGGCTCCATAACAGCTAGGAAGGGGTCAGAGTATGTCACAACCATTATTAGATGTAAAAGGACTTAAGAAGCATTTTCCGATTACAGGTGGAGTATTCGGCAAACAAGTCGGATCGGTAAAAGCGGTCGACGGAGTGTCATTCTCCGTCAACGAAGGTGAAACACTCGGTCTTGTCGGAGAGAGTGGTTGCGGAAAGTCCACTACTGGACGGATGCTGCTGCGGTTACTTGAACCGACAGAAGGTGAAGTGCATTTCAACGGGAAAGAGCTGACGAAACTGTCTGCGTCTGAAATGCGCAAGATGAGACGCGATATTCAGATGGTCTTCCAGGATCCTTATGCTTCACTGAACCCGAGACACACCGTCGAGAAGATCATTGAAGAACCGATGATCGTCCATGAAATTGAAAAAGACGGGAAGAAGAGGAAGGAAAGAGTCAGAGAACTCCTTGAAACAGTCGGATTGAGTGCTTACCATGCCAAAAGGTATCCGCACCAATTCAGTGGAGGTCAAAGACAGCGTATCGGTATTGCGAGAGCTTTAGCAGTTAAGCCGAAGTTGATCATTGCCGATGAGCCAGTTTCTGCTCTGGATGTTTCTGTACAGGCTCAAGTGTTGAACTTGTTGCAGGACCTTCAAAGTGAATTTGATCTAACATATCTATTCATTGCCCATGACCTCGGTGTCGTCCGCCACATCAGTGATCGTGTCGGCGTCATGTATCTCGGCCGCATTGTCGAGTTGGCAGGCAGTGAGAAAGTATATGAAAAACCATTGCATCCATATACACAAGCGCTTCTATCAGCGGTACCTGTACCGGATGTAGATCATAAGAAGGATCGGATTATGTTGGAAGGTGATGTTCCAAGCCCGTCCAACCCGCCATCAGGCTGTCCGTTCCATACGAGATGTCCAGAAGCGATGGATGTATGTAAACAGGTTGTTCCAAAGTTCCAAGAGGTCGAAGAAAATCATTATGTAGCTTGTCACCTCTATGAGGATGACAAGTCCATATAAAATTTCAATCTAGGGGGAGTACTTAATGAAGAAAAGCTTACTGTGGGCATTAGCCGCAATCATGGTGTTGTCCGTAGCTCTTGCAGGATGTAACTCCAACTCTGACGGAGGAGACGGCGACAAGTCTAAAGAACAAACATTGATCTTCGGACGTGGCGGTGACTCTGTTGGATTAGATCCAGCAACGGTTACAGATGGTGAATCATTCAAAGTTATCAAGAACGTTTATGACACGCTCGTAGAATATGGTGAGCAAGATACGGATGTCAACCCAGCTCTTGCAGAAGAATGGGATATCGCTGAAGATGGTCTCACTTACACATTCACTCTTCGTGAAGGTGTCAAATTCCACAATGGTGAAGACTTCAACGCAGAAGCAGTTGTGAAAAACTTCGAGCGTTGGATGACAAGTGGAGATTCTGGTAAGTTCGCTTACTATGCATCCATGTTTGGTGGATTCAAAGGCGACGAAGGACACGTCATCAAAAGTGTTGAAGCGAAAGACGATTATACGGTTGAATTCAAACTTAACCGTCCTCAAGCACCATTCTTGAAGAACTTGGCGATGACACCGTTCTCAATCGCTGCACCAGGTGAATTCGACAAGATTGAAACTGAGCCAGTTGGTACAGGTCCATTCAAGTTTGTTGACTGGAAGCGTAACGACCGCATCACTCTTGAAAAGAACGGAGAGTACTGGAAAGAAGGACTTCCAAAGCTTGATAAAGTCATCTTCCGTGCAATTCCTGATAACTCGAACCGTCTGAATGCATTGAAGACGGGTGAAATCCACTTGATGGATGGCGTGAACCCAAGTGATGTTGCAGAGATCGAGGATAATGCAGATCTTCAAACATTCTTCCGCCCATCTATGAATGTTGGTTACCTTGGTTTCAATACACAAATGGAGCCATTCAATGACAAAAAAGTACGTCAAGCATTGAACCATGCTGTCGATAAAGAAGCATTGATCAAAGCGTTCTACGAAGGACAAGCTGAGCCTGCGAAGAACCCGATGCCTCCAGTAATCGATGGATACAATGACGAAGTAGATCCATATCCTTTCGATCTTGAAAAAGCGAAGCAATTGCTTGCTGAAGCAGGATATCCAGATGGATTCAAGACTGAACTATGGGCAATGCCAGTTCCACGTCCATACATGCCGGACGGAAAGAAAGCTGCTGAAGCAATCGCAGCGAACTTTGCAAAAATCGGTGTAGATGCTGAAATCGTATCTTACGAGTGGGGTACTTACCTCGAAAAAGCACAAAAAGGTGAAGCGCCAATGTTCTTGCTAGGATGGACTGGTGACAACGGAGACGCTGACAACTTCCTTTACACGTTGCTTGATAAGGATACAATCGATTCAAACAACTACTCTCGTTATGCAAATGACAAGGTACATGATATCTTGATCGAAGCACAATCGACTCCTGACAAAGAGAAGCGTGCAGAGCTTTACAAGCAAGCTCAAGTATTGATTCACGAAGATGCTCCTTGGGTACCACTTGTACACTCTGAGCCAGCACTTGCAGGACTTAAGACGGTTGAAGGTTTCCAACCTCACCCTACTGGTTCTGATAAGTTGACAAATGTTTCTTTAAAGTAATGGATTGAAAGTAGAGGGGAGTATAGCGCTCCCCTTTTCTTTTAGCATTTATATTCTGACTGTGAACCGGATCAACTGCTTCTTATCTTGTTCGGGAAACAGCAACTATAAGCCCAAACCGGTTTGCATAGCATTGGCTTATCCAGTGTATAAGCAGCTATGAACAACGAAATTAAGCCAGTATGCTGAAGAGGTGAGAGAAAAGTGTTTGCTTATACGATACGAAGAATCTTGATGCTGGTCCCGGTTCTGATCGGTATGTCACTGATTGTGTTTTTCTTGATCCGTGCCATCCCAGGAGATCCAGCTCAAATCATACTAGGACAACAGGCTTCCAAAGAAGCAATCGCTCAATTGCGGGACAGTCTTGGTCTTGACGAACCATGGTACGTCCAATACGTCATCTATATGAAAGACCTCCTGACAGGAGACCTCGGTAACTCGATCCGGACCCACGCACCGATCAGCGAAGAGATATGGCCTTATTTTGCAGCGACCTTAGAACTATCTCTATTCGCAATGTTCATTGCAGTCGTGGTTGGTGTGAACGCAGGAATCATCAGTGCGTGGTTCCAAAACTCTTGGTTCGACTATGTAGCAATGCTACTTGCTCTTATCGGAGTATCCATGCCGATCTTCTGGTTAGGATTGATGGAACAGTGGGCGTTCGCGGTTGAGTTCAGATGGTTCCCGACTTCAGGAAGGGAAAGTATCTTGAATCCTGTCGATTCCATAACGAACTTATACATCATCGATACGATTATCCAGGGACGCTTCGACCAGTTGCAAACGGTCTTGAGACATTTGACGTTACCTGGTCTCGCATTAGCGACCATTCCAATGGCGATCATCGCTCGTATGACACGTTCAAGTATGCTTGAAGTCATGCGTTCCGATTATATCCGTACGGCACGTGCGAAAGGATTGCGCATGTTCTGGGTGGTTTACAAGCACTCCTTGAAAAATGCCTTCATCCCAGTTTTGACTGTCATCGGTCTACAAATGGGGCTTTTGCTAGGAGGAGCCATCCTGACGGAAACGATCTTCAGTTGGCCTGGAATTGGACGTTATATCTATGATGCGATCGGTTTCCGTGACTATCCAGTCATCCAGTCTGGCATTCTTGTCATTGCGTTGGTCTTTGTCACGATCAATCTTCTAGTGGATCTCTTATATGCTGCAATCGATCCTAGAATCAAATATCAATAATAGCTGAAGTTTTATAAGAGCTGAAGTTTAAAAGGAGAGAGAACAATATGGCGGAACTTGCAAGAAATGAAAATCCAATAGAGCCAAAGCAGCAAGAAGAAAAGCCTGCTTCGCCATGGAGAGATGCCTGGAAGAGCTTTCGCAAGAACAAGTTGGCGCTGGTAGGGTTAGGAATCGTCAGCTTCTTCATTTTCTTAGCTGTCTTTGCTCCACTCATTGCACCTGAAGGAATTAACGAACAGAAGATTTCATCGGATAATTATGCGAAGCTTGAAGCACCTTCTTCAGAATATTGGTTTGGTACAGATGACTTTGGACGCGATGTCCTCAGTCGGATCATCTACGGCTCCAGAATCTCATTAACCGTTGGATTCTTTGCCGTACTTGGATCCATCATCATTGGATCGACGCTCGGTATTTTGGCGGGCTACTATGGCAGATGGGTTGATACGATCATCTCACGTTTGTTCGATATCATGCTTGCTTTCCCTAGTATTCTACTGGCAATCGCGATTGTCGCGGTGCTGGGACCTTCACTAAGGAATGCGCTCATCGCCATCGCCATCATCAACGTTCCGAACTTCGGACGTCTCGTTCGATCGAAGGTTTTGAGTATAAAAGAGGAAGAGTATATCATGGCTGCGAAAGCGGTCGGAATGAGGGACCGAAGAATTTTGTTCCAGCATATCCTTCCGAACAGTTTCGCACCGATCATCGTTCAAGGGACTTTGCTGATCGCAACAGCAATCATTGAAACTGCTGCACTCGGATTCCTCGGATTAGGTGCAAAAGCACCGACACCAGAATGGGGGACGATGCTGGCGGATGCACGGAGCTATATTACCGATGCACCTTGGACAATGATCTTCCCTGGTCTCGCCATCATGTTGACCGTACTCGGATTCAACTTGATGGGTGATGGTCTCCGTGATGCACTCGATCCGAAAATGAAAAGCTAGTTTCAATGTAAAAGGTCTGCCTCTGACGGCAGACCTTTTTTGCTTTCTATTCATCTTGCGCATAAGCGTCGGTTATTTTTACCTCGTTATCTTCCGTATGATACGTATGGAAGCTTTCAATCAATTTATCCAAGTGGACGAGATGGTGGTTGTAATCGATGATCAACCCGATGAGCGGGAAGACATTCATCCATTGCTCTCTTTCGACTTGGTTATGATCATAGAGCTCCATGAAGTATTCTGTCAGCTCTTTCTCATCTTCATCCAGTTGGTTCACGACTTCTTCGGGAGATTGATAGCGGACTTTCCCGATATATTTCATGAGTATCCGTTGATGATAGTTCGTCAGATGATCCAGCTGACCTTGAATCAGTTTTTGAATCGTTTCAGGCATCTGGTAGATCTTATGATCATGCTGATCTAGACTTTTCAAGATTGCCAAAGCTTTGTTCGTCGTCGTAATCATGTTCCGGAAGAGGACCAGTTTCCGATTCTTCGTATACTCCGAACCTTTGAAATAATTCCTCTCTTCTTTAAACATGAGATAGTAGTTATCTGCCTTGATCATACTTTCGTTGATTTTGGCAAGATCATCTTTCAAGATTTTTCGCTCCGCATCATTCCGGGTAGCGAGACGGATCCACTGAGAGATCTGTTCCATGTTTTTGACGTTTTTATGGTAAAGACGTGTTTCATATTTTGGCGGTAAAAAGACCAAATTCACAAGAAACGCACAAAATACGCCAATCATGATGACCGAAAAACGTGTGATTGCGAATGTAAGGTAATCGTCTCCTGGATTGACCATCAACACGATGACGGTCACAATCGCTAACGGAATGGTGGATTCTATCTTCAATTTAATGTTGATGGCAATGATCAAAACACTGATCAGTCCGATGACAATCGGTGCATTCCCTAATGTCTGAACGGCGATAATCGCAAGTGTCGCACCAATCAAATTGGATTGGACTTGCTCAATGATGGTTTGATAGGAACGGTAGATGGTCGGTTGGATGGCAAACAATGCAGCAATTGCAGCGAAGGATGCCGAATCCAGATTCAACCACATCGTAATATATAAAGCGAGTGAAATTGCGACTCCTGTCTTAATGATACGAGCACCGAATTTCATGTTATCGTAAAACCCTTTCTCAAAATAAGCCTTGTGATGAACGTACTATACACCCAATCTTCCTAGAAATCAATACTTTAAATAATTCCTACACGAAGATGTAAACCTATTTACAATTTTATGAAAAGGGGGTAAAATGAGTCTAATAATATAGCTCCTAAAGGGGAGTAGCTTTTACATTGGAGTCGTCATTCCAGAGCTGATGCTCTCGGTTCCAGTGGCAGCACATCGTGTTGTTAGCAAGACCTTTACCGTACGGTTGGTAAAGGTCTTTATTTATGTTCTGATGACCTTTACCTAATAGGTAAGGGTCATTTTTTTGTGAAGTGACGTGAGCTGAAAAAAAGGAGGAAATACAGATGGAAGTTGCTGTGCTCATGGAATACGGTTGGATTCTTTTGGTCTTGATTGCATTGGAAGGACTCCTTGCAGCAGATAACGCTCTTGTCTTAGCAATCATGGTAAAACATTTACCGGAAGAGCAGCGAAAGAAAGCATTGTTTTATGGATTGTTAGGAGCGTTCGTCTTTCGTTTCGGCTCACTCTTCGCCATTTCATTTCTAGTAAACGTTTGGCAAGTGCAAGCGATTGGAGCCGTTTATCTCCTCTTTATCGCCTTTAACCACATTTTTAGAAAAGTGATGGTCAAAAAGGTCGGGAAACAAGGTAAGGTCAAAGCTAAAAAGAAGGCATCTGGATTTTGGGGTACCGTTTTGAAAGTCGAGTTGGCGGACATTGCATTTGCAGTAGACTCGATATTAGCGGCGGTCGCACTAGCGGTTACACTTCCGAAAACGAACCTACCGAACATTGGTGGACTAGATGGAGGGAAATTCCTGGTCATCTTTTTCGGTGGATTGATTGGACTGATCATCATGCGATTTGCTGCAAACGTATTCGTGAAATTGCTGGAGTCTCGTCCGAAGCTTGAAATTGCTGCCTTTCTTATTGTGGGTTGGGTAGGGGTGAAGCTGGCCGTATACACATTGACTCACCCGGAACTTGCGATTATTGAAGAAGGCTTCGCGAAGTCACCAGCCTGGAAAATGACGTTTTATGGCGTTTTGATATTGATTGCGGTCGGTGGATGGGTGTTTTCGAAGGAAAAGAAGCCAAGTGTAGAATCAACAGAGGAGCCTTCTTATAACCAGGATTCAAAGACAGGTGCGTAAATCTGGTTTGTGTATGCAATGTAATGTAGGGATGATGTAATAATCCTCCATAATGACCAGAATACGGAGTGAAATGAACAGAATAAAAGCTGAAATGAACAGAAAAACCGTTGAATTGATCAGAAACCATACAAAACAGACTTCTATTACAATGAAAAAGGTTGACCCGATCATGTTGGGTCAACCTCCTTATAAGTTAAAGGTTTTTAAAAGCGTGCTCTACTGCTTGAATTGTTTGATCGATGTCCTCTTCTGTATGAGCAGTCGTCAGGAACCAGGCTTCATATTTTGAAGGCGCAAGGTTGATGCCCTGATCCAGCATTAGATTGAAGAAACGAGCAAACATTTCTCCGTCACTTCGTTCCGCTTGCTCATAATTCGTGACAACTTCGTCTGAACCGAAATACAGAGTCAGTGCGCCTTTCAAACGGTTAAGCGAAAGGGGTACGGAGTATTTTTCGGCCAACTGACGGATGCTGGTTTCAAGCTTTTCACCTAAATGGTCCATCTTTTCGTACACGCCTTCTTGTTGAAGGACTTCGAGGCATGCGATACCTGCTGAGATGGAAGCTGGATTACCAGCCATCGTTCCTGCTTGATAGGCTGGTCCGAGTGGTGCGACTTTTTCCATAATGTCTTTTTTACCGCCGTACGCACCGATTGGAAGACCGCCACCGATGATTTTACCGAGTGCCGTCATATCCGGTTCAACGTTCAGCAGGTTCTGAGCACCGCCATACATAAAACGGAAAGCAGTGATGACTTCATCATAAATGACGAGCGCGCCTGCATCATGAGCAATGTCGTTTACCGCTTCCAGGAAACCGGGTTTCGGCTCGACGATTCCGAAGTTCCCGACGATCGGCTCGACGAGAATGCCGGCAACTTCATCTCCGAACGTATCAATCGCTTGTTTAAAAGCATCAACATCATTGAATGGGACAGTAATCACTTCTTGGGCGATGCTTTTCGGTACACCTGCAGAGTCCGGTGTTCCAAGTGTGGACGGACCGGATCCAGCCGCAACGAGGACAAGGTCTGAGTGTCCGTGGTAGCATCCTGCGAATTTGATAATCTTATCCCGACCTGTGTAAGCTCTAGCGACACGAATCGTCGTCATGACTGCTTCTGTACCAGAGTTGACGAAACGGACTTTTTCCATAGAAGGAATCGCTTCTTTCAACATAGAGGCAAATTGGTTTTCGAGTCGTGTAGGTGTGCCGTATAAGACACCCGTTTCTGCGGCGTTCGTGATGGCTTTTGTGATATGAGGGTGTGCGTGCCCTGTAATAATTGGACCATAAGCGGCGAGATAATCGATATATTGGTTGCCGTCGACATCCCAGAAGTAAGCGCCCTGCGCCTTTTCCATGAAAACAGGAGCGCTTCCGCCAACAGCTTTAAAGGAACGCGATGGACTGTTCACTCCACCGACGATATGTTCAAGTGCATCTGAATATAATTCAACTGATCGATTTCGATCCATAATAAGAATACCTCCCTATAAATGAAGAGTCAGCTTTGGGGCTGGTACCAGGCACCGTTTTGAAAGCCTTATGTAACAACAGTTCTTTTTCGGTGCCTGGCACTTCAATGAATATTGTAGCAAAGTTTCGGTGATTACGCAGAATCCTATTTCATCCACATTTTGCTTCCTTACTCAATATGGGGATGGACGAGAGAAAACAACTGAGTTGTCTTTTTACTCTCGGGTTGTATACACTGTTAATGGTGTAATTGGAGGGAACTTACTTATGGATAAGATGATACATGTCGAAAATCTGACGAAAGAATTCAAATCGTATTCGAGCAGATCAGGCCTCAAAGGGGCTTTCCGTGACCTGCTCACACGAAATTATAAAATCCACCGAGCGGTCGATTCGATTTCTCTCGATGTGAAGCCTGGAGAGATGATCGGTTATATCGGTGAAAACGGGGCAGGAAAATCGACGACGATCAAAATGCTTACAGGCATCCTGACTCCAACGGATGGAACAGTCACTATCAATGGGATGAACCCGCACAAGGAAAGGGAAAAGTTTGTGAAAACGATTGGAGTCGTCTTCGGTCAACGGTCCCAGTTATGGTGGGACATTGCGGTACAGGAATCGTTCCGCCTGCTCAAAAAAGTGTACAACGTATCCGATGAAGATTATAACGAGCACATGTCGATGGTCATTGAAGCACTCGACATCGCACCGTTATTGGACAGGCCGGTTCGTAAGCTATCACTCGGTCAACGGATGAGATGTGAATTGGCAGCCGCCCTCATTCATAATCCGCCGTTGCTCTTTTTAGATGAGCCGACGATCGGTCTCGATGTGCTCGTCAAACTGAAAATCCGAGAATTTTTAAAAGAACTGAATGAAAGATACAACACGACCATCATGTTGACGACTCACGACCTATCAGACATTGAAGCGTTATGCGAACGGGTCGTCATGCTGGATGAAGGTAAAATCATTTATGACGGGGCACTTAATCAGCTCAAAACGAGCTGGGGCGAAGGCAAGCAGATCGAATTCCATTTTAAGGCGGCGAAGTCGAGAGAAGAGCTGAACGCCGCTACAGGCAAACAACTGGTTGTCTGGGAGCCAGGGGAAAACGCGAATACTTGGACTGCGAACGTAACGAACGATGAAGACATCATCTCTCAAGTCATCGGGGATGTCGTCTCCAACCATCAGATTCTTGACTTGAAGATCCTTGAAACGTCAACCGAGGAGATCATCCGAAACATCTATGAAGAAGGCGTTATTCATGGCTAAATATATAGAAATGATCAGGATTCGGTTTTTGATGATGCTCGCTTACCGAACAAATTACTACAGCGGAATCATCATCTATAGCATCAACATCGCTGCTTATTACTTTTTATGGAGTGCCATCTATGGCGGTAAAGAGGACATTCAAGGACTTTCCGTCATCCAGATGACTACATACATCGCAGTTGCGTGGATGGCTCGTGCTTTTTACTTCAATAACATCGACCGTGAAATCGCGCTCGAAATAAAAGAGGGAAAAGTAGCGGTTGAACTCATTCGGCCGTATCACTATTTGAATATGAAAACGATGGCAGCGCTAGGAGAAGGGATCTTCCGGTTATTCTTCTTCTCGGTTCCTGGGATGTTCATCGTATCGCTCATTTTTCCGATGGAATTTTCAGCGAACTTGTCCACATGGGGTTTTTTCGGAATATCAATCATTTTCAGCTTCATCATCAATACGCAGATCAATTTGATGACAGGCATCATCACCTTCTTCCTATTTAATAATGATGGTCTGATGAGAGCGAAGCGCGTCGTCATCGACCTGTTTTCCGGATTGATCCTGCCGATCAGCTTCTATCCAGGATGGGCGCAATCGGCAATGGAATGGTTTCCGTTCCAATACATTTCGTACGTTCCGAGTATGATCTTCTCAGAAGGGTTTGTCGGAAGTGAAGTGTATAACGCAATCATGATGCAACTTGTTTGGTGTCTCATTCTCCTTGTTCCGATTCAGGTCCTATGGACGCTCGCAAAAAAACAAATGGTCATACAAGGAGGTTGATCTGTCATGCGATATATTTCGATTTTCATGCAATATGTCGGGCAATATATGAAGACACGTTTGACCTATCGTTCGGACATGGTCGTTGAGCTCCTCTCTGACCTATTGTTCCAGGCGGTCAACCTGATCTTCATCCTGGTCGTTTTCGGCCACACGAAATTGTTAAGCGGCTGGACGAAGGATGAAATCATTTTCATTTACGGATTCTTTTTGGTCCCATTCGCTTTTTTCTCGACGTTCTTCAACATCTGGGACTTCAACGAGCGTTATATCGTAAAAGGAGAACTGGATCGCATCCTGACCAGACCGATCCACAGTTTGTTCCAGGTCATCCTTGAGCGTATGGAACTGGAGTCGATGTTCGGGATCATCACAGGACTCGTCGTCATGTTTTATGCCGGAAGCAACCTTGGGCTGACGATCGATTGGTATGACCCGATCCTGTTCATCCTGTTCGTCATCGGAGGAGCCCTCGTTTATGCAGGGATCTTCATCAGTCTCGCAACTGTCAGCTTCTGGTCGGACAGCCGGACTGCCATCATGCCGATGATGTACAACATCGGGAACTTCGGGCGCTATCCCGTCGACATCTACCACCAGGTGATCCGATATGTGTTGACGTGGATTTTACCATTCGCCTTTGTCGGTGTATATCCAGCCGCCTTTTTCCTCGATAAAACCGAGTGGTACGGCTACGCATTCTTGACACCGTTCATGGGCATCTTGTTCTTCGGCCTTTCGATTTTCCTATGGAATGTAGGTGTGACGAAGTATCGAGGAGCAGGAAGTTAATTCGAGGTTATGTTTTAGGGGTTATGAGGGAACATAGAAGTAAATTATCTTATAACGGAGGTGAAGCCTTCTCTTAAGAGGAAGGCGAACCGTGGCAATCATTAATCTCATTCTTGTCGCTATATTAATCGCGGCTACCGCATTTTTCGTCGCTGCAGAATTTGCAATTGTAAAAGTAAGATCCACAAAGATCGATAAGCTTGTTGAAGAAGGAAACAAGCGGGCGAAAGCCGCTCGTAAAGTGCTCGACAATCTGGACGGGTATCTTTCCGCCTGTCAGCTCGGAATCACCATCACCGCGCTCGGCCTTGGTTGGTTGGGGGAACCGACAGTTGAAAAACTGCTGCATCCTGTATTTGAGCAGTTCGAAATTTCCCCGACCCTTGCAAGTACGCTATCGTTCATCATAGCGTTCTCCTTGATCACCTTTTTACACGTCGTATTAGGGGAGTTGGCACCAAAGACAGTTGCGATTCAGAAAGCGGAAACCATCAGTTTACTTTTAGCAAGGCCACTGATTTGGTTTGCGAAAATCATGTATCCATTCATTTGGTCCTTGAACGGTTCTGCTCGTTTGATCATCAGGATGCTCGGCTTCAGCCAAGCAAATGAACATGACATGGCCCACTCGGAAGAGGAATTGCGAATTATTTTATCGGAAAGCTATAAGAGTGGTGAAATCAATCAATCTGAGCTTCACTACGTGAATAAGATCTTCGAATTCGATGATCGGACTGCTAAGGAAATCATGGTACCGCGTACTGAGATGGTCTGTATGTTCACGGATGAAGAGATGGAAGAAAACATTGAAGTGATGAGCCGTGAAAAATATACCCGTTATCCTGTAGCGGATGGAGATAAGGATCGTATCGTCGGAATCGTGAACATTAAAGAAGTGTTCAATTCATTGTTGAAGAATGAAAACAAACCGATAGAGGATTTCATCCGTCCGGTAACGAAAGTGATCGAGACCACGCCGATCAAGAACCTTCTTGTCCAGATGCAACGTGAACGGATCCATATGATGATCTTGATCGATGAGTATGGCGGAACGGCTGGACTTGTAACGGTAGAGGACATATTAGAAGAAATCGTCGGAGAAATCCGAGACGAATTCGATATTGAAGAGCAACCACAAATCAAGAAAGTGAACGATCAACATGCGATCCTGGATGGAAAAGCGTTGATTGCCGATGTGAACGAGTTCTTCGGATTGGATATAGACGACTCCGAACTCGATACGATCGGAGGCTGGATCTTATCCCAAACTTCCGAAGTCATAGAAGGGGACGAATTCACTTACGGGCATGTCAGCTTTAAAATTTCAGAAGCGGACGATCAGCAGATCAAACGGATCGCTGCAGTTGCAGACTAAGGGAAGGGACCTCCACAATAGTGGGGGTTTTTTCGTGCGGTAAAAACCTGTCCATTTTTCCCCGCTTTCCGCATACATTGTGGAGAGGTGGATTGGATGGATCTATTAATGATTGTTGGTGTCATTTGTGTCGTGTTTTTCATCATCCAAAGAAGTATCATGTCATTCTTTCGACATCCCCGTCCTTCACATAAAAAACCTAGGAAGTTCATCTCGTTTGAAGACTTGATGGCTTTATTCATCGTTTATTCCATCATCATCTTTGGCTTCGGATCGATCTACTTTACACTCATCATCACGGGTGTTCCTGTCCTGATGGAAGGTGGGGTACCGGTTAACGGAGATTTTACCGAATTGACTGAAGCGGTTTCCTATTTCAGCGCGGTCACCTTATTGTCCGTCGGTTATGGAGACATCACCCCAGTCGGACTCGGCAGGTGGATCTCTGTCATAGAAGCACTGGTCGGTTACCTTCTGCCAGCTGCATTCGTCCTTTCAACAGTCGTTGATACGGACTGATTACTTGTAACAGAATTGAAGATTGGGTACCCTTAAAGCAGGAAGATGTCCAGTTTTCGGACACGGATATCGATTATGTATAGGAGGGTTCTCGAACATGACTGTTAAAACAGGAGAAAAAGCACCAAATTTCACACTAGAAGCAAACAATGGAGAGAAGGTTAGCCTCTCTGACTTCAAAGGAAAAAATGTCGTGTTGTATTTCTATCCGAAAGACATGACGCCAGGTTGTACGACGGAAGCATGTGACTTCAGAGATCACCACAGCGAATTCAGTGATCAGAACACTGTGATACTCGGTGTCAGCCCTGACCCGATAGACCGTCACAAGAAATTCATCGAGAAGCATGATCTGCCATTCTTGCTACTGGCAGATGAGGATCATGAGGTTGCCGAGCAATACGGTGTCTGGCAACTGAAGAAGAATTTCGGGAAAGAGTATATGGGCATTGTCCGTTCGACCTTCATCATTGATGAAGATGGAGAACTCGTCAAAGAATGGCGCAAGGTTCGCGTGAAAGATCACGTAGAAGAAGCGCTCAACTACATTAAAGAGAATATGTAATAGGTAAAAACGGGGTTCCTACAACCTCGTTTTTATTTTTACTTAGAACCCCTTTATGATACGATTAAATCGTCAGAAAACTTGAAATGGCAGTGAGTTTGAGGCTTGCGATGCCCGAAAATGGAGAATTACAGTTTTCAGGGTGCGAAAGAGTCTTTAACGGCAACTGAGAATTCAATCCTTCAATGATAAACTTGTAATCCTACATATATAACAGAGGTGGAACAACGATGTTCATTGTATCTTCAGCTAAAATCCGTTCTAGAATTAAAGATCAATTGACGAAGGACTATCCAGATATCCAGTGGCAGTTCTGCCAGAACATTGAGGAAGCGACTCCTTATTTACCTGAGGCCGATATCCTCCTGACGTATGGGGAAGATTTAAAACCCGAATCCATACAAGTAGCGACCAACTTGAAATGGATTCATGTTCTATCGGCTGGTCTCGATAAGATGCCATTCCAGGCGATTAAAGAACGAAACATGCTCGTTACAAATGCAAGAGGCATCCACCAGGTACCGATGGCCGAATACACGATTGGGATGATGCTTCAGGTTACCCGTAATCTAGCGCTGATTCATGAGAACCAGAAGGATAAAGTGTGGAATCGCCGCGTTAAGATGGAAGAACTTCATGGGAAGACGATTGGTGTTTTAGGAGCAGGTGCGATAGGTTCGGAAATTGCAAGGCTCTCAAAAGCTTTCCGCATGAAAACGATTGGCGTAAACCGAAGTGGAAACCCTGCCGATCATTTCGATGAGACGATGAAAATCTCTGAGCTTGACAGCCTGTTACAAGAAGTGGATTTCCTCGTTTCCGTGTTACCAAGGACGAAGGAAACGCATCAACTTTTGAAAAAAGAACATTTCGAGCAGATGCAAGAGCATGCTGTTTTTATCAATATCGGAAGAGGGACAACGGTCGACCAGGATGGTCTGGTTGAAGCGATGCGTGAAAACCAGATCGCTCATGCTGTACTGGATGTCATGGAAGAAGAACCTTTACCAGAAGACAGCGTCCTATGGGAAATGGAGAATGTGACCGTCACTCCGCATATTTCGGGTATTACACCTCAATATCAGGACAGAGCATTTGAACAATTCCTCTCTAATCTCCGCGTGTACCGGACTGGTGAAGGGAACTATATGAATAAAATCGATGTTAATAGGGGGTATTAAGAATGAAGATCTACACAAAATCAGGCGACAAAGGCACAACGTCATTAGTTTATGGAGATCGCGTCCCTAAAAACGATGCAAGAGTAGAGGCGTATGGTACGTGTGACGAGGCGAACTCGATGATCGGTCTGGCTCTTAGTCACTTGGACGAGAATGATCGGGAATGGAAGGTCGATTTCGAGAAAACATTGCTAAGAGTCCAAACGGTCCTGTTCCATGTCGGAGCGGAACTTGCGACACCGAAAGGGAAAAAGGTCGGATGGACGCTCGAAGAAAAGGATATTTCTTTCCTCGAAGAAGCGATTGACCGTTGGGATGATAAACTTACGCCATTAAAGCAGTTCATCTTGCCTGGAGGTTCACAATCGGCTTCAGCCCTTCATGTCGCACGAACGGTTTCAAGGCGCGCTGAGCGTCAAGCCGTAGCAATCGAAGACGTCAATCCGCTCGTACTTTCCTATTTGAACCGCTTGTCGGATTTCTTGTTCGTCGCAGCGAGATATGTAAACCAGCAATCAGGTATGACTGAACCTATTCTGCATGAAGAAGAGTGAAGTCAAGCACCATAAGGGTTTTAATTGACAACATTCACAAGTACCGTGTACACTATTTATAAATATTATAAAGTAAGAATGTCTTTCGGAAGAGAGGTGCATGACGATGACTCATGAAGAAAGCCGATTACAGACAGCGGTTGATACGTTGAAAGATGCGGGAGTTCGCATAACGCCCCAACGTCATGCGATTTTAGAGTATTTGATTCAAACGTTGTCTCATCCAACGGCAGATGAGATTTATAAAGCATTAGAAAGCAAGTTTCCAAATATGAGTGTTGCGACCGTCTATAACAATTTGCGTGTATTCAAAAACGCTGGACTCGTCAAGGAATTGACCTATGGTGATTCATCCAGCCGGTTTGACTGTGTAACAACCGATCACTACCACGTCATCTGTGAGGAATGTGGTAAGATCGTCGATTTTTCTTATCCAGGATTGGATGAAGTCGAGAACGTTGCGGAACATGTTACCGGTTTTAAAGTAAATAATCACCGGATGGAAGTGTATGGCACTTGTCCGGATTGTCAAAAAGTCCACTAAAAAAAGCTGAGGTCCATACCTCAGCTTTTTTCTTTGCTCTTCTTTTTGTGATTATACTTTTCATCGAATTCCACACCATCAAGGTTAGGATCCAACGTTAGCGGTTGTTTGCAGAACATGCATGCATCTACACGACCAAGCACTTTTGTGACCTTGTTGCAGTTCGGGCATTCGACCTGAACAGCTTTCGTGGATAACATTCCGATCCATATATATACGGCAGCGCTCGATAATGTTGCAAGAAATCCAATTAACATGAAGATGGTCATAACAGTAAAGCTGGCTTTAAAATAAAGACCTGCATACATAATCACGATTCCGATGAACACGAGGCTTAGTGCAAAGGTCCTGATTTTATTTATTTTACTTGTATATTTGATATCCATAATATACATTCCTCCTGCACACAGTATAGCAAAGATATTTTTCGAAATCATGAACAATCTTTTAACTTTTCATATTGTAAAAGGAAAAACCGATATCATATGGAATAATGTAAAAAGTGAAGAACACGGACATTCATACAGGAGATGATTGAAAAGATGGAAGATATATTACGACCGCTCTATCAGGAAAGAGCTAGTCGAGAGGAAACCCTGGGGGTATTGTTGGTCGAGAAGCACAAAGCGTTCAGCCCTTCGACGGATCACTTCGATGTCATTTTGTTCATTATTGTGGAAAAAGCAGAAGACTCATGGCAGGTCAAGCATTATGAGTTTGAGGATAAAAAGGCAGCCCTTCATGTGGTCGACCTCCAGCAGCTCAATGAATGGTTGATGCTCGGCTCGCACCGAAGAGTCGTGGATTGGGTAGTCAATGGTAAAGTATTGTTTGATCGAAATGAATTCGTAGATGCATTGAAGAAGAGGATCAACGATTTTCCTCTTGCAGAACGTAAGAAGAAGATCGGTATCGAGTTCGCAAAGCTTGTCCGTCGTTTTTCAGATGGAAAAGAACTATATTATGCCGGTCATTACCTTGATGCTTACAATAATATTATCCATGCCCTACATCATCTAGCGAGGTTATCTGTCATTGAACATGGTTTCTATCCAGAGGTAACGGTTTGGAACCAGGTGAGACAGATTGAACCGGAAATCTACAAATTATATGAAGAATTGACGTCCAGTGATGAACCGATCCATAAACGGATTGAACTGTTACTTCTGGCAAATGAGTTTTCTCTCTCATCCAAAACGGAGCTTGGTTCTCGTCATCTGAAAGATATCATGCAGACAAAAGTCGATTCTTGGTCTTTCTATGAATTGATGCAGCATCCTGAAATGGAAGATTATAAGATCGATCTAGGAGCAATGATTGAGCATCTTATCGAAAAAGAGTACATTCAAGTCGTTCGTAACGAAACAAAGGGGAAAGGGATTTACCACAGGACTTATCAGTTCAGAAAGTAAGTCATTCTTTATAGATAGAATTCTCCATTAAGTGATCCAATTGAATGGTGAACTACTTATAGACAAACATCTAAATTAATTACGAAATTGTTATTGACACTTCTTTTTGAAGCATGGTATATTATATCTCGTCGCTACGGAAGGCGGCGGGATATTTCTTTTGTAAACCACGAAAGAAAAAAGAAAACAGCAAAAAAAGTCGTTGACAGCGGAGCTTGCAGATGATATTCTATAAAAGTCGCTGTTAAGACAACGACAAACAAAATTCTTCGATAAAAGACATCGTATTTTGCGGGTCGACATCGAAGGAAACAGCTCTTTGAAAACTGAACAAAAGCCAAGCGTGAAACGGGTCTTTTTATAAGAACCCTGAATCAATTTCGATTTACATTTAATGAGCAATCAAACACTTTATTGGAGAGTTTGATCCT